>CAZFXD010000073.1:0-5543 GCA_964522795.1 uncultured Myxococcaceae bacterium
ATCAGATCGGACGTGGCTTCGTCCAGGTTGGCGTTGACCTGCGGGAACTTCTTGAACGCGGCCACCAGCGCCTTGCAGAAGAACGGGAGGAACGAGATCTTCGCCCCGGCGTCCTGTTTGAGCGTGGCGTTGATTCGATCGCGCACCTCGACCAGCGGCGATGCGTCAATCTCTTCGACGAACGTGTAGTGCGGCGCGGTGAACTTCGCCTTCACCATCTTGTCCGCGATGCGCTTGCGCAGCCCCTTGATGGCGATGCGCTCATCCCCACCGCGCAGGACCAGGGGAGCCGATCGCTCCACCGAACGGGTCTGCGTGGGGGCCGACGCGCCCCCGCCGTTCAGCATCGCCTCCACGTCTGATTTCAGCACCCGCCCCTGCGGCCCGGTGCCGGGCACCCGCTGGAGGTCAATTCCGTGTTCGCGGGCGATGCGCCGCGTGACGGGGGTCGCCAGCACTTTGTGACCGTTCGCCACCGCCGCCGTCGCCGCGCCCGGCACCGCCCGTTGAACCGCCGGCACCGCGTTCCTGGTCACCGCGGTGTGGACCGAAGCCGCGGCAGTCGCCGGCGCCGCCACCGCGGCTGGGGCTGCGCCGTCGAGCTCAAGCCGCACCAGGGCGTGGTGAACCTTGGCGATGTCGCCCTCCTTGCCGAACAGCTCCAGCACCCGGCCCTTCTTCGGGCACGGAATGGTGACGGTCGCCTTGTCCGTCATGACCTCGACCATGGGCTGGTCTTCCGAGACCTGGTCGCCGGGCTTGATCAACCACTTGACGATCTCGCCTTCGACGACGCCTTCGCCGATGTCAGGAAGCTTGAATTCGTACATGGCCATCGTGTCTCTCCGAACCTTCAGGCGACGAAGGCAGCTGTGTCCAGGATCCCCTGCAGAATACGCGGAGCCAGGGGGAGGTACTCATTTTCAAGTGTGTACGGGAACGGGGTGTCCCAGCCGGTGACGCGCTGCACTGGCGCTTCCAGCGTGGTGAAGCAGCGCTCGGTGATCAGCGCGGAGATCTCAGCGCCCAACCCACACGTCCGCGCGGCTTCGTGAACCACCACCAGCCGCCCGGTCCGTTGCACGCTCTGCACCAGGGTGTCGATGTCGAGCGGCCAGAGCGTCCGCAGGTCGATCAACTCGCAGCTCACGCCCCGCTCCGCCGCGGTTTCGACCGCGGAGATCGCCTCGTGCACCATGGCGCCGTAGGACACGACCGTCACGTCGTCGCCGGCGCGAACCACGCTCGCCACGCCCAGGGGAACCTCGTAGTCCTCTTCCGGCACGTCGCCCTTGGCAGCGCGGTACACGCGCTTGGGCTCGAAGAAGATCACCGGGTCCGGCTGACGCAGGGCCGCCAGCAGCAGGCCCTTGGCGTCGTAGGGGTTGGAGGGCGCCACCACCTTCAACCCCGCGGTGTGAATGAACAGCGCCTCCGGGCTCTGCGAGTGGTAGTGGCCGCCTTTGATCCCGCCCCCGAACGGCGTGCGGATCACCATGGGAGCCGAATACTCTCCCCCCGACCGGTACCGAAGCTTGGCCAGCTCCGAGACGATTTGATCGAACGCAGGGAAGATGAAGTCCGAGAACTGAATCTCCGGCACCGGCCGCATGCCGTACATGGCCATGCCGATGGCGGTTCCGATGATGCCGCCTTCCGACAGGGGGGTGTCGATCACGCGCTCGGCGCCAAACTCCTCGTACAGCCCGGCGGTGGCACGAAACACGCCGCCGAACTTGCCCACGTCTTCCCCCAGCACCACCACGCGCTCGTCGCGGCGCATCTCGGTGCGGAGGGCGTCGTTCACCGCCTGGAGCAGGTTCAGTTCGCGCACGTTCAGGCTTTCTCACCCTGCGCGGTGCGATCCTTCTCCATCAACCCGCGCATGAAGAACTCGGCGGCGCGATAGGACGAGCGCACCAGCGGCCCCGCGGCCACGTACAAGAACCCGAACGATTCGGCGGTCGCACGGTAGCGGTCGAACTCCGCGGGCGACACGAAGCGCTCCACCCGCAGGTGGTGTTGCGAGGGCTGGAGGTACTGGCCCAACGTCAGCACGTCCACCCCGACCGCGCGGAGATCGGCGTAGGTCGCTTTCAGCTCATCCTCGGTCTCGCCCAGGCCGACCATAATCGACGTCTTGGTGTACAGCCGCTCCGGGCGCTGCTTGAGGTACCGGAGCACGTCAAGGCTCTGGCGGTAGGTGGCGCGGCGGTCGCGCACCGTCGGCGTCAAACGCTCCACCGTTTCCACGTTGTGCGCCACGACATGCGGCCGAGCTTCGGCCACCACTGCGAGCGACGACTCCACCCCCTGAAAATCCGGGATGAGCACTTCGACCGTCGTCTTGGGCGACTCCCGCCGCAGCGCCGAAATCGCCGACGCGAAGTGGCTCGCCCCTCCGTCGGGTCGGTCGTCGCGATTGACGCTCGTCACCACGATGTACTCGAGCCCCAGCTCCTTCACCGCCAGCGCCAGGTGCTCAGGCTCGTGCGGATCCAACGGTGGGGGCGCCCCCATCTTCACGTGGCAGAACTTGCAGGCGCGGGTGCACACCTCGCCCATCAACATCACGGTCGCCGTTCCACCCGACCAGCACTCGGCGATGTTGGGACAGCGGGCCTCCTCGCACACGGTGGCCAGCTTGAGCGACTTCACCAACGCCCGGACGCGCTCGTAGCCCTCTCCCCGCGGCAGCTTCACCGTCAGCCACGGCGGCTTCGGCCCCTCGAGCCGCTCCTGAACCTCGGGAAATCTGGAGGGAGTTGCCATCGGCCGCGCCCAACCTCGCTAGATGTGAATCGCGTGGCCGAGCGTCGCCTCGGCCGCCTCGCGGACAATTTCGGAGAGCGTCGGGTGCGCGTGCATGGTGCGCGCGAGCTCTTCGGTGGTGGTCTCCAGGCGGAGCGCCACGCAGGCCTCGGCCAGCAGCTCGGTGGCGTGAGGCCCGACCAGGTGCACGCCCAGCACCTCGTCGTATTTCTTCTCCGCCACGATCTTCACGAAGCCGATGCCTTCGTCCGAGATCGACGCCTTGGTGATGGCGCTGAAGGGGAACGAGCCCGTCTTCACGTCGTACCCGCGCTCCCGGGCCTTCTTCTCGGTCAGCCCCACGCTCGCCACTTCGGGGTAGCAGTAGGTCGCGCTGGGGACACGGTCGTAGTTGAGCGGCTGCGGGTTCTTTCCGGCGATGTGCTCCACGGCCAGAATGCCCTGCGCCGAGGCCACGTGCGCCAACATGGGCGTGGGGACGATGTCGCCGATCGCGTACACATTCGCTTCGGTGGTTCGCATCATGACGTCGGTCTTGATCGAGCCGTTCTTCTCCAGCTGAATGTTCGTCTTCTCCAGCCCGGCGTCGGAGGTGACCGGCTGACGGCCGACCGCCGAGAGCAGGTACTCGGTTTCGATCACGCGCGTCTCCGCGCCGGTCGAAACAGTGACTTTGACGCCCTTCTCGCTCGTCTCGACTTTTTCGACCTTGGTGCCAAGCGCCAGCTCGATCTTCCGGCGCTTGAACTGTTTCTCGAGCTCTTTGGAGGCGTCTTCGTCCTCAATCGGCAACAGGTGCGGCATGAACTCGATGATCGTGGCCTGGCTGCCCACGTGGCTGAAGACCGAGGCGAACTCCGTGCCCACGGCCCCGGCTCCGATGACCGCGATGCTCTTGGGCACCACGGCCAGCTCCAGCACCGAGTCCGAGTTGAGCACGCGCTTGTGATCGACTTTCACGTTGGGGAGCGACTTCGGCACCGACCCCATGGCGAGGATGATGTTCTTGGTCTCCAGCACCTGCTTGCCGGCGTCGGTGGTGACTTCGACCTTGCCCTTGCCCGCCACCCGGCCGTGACCCTTCACCACGGTCACCTTGTTCTTCTTCATCAAGAACTCGATGCCGTTGGCGCCCTTGTCGACCACCTTCTGCTTGTGCTTCTGGGCCTGGGCCCAGTCGATGGCCGGGTTCTCGAGTTTGATGCCGAACTCGGCCGCGTGCTGAATGTGGGAGTAGAGCTCGGCCGTCCAGAGCAGCGACTTGGTGGGAATGCAGCCGCGGTGCAGGCACGTGCCGCCCAGCTTCTTGTCCTTCTCCACCAGCGCGGTCTTCAAGCCCAACTGGCCGGCGCGGATGGCGGCCACATAGCCACCGGGGCCCGAGCCGATGATGACGACATCGAAGAGTTCAGCCATCGCATCCTCCGGGAAAGACTACCGTGTGTGGCTGATAACATCGGGGCGGCCCGACGCAACAGTTGAGTGACCGGGCCAAGACTGGGGCGCGAAGCGGTCGCCTGGGCTCGGCCCGGTGCGTCGTACCTGCCGCCGGGCGGGCGATTCTTAAGGCCCGGCATCCCCCTGATCTGACAAACTTCCGCTCTGGGCTTTCCCGCCTCTAAACTACGGGTTCCTGTGCATCCAGCTTCGGTCGTCTCTCCTACCCGAATTCTGATCGTCGACGACGACGCCGCCGTTCGCGACGTGATCGCCGTGCTCCTCAAAGAAGAGGGCTACGACTGCGTCACGGCCACGGGCGCCGAAGCCGCGCTCGAGATGGCGTCGGCCGGTGAGTTCCCGCTGGTGATCAGCGACATGAAGATGCCGGACCGCGACGGTCTGTGGCTCCTCGATCACTTCACCGAACGGTTCCCCGACACCTCGGTGATCATGCTCACCGGATTCGGCGACACCGAAGCCGCCGTGGAATGCCTCCGGCGCGGCGCGGTGGACTACCTGCTCAAGCCGCCTCGCCTCACGGATCTCATTCGAGCCATCGAGCGCGCACTGGCCAAGCGCCGCATCGAGCTGGCGAAGGCGCGCTACCAGAAGAAGCTGGAACGCAAGGTGCGCGACCGAACCGCTGAACTTCGCGCGGCGCTGAAGAACGTCAATGAGACCTACGAGAACACGCTCCTGGCGCTGGTCTCCGCGCTCGACGCCCGAGAGCACGAAACGTCCGATCACTCCCAGCGGGTCGTGGCGTCGACGGTGGCGGTGGCCAAGCTGATGGGCATCAAGGGCAAGCCCCTGGAGGAGATCGCCCGCGGGGCCCTCCTGCATGACGTAGGCAAGATCGGCGTGCCCGACGCGGTGCTGCTCAAGCCTGGCGCCCTCACGCCCGACGAGTGGACGGAGATGCGTAAGCACCCGGACATCGGGTTTCAGATGATCCAGCCGATTCCCTTCCTCGACATTCCCGCCACCATCGTCCTGTCGCACCAGGAGAAGTTCGACGGCCGCGGGTACCCACGCGGTCTGAAGGGTCAGGAAATTCACATCGGCGCTCGGATCTTCGCCGTCGCCGACACGCTCGACGCCATCACCTCGGACCGCCCCTACCGAAAAGGCGCAAGCGTGGCCGCCGCCATCGCCGAGATCGAACGCTGCAAGGGGACGCAGTTCGACCCCGAGGTCGTCACCGCGTTCCTCTCCATCGGAGAGGCCGGGCTGATTCAGATTCGTCGCGACATGCTCGCCCGCAAGGAAGAGTCGCTGCGCCAACGCGAGACGCAGAAGAAACTCGAAGCGGAGCTGCGGGCCGCGAACCC
>CAZFXD010000073.1:5643-19405 GCA_964522795.1 uncultured Myxococcaceae bacterium
GCCCTGCCCGGCTTGACCGACCTCAGCCTCACCACCAACGGCGTGCTGCTCGCCCCGATGGCCGAGGCGCTGCGCGCGGCCGGTTTGCACCGCATCACCGTGAGCCTGGACACCCTGTCCGCCGAGCGCTTCTCCAGGCTGACCCGCCGGGACGCACACGCCGACGTGCTCCGCGGAATCGACGCGGCGCGGGCCGCGGCGTTCCCCCGCGGGCTCAAGCTCGACACCGTCGTCATGCGAGGGGTGAACGACGATGAGCTGGTGTCGCTCCTCGCGTACGCGCAGGCGCGCGGCGCCGAGCTGCGGTTCATCGAGTACATGGACGTCGGCGGAGCCACGCAGTGGAACCGGGCGCAGGTCGTGTCTCGGGCAGAGATGTTGGCCGCCATCACCGCGGAACGGGGGCACGCCCAGCCCGCGAGCAAAGCGCCTTCGGCCCCCGCCGATCGCTTCACACTCCCCGATGGCCAGACGTTTGGGATCATCGCGTCGACCACCGCGCCGTTCTGCCGAGATTGCGATCGGGCGCGCTTGACCGCCGACGGGGAGTTCTTCACCTGCCTGTACGGGCGCCTGGGCCTCGACCTCAAAGGGCCGCTGCGGTCGGGCGCCTCGAGGCCAGAGCTGACGGACCTCCTCCGAATGCACTGGCAACGCCGCGCCGATCGCGGCGCCGAAGAGCGCCTGGCGCTTCGCGACGGACGCGCCCAGCTCTACGCGCGCGCCCAGTTGGCCCAGGACCCACATCTCGAAATGCACACGCGCGGCGGATAGGCGCGCGTATATTCCCCGCATGACGTCGTCACTCCGGGCCGCCACGCCCGACGAACAATTCGCCGAAGTCACCCGCGGAACGGTCGACCTTCACTCCGAACAGGAACTGAAGAAGAAGCTGGAACGCAGCTACCGGGAAGAGAAGCCGCTCATCATCAAGGCGGGGTTTGACCCCAACCGACCCGACCTGCACCTCGGCCATACGTTGCTGCTCACCCGCATGCGGCGCTTCCAGGACTTCGGACACCAGGTGGTGTTTCTGATCGGCGACTTCACCGCGATGATCGGCGACCCCTCGGGGAAGAACGTGACCCGCCCGCCCATCACCCGGGAGGAAGTGAAGACCAACGCCGAGACGTACAAGACGCAGGTCTTCAAGGTGCTGCACCCCGACAAGACCCAGGTGCGGTTCAACAGCGAGTGGCTCGACGCGTTGGGGACCGAAGGCATGCTGCGCCTCGCGTCCCAGTACTCGGTGGCTCGCATGCTGGAGCGCGACGACTTCAAGACGCGGTTCAAGGAAGGGCGCACCATCGCCATTCACGAGTTCCTCTACCCGCTCCTGCAAGGCTACGACTCTGTGGCCTTGAGGGCCGACGTGGAGCTGGGCGCCACCGATCAGCTCTTCAACCTGCTCGTCGGCCGCGCGTTGATGCGCGACGCCCAGATGGAGCCGCAGGTGGTGATGACCGGCCCCATTCTCGAAGGGCTGGACGCCAGGCTGGTCGAGGGAAAAATCGTGGGCGACAAGATGTCCAAGAGCCTCGACAACTACGTCGGCGTGAACGAGCCGCCCACGGAGATGTTCGGCAAGCTGATGTCGATCACCGACGACCTGATGTGGCGCTACGTTGACCTCTTGTCGTCCCTGACCAGGGCGGAGATCGACGCGAAACGCGCCGCGGTCGCGTCCGGGCAGTTGCACCCCAAGGCCGTCAAGGTGGGGTTCGCCTCAGAGATCGTCTCGCGATTTCATGGTGCGCCGGCCGGGCCCGCCGCGGCGGAGGAGTTCGAGAAGCGCTTCGCCAAAAAGGAGCTCGACGCCGACGCGCTCCCTGAGCTGCCCATCCCTCTCGAGGGGCAGCCGTCCGTCGCCCTCACCCGCGCGTTGGCCCACGCGAAGCTGACGGCGTCAGCTACCGAGGCCCGGAAGTTGATCGAGCAAGGCGGCGTGAGGGTCGCCGGGACGAAGGTGGCCGACGTGAAGTTTCAGCTGGCCGCGGGGACGCACCTGATTCAGGTCGGCAAGCTCAAGGCGGCGCGGCTCAAGGTCGGCTAGGCGGCGGCCGCCGACGCCACCAGCGAAGCGACCTCCGCGGCCGCGGCGCTGGGGTTGGCTGCGGCGGAGACGGCTCGTCCCACCACCAACAGATCGCTCCCTGCTCGCACCGCGGCGTCTGGCGTCTCCACCCGCTTCTGATCGTTCGGCGCGGTGCCGCTGAGCCGAATTCCCGGGGTGCAGGTCACAAACGTCCGCCCCCGGGCCGCTTTCACAGCCGCCACTTCGCCGACGCTGCACACCACGCCGTCCGCGCCGCCGCGCTGCGCCAGAGCCGCCAGGTGTTCGACATGTGAGCCGAGCGGCACCCCCACGTTCAAGGCCTTCAAGCCCGCTTCGTCGAGCGAGGTGAGCACGGTCACCGCCAGAATCTTCGGGCGTGCCGTACCTCGTGCCTCACGGGCGCCGTTGACGGCCGCGGCCACCATCGCCTCGCCTCCGCCCGCGTGGATGGTGAGGTACGCGGCGCCCAGGCGTGCGGCGGACGCGGCGGCCCGCTCCACCGTGTTGGGAATGTCGTGCAGCTTGAGGTCGAGGAACACCTCCGCCCCCGCGTCCTGAAAGGCGCGAACCGCGGCAGGCCCCTCGGCGGTGAACAGCTCCAACCCGACTTTGACCACGCCGAACCACTCGCGGACCTGGACGTACAGCGCGAGCGAATCACGAAGACTCCCGTCGGCCGCGAGGGCCAGCCGGTGCCTGTGGTTCGCCGCGGTCATGACCGCTGGTTCCTCGCTGGAGGCGGTCAGTTCGGCGAGAGCTCGCCGTCGATCGCTCGCTTGAACTCCTCGAACGGCTGCGCGCCGGAGAGCATCACGCCGTTGATGAAGAACGCGGGCGTCCCGTTCACGCCGGCCTTCTTGCCGGCCTCCATGTCCTTCGACACGGTGGCCGCCATCTTCCCGGAGGTCAGGCACTCGTCGAACTTCTTGGTGTCGAGGGCCAGGGTCTTGGCGTGCGCCTTGAGGTCGTCCGGCATCAGCTTCTGCTGGTTCTGGAACATGGTGTCGTGCATCTCCCAGAACTTGCCCTGCTCGGCGGCGCAGAGCGCGGCTTCGGCGGCCTTGGGGGCCATGGGGTGGAAGTCGAGCGGGAACTGACGGAACACCAACCGCACCTTGCCGGCGTACTCCTGCATCACGCGATCGACCGTGCCGACGGCCCGGCTGCAGAACGGGCACTGGAAGTCGGAGAATTCGACGATGGTCACGCGCGCATCGTTCGGGCCCTTGCTGGGTCCAGTCGCTTCAACCACCACGCGCTGCTTGGGCGGCTCCTTCAACATCACCTGCACGTTGGCCTTCTTCTTCAGCTCGTCGAAGAGCTTCATGGCCAGTTCACGTCGCTGATCGTTGGTCATGAACGCGATGATCTGCGGCTTCATCTTTTCCAGCGTCGAGTCGGGCGGCATCTTGGACTTGTTCTCGTCGAACACCTTCTGAATGTCGGCGTCGGCCGGCGGAGCAATCTTGCTGTCGACTTCGGCGCGGAGGAACTCTTCCTCGGTCTTGCCGGCTTTGGTGGCTTCGGCCTTCACCAGGGACTGCACGATCATCTGATCGAGGGCCCCGCGGCGCAGATCGAACTTCTTCTTCTCCAGGTCGGCCAGCTCGGCACCGGCGGTCTGGTCCACTTCCTTGAGGGTGATCTTGGTGCTTCCGACCTGCGCCACCACCGTGTCCGCGGCGAGCGCGTCGAGGGCGCCCGTTCCGGTCACCGTCACCGTGGGCTTGTTGCAGCCAGCGACCAGGGCAACGGCCGCAACCAACAGCGTTCGAAGAGAGAGAATTTTCATGGCGAAGGCTCTTAGGCGCGCCGCCTTCAAACTGCCAGCAAAAGCGAGGCGACGGCGATGACGCACGCCACACCTGCCGGAAGGGAGGAAGAACCGGGTCTACGCCGCTGTCGGGGCCAGCACGCCCGCCAGCTCGCCGAACTCGAGATCGAGCCGGGCCGCATCGCGGCGTCGAGCGCGCACGACCTCATACGCCGTCGGGTCGGCCAGCACCTTGGCCATCAACCGACGATTGAGCGCGTGGCCACTCTTGAACACGGACAGGTGGCCCACCACGGGGAAGCCCAGCAAGGACATGTCCCCCAGGGCATCGAGCAAC
Source organism: uncultured Myxococcaceae bacterium (assembly GCA_964522795.1). Taxonomy (GTDB): domain Bacteria; phylum Myxococcota; class Myxococcia; order Myxococcales; family Myxococcaceae; genus CAZFXD01. The sequence continues at coordinate 9,811 of CAZFXD010000073.1, forward strand.
TTGTGGCGCACGAACTCGTCGGGGAAGCGCAGACCGCCCGGGTTGACGATCGAGAAGTCGTCCACGACGATCGCGTTGTCGAGCGAGCCGCCGCGGGCCAGGCCTGCACGCTTCAACTTCTCCACGTCGCGCAAGAAGCCGAACGTTCTGGCCTGAGCGATGTCTCGGGCGAACGTCTGATCCGAGAACTCCAGGCTGTACGACTGATCGGAGATGAGCGGGTGTCGAAAGTCGATGGTGCAGTCGACCTTGAAGTTCTTCGACGGGGCCAACCGGGCGAACTTGTCGCCGTCCTGCGCCGTCACGGACTTCCGCATCACCAGGAAGCGTTTGGCGGCGTCCTGTTCTCGGACACCGGCGGACTTGAGCGCGTCCAGCCAGGGCGCCGCGCTCCCATCGAGGATCGGCACTTCCGGGCCGCTGACCTCGATGCGCGCGTTGTCGATTCCCATGCCGTAGAGGGCCGCCAACAGGTGTTCCACCGTACCCACTCGCCCTTCGCCCCGCCCCAGGGTGGTCGCAAAGGCGGTATCGACCACTTCGCTGACGCGCGCCGGAACCTCGGGTCGACCCGGCAGATCCACCCGCACGAAGATCACGCCGCTGTCGGCGGGCGCGGGCGTCAGTCGAATTTTGACCTTCTCACCGCTGTGCAGCCCAACCCCTTCACAACTCACGGCTTTTTGAAGAGTTCGCTGGTTGTACGAGTGTCTGGTCATCGAAAACGTGCGCCCCGGACGGCGAGTTCACCGCAATAACACGGTGCGTTGAGGAGCAACGCATATGCCACGAAAGCCCTGTTCGGTCAGGAAAAAACCCGCGAAATGACACGCTGGAGCGTCAGTGCTCCACATCGAATTCCTGACAGACCGACGGAGATGGCGTGGGAATTCGTTACAGGAGCGTGGATTGACCAGTGTTTCCGGGCATTTTCCGCCCGAAATAGGCCCAGGCGGCGGCGGTCGCCACCCGGCCTCGCGGCGTGCGCTGCAAAAGGCCGCGTTGGATCAAGAACGGCTCGTAGACGTCTTCGATCGTATCGCGCTCTTCTCCAACGGCCGCGGCGATGGTCTCCACCCCGACCGGCCCGCCCGCGAACTTCTCGATGATGCACAGGGCGATGCGGCGGTCCATGGCGTCGAGGCCCTCACCGTCCACCTCGAGGCGATCCAACGAGGCCTCAGCGACCTTTTTTGAGACAGTGCCTTCGCCTTCAACCTCGGCAAAGTCGCGAATTCGGCGCAGCAGCCGGTTGGCGATGCGCGGCGTTCCGCGGGCCCGCTTGGAGATCTCCGTCGCCCCGTCCCGCTCCAGGTGCACGCCGAGAATCCCCGCCGACCGCACGACGATCTGCAGCAGATCGGTAGGCTCGTAGTACTCGAGCCGCTCCTGGATCTGAAACCGGTCGCGCAAGGGCGAGGTGAGCAGCCCGGTTCGGGTGGTGGCGCCGATCAGGGTGAACGGCGGGAGGTCGATCTTCATCGCCCGCGCGGCTGGACCGGTGTCGATGGTGACGTCGAGGCGGAAGTCCTCCATCGCCGGGTACAGGTATTCTTCGACCGCGGCCGGGAGCCGATGGATCTCGTCGATGAAGAGCACATCGCGCGGCGAGAGGTTGGTGAGCAACCCCGCCAGGTCGCCCTTGCGCTCCAACGCCGGCCCCGAGGTCACGTGCAGACCAACGCCGAGCTCCTTCGCGATGATGTGCGCCAAACTTGTCTTGCCCAGCCCCGGAGGCCCGGAGAACAGGCAGTGATCGAGCGAGTCGTTCCGCTTCTTCGCCGCGGCCACGTACACCTTCAGCTTTGACTTCACGCCGGTCTGTCCGACGTATTCCTCGAACGTGGCCGGGCGAAGCGAGGCCTCGAGGCGCACCTCGTCGCTCACAGCCTCGGGCTTCAGTGTTTCGGTCTTGCGCGGCATCGGCTGGAAGCGTTGTATCACGACGCGCTGTCTTCGCCGGTCTGGAGGCTCTGCCATGTTCCCTACGCCCAAAGGCGGCCTCGATGACGCCTGGTCGACCCCGTCCCCCGCTGGCCGGTTGCACGCGCTCATCCGCGCGGCGGAAATGACCCGCGCCGCTCTGTTGGATGAAGGTCCGGCCATCGCCTGTGCCACGGTGCGCCTGGCGAGCTTCCCCTACCCGTCGACGTACGCGTTCATGGGCGCGGCCTTGTCGCCCGTTCCGTTCGTGATGATGACCAACCAGATGCACGTCGTGCAGTTTCTCGACGACGACGGCCAGCGCCGCACGCTCATCTTCAATCCGACCGACTATGACCGTTCCAAGCGGGCGCCCTACTTCGCGAAGCTGATCGAGCAGTTCGGCAGCTTTCTGTCCGAGAAGGTGATTCCGACCCTCTACGGGCCCGTCGAAACCCGCCTCGGCGCACTGGGCCTCACCCCGGCCGATGTCGACTACCTCGCCTTCGATCACCTCCACGTGCAGGACGTTCGCCGATGGTTGGGCGATGGAACCAGCCCCGCGGTCTTCCCGCACGCCAGGTTGCTGGTGATGCCCGCCGAATGGGAGGCGGCCCGACACCTTCACCCTCTCAACCGGCCCTGGTACGTGCCGGACGGCGTGGCGGGCGTGCCCGAGGGCCGCGTGCATCTGCTGCCCGGGAGCGTGAAGCTGGGCACCGGCGTGGCGTTGTTGAAGACGCCCGGGCACACGCAGGGCAACATGACGCTCGCCGTGGCCACGCCCCATGGGCTGTTCACCTCGAGCGAGAACGGCATCGCCCCCGAATGCTACGCACCCGCGAAGTCGCGCATTCCGGGCGTCCGCAGCTTTGCCGAGCGCATGGGGTACGAGGTGATCTTGAACGGGAACACGCGCGAGAACTCGCTCGATCAGTACGCCTCGATGCTGGTGGAGAAGATCGTCGCCGGCCCATCGCCCGACGAGCCAGACTTCCCCGCCGTGTGCCCGTCATCGCCGCTGACGTCGTCCCCGTTCGCGCCGGGGTTCGCGCCGACCTACGAGTTCGTGCCGAAGGACTTCGGGGCCTTCGCGGCCCGATCAGTTGCTCGCGCGCAATGACTTGAGCGCCGCCTTGAGCAGGGTCTCCAGCGGGGCCGTGGCGGGCTCTTTCTTCAGCACCTGCTCCGCCGCGTGGTGCGCCTGAACGTCCTTGTACCCGAGGTTGACCAGCGCGGAGACCAGGTCGCCCCGGGTTCCACCGGCCGCGGGCACCACGCCGCCGCCTGTGAGTTTCACCTTGTCTTTGAGCTCGAGAATCACCCGCTCGGCCGTCTTCTTCCCCACCCCGTGGATTCTGGTCAGGCGCGTCACGTCGCTCTGGGCGATGGCCGTCACGAGTTGATCCAGCTCCAGGCCCGAAAGAATCGCCATCGCCAGCTTGGGCCCCACGTTGCTGACCGAGATCAGCATCAGGAACAGCGTCTCTTCCTCCCGAGCGGTGAACCCGTAGAGGGTGATCGCGTCTTCGCGCACCATGGTCTGGATTCGCAGCGACACTGTTTCGCCGGGCGGCCCCAGCTTCTGGCTCTGGAGCGTGGAGACGACCACGCGGTACCCGACACCGCCGACGTCGACGACCACCTCGCCCGCCGTCTTCTCCAGAATGACGCCGCGGAGCGCGCCGATCATGTGGCGTTGATTCCGAGCGGCGCCACGAACGCCGGCTTCAGGCGGTCGCGCCAGGTCGCCTTGGCGCTGGGCCCGTGCAGCCGCGGCGACCGCGCACTGGCGACGTGACACAGCGCCACGGCCAGGGCATCCCACGCGTCGGCGCGCTGCTCGCCCACCTTGAGCCCGAGCTGCAGACCCACCATGCGAGCCACAGCGTCCTTGCTGTCATTCCCGCCCGCGCCCACTGACTTTTTCACCCGGGCCGGGGCGTACTCGAACACCGGCACCGAGGCCTGGGCGGCGGCCAACAACACCACGCCCCGGGCGTGCCCCAGCACGAGCGCGCTGCGTGAGTTCTTGTGGGTGAAGACGCCTTCCACCGCCACCGCGCTGGGCTGGTAGCGAGCGATCAACGTCTCCAGCGCCTCGAACAGGATTTTCAGACGGAACTCGAGCGCGTCGGTCGGCTTCGCGCTCACGACGCCGAAATGGAGGGCTCGAACACTCGCGCCGGCCGACTCAACCAGCCCTACGCCGAGGTAACGGCTTCCCGGGTCGACTCCCAACACTCGCGTCATCGGCGTCGTCAGAGCCACCACGGAACATTTGTATACCCCACCGTGGAGCGTGTCGATTTTTCCTACGGCCCCAGAAGCGCACGCGCCTCATCGGCGCTCTCGCCCTTCGGCTCGAGCTTGAGGTACTCACGGAGCGCGTTCCGCATCTCGCCCTTGTGGCCCCGGGCTTCGGCGATGGTCGCCAGCACGAGGTACGCGCGCGCGGTGGTGGTGGGCGCGATGGCCAGCGCGGTGTGCGCAGCTTCTTCCGCCGCTTCGAGCTGACGATCGTCGAGGCGGGCCAACGACAGGAGCAGCCAGGCCTGGCCGTTCGACGGCGCGCCGGTGGTCAGCTTCTCCAGCGTGGCGATCGCGGGCTTGAGGGACCCCGTGGCGTACAGCGTGCTCGCGTTCTCGAGCATCGACTGCTCCTGGATCGCCGTCAGCCCCTTCGGCGCGGCCGGGGCCGGCGTCCGGAACGTCGCCGGCGCCACCGGCTTCACTTCGTTCCCCCGGCGAGCCGCAGAGATGGCGAACGCCAGGCCGCCGACCAACGCGGTCACGATGGCGGCCGCGACCAGCAACGGCACCAGCGCCGAATCGCGCCGCTCAGGTTCACTCGCCTCCGTCGCCGCGACGGGCCGACCCAGCACAGCCTCCGAAACCGACGGCTGGAGCGCGTGCCCCCGCGAGAAGAACTCGCGTTCGGCTTCAAGCTCGTCGCTGGTGGGCACCCGTTCCGCGGCTTCCTGCGCCGCGCGGGCCAGCGTGGGGACGATCATCTCCTCGGTCAACCGGAGCGCCGCGCCTGCGCCGAACTGGGCGAGTGGACCGCGGGTCTGCGTTCCGAGCGCGGCTTCGCGCTCCATCTGCAGCGGCATGGCGAACGCCGACGGTGCGTTCACCGCGTGCCAGCGCTCTTCGTCCGACATCAGGTCCAGCGCGGACGGCCGAACTTCTTCGTACCAGTCGGAGAACGTCTCCGGGGTGTTCGGAATCGCGGCCGTCGGCAGCTCCTTGCCGAACAGCTCGATCATCGACACCTCTGCTTCGCGCGGCGCGGGCTCGAACAGCGCCGGGGCCCTGGTGAGTTCCGCCCCGCCCCGGGTTGGCGCGGGAACCACCACGCCCATGCTGTAGAGGCGCGAGGCGACTTCCAGCGCGGTGCGCTCTTCGATCGGCGCGTCCAGCAAGACCTGCCAGAGCGGCCGGTGTCCGTCGAACAGCTTGACGATGTCGTTCACCTCGTCCGGCAAGGTGGGGAGCGCCTCGAGCAGCGCGGGGAAATGGACCTGCAGCCGCGCCTCAAGTGGAGCGCTGTGGCGCACCACGGCTTCGAAGGCCCGCAAGCGCTCGCGAACCAACATGTCGTAGCCAGACAGCGAGAGCTCAAAATGAAACGGCGCGCTCGGGCGGGTCAGCATCACCCGGAATTCCCCGCGGCAGGTGACCACCAGCTTGAGGAGCGCGTCGAGCGTGGACCGGCCGTCGAACTGCGCGTCGACCAGCGTCCCCTTCTCGAGCTTGATCACTCCGCGACCCTGCACCGCGCTCACCACCGCGTTGGCGCGCGTCGCCAAAAGCGCCCGCACGGCGTACGCGAGCGGGACATCAGAGGTGTGGAGGTCAAACGCACCTTCGGTGGTGCTGGAGGTGAGCAACTCCACCACGGCCACCAGGTCGCGCGCGTACTGCGGTCGGCCGAACACGTAGTCGGCGCCCATGGCCATCGCGACGTCATTCGCCACTTCCGGCCGGTCCGACAAGTAGATGATGGGGGCCCGCTGGGTCTTCGGCTCACCGCGCAGCTGGGCACAGGTGGTCTGAGCGTCGGTGTCGTGCGTGGACTCGGCCACGATGATCGCCGCCGGAGGCGTTCGCGACATGCGGGTCAGCGCCATGGCTTCGGCGCCGCTCTGGGCGGGGGCGACTTCAAAGCCCCGGCGCGCGAGCGCAACCTGGGTCAGCGAACGGCGCCCGGCGTCGGGGTCCACCAGCAAGACGCGCGGGCCGGTTTCGGTCGTGGGCGTGGTTCGGGTGGGCTGCGCCTGCGTTAGCCGGATGTCGGTCATGTCGAAACTCCCTCTCAGCGTGGCCAGAGGTGGCGCAAGCTAGCCAAACTCAATCAGAATATCGAGAAAGACGAGCTTCCTGCCGCGGCGAGTTCAGCGCGCTGCGTTGGGCGGTTGGCGGCCGGGTTCTGTGCGGCTCCCTCCAGCGCCCGCAACAGCAGCCGCAGCTCATCCGCGGGGAGCCGGTCGAACTTGATGGCCCAGCCCTTTCCCGCCCTGGCCGTCGCCGCGCCCGTGGCCCGGAACATGCGGGCCCGCCCCGGGAGGGCGACGTGCAGCACCACCTCATGCGCGAACGGCCCCGTGCAGTCCAGCGGCAGCAGCGCACCGCGCGCGTTCAACTCCAGCCCCCGCCCCAGGGCCGAGCACCCCAATGATTCAACGAACCAATCGACGTCGAACAGCACCCGCGGGGACCGGCGGCGCGACGCGAGCTCAACGACCGACCCTCGCCCGCTCCGTTCAACGGTGACGTAGCGCATGCAACAAGGGTGTCTCGAAAATTAGAGGGGGTCAAAAAACCGGCCTACCATCACGGCATGCTCTCCATCCTCCTCGCAGTTCTGGCGCAGACTCCCGATGTCGGAGTGACAACCACCCTCGCAGCGGACGCGCAGTTGGTCGAACCGTCCGGGTTCGCAGCGGTGGCGCCGGCGTCGCTTTCGGCGGGGAACGTGACGGCCTCGCTCCTGCTCGGTGCGCCCGAGTTGTCCATGAGCTACCGGCAGGGGTTCTCTTTCGGCGAGCTCGATGGGACCGCGGCGTTCGACTACTTCCACCTCTCCCTCGCGCTCGAAGGGGCGGTGCGGGCCCGCATCGCGCACCGCGCGCGGTTCGATCTGGCGGCCGTGGGGGCGATCGGAATCGAGTTCAACCCCGGAAATCAGTACCTGGACGCCGCCAACTTCAGCTACGTCGGCCTCCGACCGCGGTTTGGTTTCGTGGGTTCAATCACCCTGCTTCAGAACCTGGCGGTCGTCGCGGAGGCGGACGTTCGGGTCACCTTCCCCCTGGGCCGACTGGGGAGCGTGGTTCGGCCGACCTTCAGCGCCGGCGGCGAGCTTCAGCTGGGTGGGCCGTTCACGGCGATCTTGATGGGAGAGATCGGGGTCGACGCCACCACGTCGCCGACGGGCACGTTGACCGCCCGCCCGGCATGGGGTGTGCGCGCCGGCTTTGGCATGCGCCTGTTCTGACGCCCTACGGTTCTTTCCAGGACTTGGTGAGGTTGAGCACGGCCATCTCAATCAGCGGCACGAACACCACCGTGCCGACAATCAACAACCCTTCGCTCCCTCCGGCGACCGGAGCGCCCGCGCCCGTCCCCGAGCCCGGAGGCGGAATTCCCCCGGTCGCCCAGAACAAGCCCAGCACCGCGGCCTGGGCGGCGAGCCCTGCCAGCGCTGCCGGCCAGGTCTCGACCTGCGTGTACTTGCTCCCGTTGGCCAGGGCGACTTCGGTCTGAGAGACGGCCAGCGGCACTGTGCCGAACAAGAGGAAGAAGATCGCGGTTCCCACGGCGGGGTCCACCCCACTCAACGCGCCGGTCTGGCCCAGCACCATCGGCCGCAGCAGCAGGTAATACGGGACGAGCGCGATCCCCGCGGCCGTCAGCATGCCGAAGAGCGACTCGGAGACGATCAACCCCACTTCCCACGGGACCGGCCCGCTGGTGTCCAGCAGCGGACCCCGGTCGAGCAGTTTCTTCGAGGGGGCGAGTGAGGCGGCGTTCGCCCGAGGGCCGTCGTCGTCTCCCAGCTTGGAACTCGACCCATTGAGCGGGATGATCTTCGCGGGCGGGGGTTTCCTCGCGGGCGCCGGCGACGCCACTGGCGCGCTCACCATCGGTGGCGGCGGGGGGCTCACCTCCGGCGTGCCCGCGGCATCGACCAGCGGTGGGTCAGGCCACGCCTGGCCGGTCTCGCCTTCCGCCCGGGCCACAGCCCCCACCAACGCGGTGAACGCGGCGACGGCAGTGACGAATTGACGAGCGGCGCGGCGACGCATCGCCTGTTCAGACCACGGCGAGGGCATCGATTTCAACCCGAGCGCCCTTTGGCAAGCCCGCCACGGCTACGGTCGCGCGCGCGGGAGGCGTGTCTTTGAAGTACCCGCCGTAGACAGCGTTGACGGCGGCGAAGTCGTTCATGTCGACGAGGTAGATGGTGCAGCGCACCACGTTGGAAAACTCGGCCCCGGCCGCCCGAAGAACCGCTTCCAGGTTCTGCATCACCCGTCGACACTCGACGGACACGTCGCCGGTCACCATCGCCCCCGTGGCGGGGTCGAGGGCGATCTGCCCCGAGCAGAACACCATGCGCCCGGTCTGCGCCGCGATGGCCTGCGAGTAGGGGCCGATCGCCATCGGCGCCTCGGCGGTCGAAATGGCAGCAAACCGTGAGCTCATACGATCCTTCGCGCTAGACGCGCTCCACCGAGTACACGCCCTGCAAGCGCTCGATGGTGCGCATCACGTCGTTCAGTTGTTTGAGGTCAGAAATCGTCACTTCGAAGGTGTTGACGGCCCGGTCGTCGCCGGTGGCGCGGCAGTTGGCTTGCGAGATGTTGACGCCGCGCTTGGAGAAGGCGTTCGAGATGTCAGCGAGCAACCCGGGGCGATCGGCGGTCAGCACGCGCAGGGTGACGGGGCGGCGGAAATCTCCCCGCACATCCCAGCTGACCTCCACCTTGCGGTCCGGATCCGTCGCCTTGGCTTTTTCGCAGCCGGCGGTGTGCACGGTCACGCCCCGCCCGCGGGTGATGAAGCCGACGATCGCGTCGCCGGGCACCGGGTTGCAGCAGCGCCCGAACCGGACGAGCACGTCATCAATCCCGCCGATGGTCACGCCGCTCTTCGAGGCCCGCCCCACCAGGCGCTTGGCCGCTTCGGTGACTTTCTTGAGGCCGCTCGAGCCAAGGATTCCAGAGTCGGGTGACGACGGCTTGGGCGCGGAGCCGTTGGGCGTCTGCGGCCGGGCGGCTTCGGGCGCCCCCGCGGGCAAGAGCCGTTCAACCAACTGGGTGGGAATGACCTTGCCGTAGCCGATGGCCACCAGCAGGTCTTCTTCGGTGCGGTACCCCATGTCCGATGCGAGCGGCCGCATTTCGCCGTTCTTCATCATCTTGTTGAGGTTCATCCCCACGCGCTTGAATTCGCGATCGGCGAGGTCCCGGCCGAGCTGCAGGCTCTTCTCCCGCTGCTGATCCTTGATGAAGGCGCGAATCTTCTGCTGGGCCCGGCTGGTCTTCACAAACGTCAGCCAGTCTTTCGACGGTCGGGCCTGAGGGCTGGTGAGCACATCGACCTGGTCGCCGTTCTTCAGCTTGTAGCGAAGGGGGACGATCTTGCCGTTCACCTTGGCGCCCAC
>CAZFXD010000074.1:0-9431 GCA_964522795.1 uncultured Myxococcaceae bacterium
CGGCGTTCAGCGGGACACTGCTTCGAGATGTCGTTTGAACCTGTGCGCGAAGACTCGTCAGGGACGCCGGCGTGGACGGGTGAACTCGACGACGCGCGGTTCGAGCTCAAGGCGCGCGCGTTCGGCGTGCCGCTCGCGCTGCTGGGGGCCTGGCTCTTCTCCGCGCTCCCGTTCGGCGCCTTCGTGGAGCGGACGTTCCTCGGCATGTGGCTGCACGAACTGGGACACGCCGCCGCGTCGTGGTTCACGGGGTACTCTGCGGTTCCGCTGCCGTGGTTCACGGTGTGGAGCGACGAGCGATCGGCCCTGGTGACGGTCGTGCTGGTCGGGGTTCTCGCGGCGGGCGCGGTCGCCTTCGCGCGTGCCGAGCGGCCGGTGCCTGCAGCCTGGTGTGGCGCTGGCGTGGTGCTGGCGCTTCTGGGGCGCCTCGCGGTGCCGGCCTACATCGCCGAGCAGTGGCAGGTGTTCGGTGGCGAAGCCGGCGCGATGCTCTTCGGCGCGCTATTCGTGACGAGCTTCTTCGCGCGACGCACCTCACAGTTGGTGCGCGGCGCGGTGCGCTGGGGGCTGCTGGTCTGGGGCGCGGCGGCATGGGCCGACGCGACGCGTCTGTGGGTCGAAGTTCGCAAAGACTACGCCCGCATGCCCTTCGGCCTCGAGGACGGTCACGCCTCCGACGCGACGCAGCTGGTGGACACGTTTCACTGGCGAGAAGACGTGCTCATCAACCGGCATCTGCTGATGGCGAAGCTGACCTTCGCGCTGATGGCGGTGGCCTGGCTCTACGGCGTCGCCGTGCAGTGGCGGCGCTTCAACGCGCTGAAGCCAACGCCGGGGAAAAAGTAGCCTGTCCCCTTTTTTGCGGTGGCGACTACTTGGCGCAGGGCGCCGGGTTCGCGGGGCACGCGCCGTTGGTGTTTCGCGGGTAGGTCTCGTTGCAGAGCGTGACGTCGGTGAAGGTGTTGGTGGCGAGCAGGCTCGGCATCAGGTCGTCGCGCCAGCCGCGATCAATGGCGTTGGTGGCGATCGCCTTGAAGGTGGAGTTGGTGATGAGGGTGGCGGGCGGCGAGTGGTAGACGCGGAGCGCGCCTCCGTTGTGGGTGGTGCCCTGCTGGAGCGACTGGCAGGAGTTGCTGCCCGAGCTGGCCTGGAGCTTGCCGGCGTACTCGATGCGCACGTAGTCGAGCGCGTTCCTCGCGTCGTCGCCGCCCATCCAGATGCCCAGCCAATCTCCGGCCGCGGGCGAGGCTTCGGCCGACGTGAAGACGATGGGCCTGGCCGCGGTGCCGCGAGCGACGAGCACCCCGCGCGAGGGCGTGCCGCTCATGTCCACGTTGAGCAGGCCCGTGCCCTTCTTGAACTTCCACACCACGCCGGGCTCGATGGTGAGCACGACGGTCCCGCTGACGGCGCCCACGCTGTTCACGCCGGCCTGGTTGATGCCGCCGGAGTAGTAGGGGATGCCGCGGTCGTGCAGCGTGACGTCCCACTTGAACTGCCCGGGAATGTCGTCGGTCATCATGATGTCGTTCTGGGCGTTGCCGCTGTAGGTGCCGGGCGGGAGCGTGCCCAGGAGGTTCGGGTGGAACGTCGCCGCGTGCGCCGCCGAGCCGGTGATGGTGAGCCCGGTGGAGTCGGCGGTGAAGCCGCCGCCGGTTGAGGCCCAGACGCCCTGGCTCTTCGAGTTGGAGATGGTGACGTTGTTCACGTACAGCACCGGGTCTGGCGCCGTGAGCGACGTCTTGCTGCTGCGGATGTCGAGCGCGCCCTGAAAGTCTGGAACGCTGTTGAGCGGGTCTCCGCCGCGGTCGATGGTGGTGTAGCTGAGCCGCCCGGTGCCGCCGATGAAGCGAATGGACGCCCAGTGGCCCGCGTCGGGGTAGGCGCCGATGGTGACAGGCTTGCCGTCTTCGCCCAGCGTGGTGAGGGTCCCGGACGCGTTGACGGTGACTGTCTTGCCGGCGGCGATGCGCACCACGGCGCAGGGCTCGATGGTGAGCCTGGCGTAGACGCTGGTGTCGTAGGGGAGGAGGTGAGGGCTGGCGGCCGCGGTCCAGGTCTCATCGGCGGAGACGCTTCCGCCGTGCGTGGTGCCGCCGTCGCCCACGTCGGGGCACGTGTTCGGCATCATTCCGCTGTCCTGAACGGTCATGGAGCCGTTGAGACCGCAACCGACAACGAGGACTGCCGCGCCGACAATGAGGAGACGGTTCATGCTCGAACCGTCGTCTGTTGCTTCGGCTTGGGCAAGAACTTCCGCCCGGGAAAAAGGGGACAGGCTACTTTTTCGGATTCCCCGAACTGCGACACAAAAGCGCCTCAGGTGTTGAGAGGCGTCGGGGAGAAGAGCGTCCGCGCGAAAGTGTCTGGCACCTTCGCGGGCACCATCGCCGGGAGCCCCTGCACGGCGCCAACTCCTCAAGCTTCCTCGGCGCGCTCCCATTCTCAGAAAAGGAGAAACTGCGGCGGGGGTCGGCCCGAGAATTACTTCAGTACACACTCCACGCCCCCCGGAGCTGCCCCATGAGCCGTGTTGAACACCGAGATCTCGCTGCCGCTTTGCGCCTGCAGGCCGAACGAAAGCGCGAAGAAGCGCGTCGTCGCGAGGAAGCCAGGCGCCGTGAACTGATGGCCCGGCACGAAGCGTCGTCGTTCGAGGCTCCCGCCAAGCGCGCCAAGGTCGAGCACGAGACCGTCCACGCCAAGCGGGTCTCCGACTCGGCGGCCTCGCGACCACTGGCGGTGCAGGCTGAAGATCGAACGGGCGCCCCGGCCCCGACGCACGCGGCGGCCGATCGCCCGACCGCTCCCGCTGCGCCCGAGCCTCCGTCCCCGTCCGAGGCGCTCCACGACTTTCACGCCTCAGTGGAGGACCTCGGCGAGGAAGTGTCGGGTGGCGGTGGCCTGTTGCCCGACGTGTTGCCGGGCCAGCGCCAGCGCAACGCGGACGGCATCCTCCGGGCGCAGGACGAGCTGCAGCGCGCGCTCAAAGCGACGCCGCCCGAAGCCCGCGCCGAGCTGCTCCACGCGGCCGAGGCCGACCTCGACACCCTCTATTCCGCGAGCGCCAAGTCGCTCAACGCCGAGCAGACGGAAGACTTCATCGCCAACCTGGGCGACCTGGTGGAGACGGCCGGTCCCGACAACGCCCACCTGCTCACCAACCCGCTGGCCGACCGCCTCACCGACGGAACCCTGCTGGAGACGGACCACGGCGCGGACCAGTACGTCTCCGTGCAGGAGATGGTCGACGGGTTGGACGCGCTGCGCAGCTCGAATCCGGAGGCGGGTGCGGCGCTGACCGCCGCCTTGTCTGAGTCGCTCGAGGGCCACGACCGCGCTGACCTGGCGGCGGCCTTCACGCAGGGCGGCGACGTGAGGGACTCTCTCAGCACCCGCGAGCAGCAGCGGCTGGAGAACATCGAGACGGTGGACGACGCCGAAGAAGCGTTCAACGACTCCATCGACGCCATTCAGGACGGCGACGAGGTGAACACCGACGCCATCGTCGACGCCACCGCCACGCTGGAGGAAACGGTCGAGTCGCTGCCTCCGGAGCTCCGGGGCGAGTTTCTGCAGCGCGTGTCCGGAGACGTGGAAGATCTCGCCGGCGCCTTGAAGGCGCTCGACGACTCGCAGATGAACGACGCGGTGGCCAACCTCTCGGGCGCGACCGAGGCCGCGGGCGCCGCCAACGCCAACCTGATCACCGACCCCCTGGCCCAGGCGATCGCCGACGGCGACCTGGAGCAGACCGGCACCGACGCCGACGGACTCGTGGTGTCGACGCCCTTCGGCGACGTCGGGCTGGCGCAGGAAGCCAACACCCACGATCGCGAGCGGGCGTTCGTGGACAGCGTCGAACGCGCGCTTGACGGTGACGAGGTGTCGCTCTTTCAGGCCTCGCTCACGCGCTCGCTCCAGAACCACGGCGGCGATCGCGCGACCGGCTTCGCGGCGGCGGTGGCGACGGCGGACTCCGGCCTGGTCCCCGACGACGGATTCTGGACCGGGGTGCGAGAGCTGCCGCAGGACGTCGTCAACGCCGTGGGCGAGGTGGCGGCCCGGGTCGATTCGTTCAAGGAAGACCTGGTCGACGGCGCGCTCGACGGGCTGCTGGGAGTCTCCGACAACCTGGAAGACCTCGAGCCTGGCGACTCGCTCCACATCGGGCTCGGCGGGAAGGTTTCCGTGGAGCTCGACGGCGAGGCCGAGGCGGGCCTGACCGTTACCCGCAATGAAGACGGCACGTACACCGTGGAGGGCGACACCGAGATTCTGGGTGGACTGGGGGTGGCCAAGAACAAGGTCGACGTCGGCGGTGGGGCGGCGATCGAGTTCACCTTCGACACCCTCGAGGAGGCCACCGACGGCACGCAGGCGCTGCTCAAGATCGGCGCGGCGGCCGTGGGCACTACCGCCGCGGGCCCGCTGGGCTTCCTCGCCGTGCCGTTGCTCGCTCCGTCGGTCGATGAGTTGCAGAACCTCACCGAGCACATCAGCGCCATCGAGCTTGATGCGCTCGGCTCCGCGTCGCTCGACGATCGCTTCGGCGTCTCGGACATCCTCGGCGGAGGCGGGGAGATCTACGGCGACCTCGAGGCGGGCACCCGAATCGAGTTCGAGGACGGCGAGCCGGTGGCGGTGGTGCGCAAGCTCGAGCTCGACGTGGACACCTCGGCGGAGTCCAGCAACCTCATCACCCAGGCGATGGCGGGGCTCATCCCCGACGATCAGATTCAGGGGGTGATCGATCAGCTCGGCTTTGATCCCCGCGACCTGCACGGCACGGTGGAGGCCAACGGCACCATCACCACGGAGATCCGCTTCCCCGTCTCGGCGGAGTCACTGGATGCGTTGGACCCGCTGGAGACCGTGCGCTTCATCGCGGGCGATCCCACCTTCGCTCCGGCGGGCCCGCCCACCGCGTCGGTGACCTTCGAGGGCAGCGCCGAGGCGAACCAGCACGGCGTGGAAGGGTCGGTGGTCTTGAGCGACATTCCAACGGACCAGCTGGGCACCGTCTTGTCCGAGGCCGCCGACGGCGACTTCTACGGTGCGCTGGCCGCCACCGACGCCAACATCACCACTTCGTGGAACACGTACCACGATGATGATCACGACAACTGGTTCGACCACGCGGTGGACATCGGCATCGCCTCGGTCACGGGAGAGAACTACGTGCGCCAGCCGGACGAGGTGCACACCGCGACGGTCGACGTCGGAACCGACCGCACGGTGACCTTGCTCGACGGGAACGGCGGGTCGGTGACCATCTCGCTCCCGTAGGACTGCACCTGGGCGCCTGACGCCGGCAGACGACAATGCGGTGCGACGCCATTGCGCGACGGGGCGTTTTGGCATTTCCCTCGCCGGCATGAGAACGCTCCCAGCTCCCGCCTCCAAACGCGTCATCGCTGACTTGAAAGAACTCCGGCGCCTCACCTCGGACGCCCGCGGGGCGCAACGCGTGGCCTGGGGCCCGGTGTGGCGAAAGGCGCGCACCTGGTTCGCGGCGAAGGTGAAGCGCGAGGTCGGCTTGAACGTCTGGCGCGACAGCGCGGCCAACGTGTGGGCGACCCTGCCGGGCAAGTCGAGCACCTCCATCGTGCTCGGCAGTCACATCGACTCGGTGCCCGGCGGAGGCTGGCTCGACGGGTGCCTGGGGGTGCTCGGCGGGCTCGAGGTGCTGCGCCGCTACCGCGCGCTGGGCGAGCCGCCGCCGGTGACGATTCACCTCATCGATTGGGCCGACGAAGAGGGCGCGCGCTTCGGGCGTTCGCTCACCGGCTCGGCGGCGTCGGCGGGCGCGCTCAACCCCCGCAAGGAGCTGGCGGGCCTCGTCGATCGCAACGGGGTGAAGCTCCCCGACGCGCTGCGGGAGAACGGCGTCACGCTCGACGGCATGAAGAAGGCGGCGGCGGAGTTCCGGCGCGCCCGGGCGGCGGCGTACCTGGAACTCCACATCGAGCAGGGCCCGGTGCTGGAGTCGATTCGCGAGCCGACCGGCGTGGTGCTGGGCACCATGGGCGTGGAGCGTCACCACCTGCGGTTCAAAGGGCAGGCCGCGCACTCTGGCGCGGCGCCTCTCCACCTTCGGCAGGACGCGTTTCTGGCCGCGGCGCGCTTTGCGTTGGAGTGCCAGAACATCGGCGTGTCGCTCTCCGGGAAGACGCCGCGAACGCGCGTGGTGGCGACATGCGGGGTGGTGAAGGTCGAGCCCAACTTCGTGACGGCGGTGCCGGGCGCGGCGGAGATCTCCATCGACATGCGCGCGCTGGACGCGAAGGTGCTGGGGCAGATGCTGGCGCGGGCGAAGAAGGCGGCGACGGCGGCGGCCAGGGAGCACCGCGTGACGGTGAGCTGGAGCCCGCTGCTCAAGATTACGCCGCGGCTGTTCGACGACACGCTGCTGCGCTTCGTGCGGCAGTCGGTGAAGCAGGTGACGGGGCGCGCGCCGGAGCTGCCCAGCGGCCCGCTACACGACGCCTCGGAGATGGCAGGGGTGTTGCCCACGGCGATGGTCTTCGCGCAGTCCTCTCCGGGTATTTCGCACACCAGAATCGAAGACACGCCCGAGCCGGCGCTCGACAAGTCCATTCGCGCGTTCCTGCTCGCGGTGGACAAGACGGTCCAGCACCTCGCCTAGGGACTGGCTACTTTTTCAACAATGCGTGTCCTCTCCGGACACGGCGAATGAAAAAGTTGCCTGTCCCCGAGGCTGTGTCCCCGAGGCTGTTTCCTTTTCAGGACAGCGAGGGACGCGCGCCGGTGACTCTCTCCGCCGCCGCGTCGCGTGTCCCGACCGGAGTTGGTACGCGGCCTTCATTCCGTCGCGGTCGCTCCACGTCCGCCGGCGAAGAACAGGGGAGGGAGTTCGATGCGTCACCTCACGATCATGCGTCGCAGTCTGACGGTGCTGTGTCTGAGTCTGTGTCTCGGCTGTGGCGTGCCCGACGCGGAGGTGGACGGCGAGGCGACCGACGTGGTGGCTGAGCCTCTCGTCACCACGCCCATCGCCACCAACGTGCTGCTCTTCGGCGACAGCATCACCGCCGGTTACTACGACGCGGTCTTGCGGGAGCTGACGCTGCGCGGCCGCAAGACGCAGGTCGGAGGCTTCAGCGGCACGGGGCTGATGAACGCGGGCATGGACTGGGTCGCGAACATGAAGACGGCGGTGAAGAACTTCCGCCCCGCCTACGTGGTGCTGGAGGGCGTGGGCAACTACCGCATCAACGACCCCGGCTACACCGACTGCGTGGTGGACGCGCAGGGCAACATCGTCGACGCCGGCACGCCACTCTGGCTCCCGTGCGCGCAGCGGCGGAACATCGACCCACCCAACTACGGCGATCTGCTCCCGGACGGCACCATCAACCCCAACCAGCCCTTCTTCATCGAGTGGGAGCGGCGCGCGGAGGAGATCACCCTCGCCGCGGCCGACGCGGGCGCGAAGGTGATGTGGGTCACCACGCCTCCGATGGCGCGGACGTCGGGCTTCGCGAACCCGCTCAACAACAACTACGTGAACCAGATTCCGACGCGGGGCGTGCCGGTGACGTACGTCGACCTGCGGGCGGCGCTCGGCGGAGACGTCTTCACGCCGTCCGTGCCGACGAACTGCGAGCTCTCCGACAGCTTCAATCGGCCAGACGCCGACGCGCTCGGCCTCTTCGAGACGGGCCAGAGTTGGTACGCGGTGGCGAACCACGGGACGTTCGGCGTGCGCGCCAACGCGTCGACGGTGGTGGTGAAGGGCGCGACCATGCCGAACCTGGCGCTCACGCCGCGCTTGCCTTCGAACAACGTGACGTTCGACGTGAACTTCAAGCTCATCGCCGGGAACGGAGGCGTGGTCTTCCGCTACTTCAACGCCAGGAACTACTGGCGGCTGCGCTACGCCAGCGGCGCCTGGGTGGTGACCAAGGTGCTCAACAACGTGGTGACCGAACTGGGCCGAACGCCGGTGATGCCCAAGCCGCTCAGCGTTCGGGTGGAGGCGTCGGCCAACACCGTCAACGTCTACACCGACTCCGTGCTGCGCCTGACCTTCACGGACCCCGCGCTCAACTACGCGCAGAAGGCGGGGCTGGCGGCGAACGCGCTCGCCACCACTGCGTATGACTCGGTGCACCTGGTGTGCCCGGCGACGACGGCCACCCGCTCGTGGGATGGCGTGCACCTCGACGCGCTGGGGAACGCCATCGCCGCCGACTTGATCGTGAAGGCCGTGACCGGCGCCGGGCTCGATCCGTAACCACCCGCGGCGCGGCTGCGGTAGAAACCCGGCGTGCGCTTCAAGTCGAAGCTCTTTCGGTACCCCGGGCCGGGCGGCTGGGTCTTCGCGAAGATCCCGCGACGCCACGCGCCCGTGGTGACGCACGCCTGGGGGCGAACGCCGGTGCTGGCCTCGGTCGATGGGCAGGCGTGGCCGACGAGCGTCTGGCGCGACAAGAAGTACGGCACGCTGCTGGCCGTGCCGAAGCGAATTCGCGGCGCCAAGGGGCACGGCGCCCTGGTGGAGATTGAGCTGTCCCCCCGACGAAACTGACCCTCACCTGGAGAATAGAGATGACGTCACCGCTCGTGGTTGCGCTGTTGCTCGCTGCTGCCCCGGACCTCGTGAAGTACGGCTACCAGGCTGACGCGGTGAAGGAGACGGCGCTGTCGGGCGTGACCTCGGGCGGTCTACCGTCGTTCGCCGCGACGCCGGCGGTGAAGGCGCTCCCGGTGGCGGCCCGCGCGGCGGCGGTGCAGGCGCTGGCCGGGTTCGTCAAAGCGTGGGTGATGTCGCCGGAGTTCAAGGCGGCGTATGCGAAGCAGTTGAAGGACCTGCGCGGGCCACCGCCGGCGCCGAAGCGCTCCGCGGCGGAGATCGCCAAAGAGCGTCGCGCGGAGATGGAGAAGAACATCAAGGAGATGATGGACGCCGCGGCGAGCGCCCCGAAGGACGCGAAGGACGCGGTGAAGCTGACCGCGACGGAGATGCGCAAGTCGACCGAGGCGATGCTCAAGAACACCGCGCTGCTCGAGTCGGCCGAGAACGACCGCTTCGCCGAGGAGAGCGCGGCGTGGGAGAAGGCGAAGAAGGACCTGCCCGATGACGTCACGGCGGCGGTGAAGCAAAAGCTCGAGCTGTTCCTCGAGGAGACGAAGGACATCGACTACCAGGCGGCGCTGAAGTCGAGCGGCGGGCGGAAGGTGTTCGCGAAGGAGGACTACGAAGCGAAGGGCTCCTCCTGGAAGATGGGCTTTCGCGCCGGGAAGGAAGCGACCGAGGCCGCGCGGGCGTTCGTGAGCGCGTGGCTCAAAGAGCTGCGCTGAAAAAGGGGACAGGCTACTTTTTCTGTTTTGGCGATGTGAGACATCCGCGCGCATTGAGTTGCGAGAAAACCGCCAAGCGCGAAGGTGTCTGGCACCTCTCTGGT
>CAZFXD010000074.1:9531-19282 GCA_964522795.1 uncultured Myxococcaceae bacterium
ATGCGGGGACAGGCAACTTTTTCATGCGCCGTGTCTGGAGAGGACACGCGCTGTTGAAAAAGTAGCCAGTCCCCGCTGCCTATTCCGGTGAGCGGTCGCCGCGCGCGCGAACGCTCCGGGCACACACAGAACTTCATGATTCGTCGGTGAGACGGTCCTGTCGGGCCATGGACTTGCCGCGTCAGTCGACCGCCCGCGCGGGTGGGCCGCCGCGGCACGCCGGTCGCAATGCCCCCGGTACCTCGTTCAAGGAGAACGCGATGACGAAGACACTGTGGTTTGGCGCTGTGCTGCTGCTGGTTGCGTGTGATCCGGTCGCTGAACTCCGGACTGACGGTGAGCCCGACCTCGCGTCGGAGGAGTACGCGCTCGTCGGCGGCGCGGCGGTGAACCCGTCCTTCGAAAGCAGCCTTTCGGGCTGGGCTGGCTACAACGCCTCCCTGTCTCGCGAGGCGATGGCCGGCGCGCCTCACGGGAGCTACGTGGCGAAGGTCACGCGTGTCAGCGGCAGCTCCTTCAGCATCGACGACAACACCGAGAGCGTCAGCTCCACCGTCGGGGGCCGCACCTACGCGGCGACCGTCTACGTCAAAGCGGGGAACGCGGCGTCCGTCGGCAAACCCCTCGTGGCAAAACTTCGCGAGCGCTCGCCTTCGGGGTCCGTGGTTCAGACCTCGTCGCCGGTGCATTCCCTCACCGCGCAGTTCGTGAAGGTGTCAGTGCAGCTGAAGTCCGCCGCGACGGGCAGTCGCCTCGAGCTGTACGTGGCGCAGTTGTCGGGCGCCGTGGGCGATGCGTTCTACGTCGACAACCTCACCCTGGTCGCTGAGGGCGCAGCCGTGGTGGACGCGGGGAGCGGCGGCGGTGCGGGCGGAGGTAGTGGCGGAGGCAGCGGAGGTGGGATGGCCGTGGTCGACGCCGGGAGCGGTGGCGGGGCGGGCGGAGGCAGCGGCGGCGCGGGTGGCGGGACCGTGGTCGTCGACGCGGGCAGCAGCGGCGGCGCGGGTGGCGGGGCCACCACGGGCGGCCTGTGGGCGTGGGACGCGAGGACCGCGGTGGTGACGGGCACGTTCCCCGTGAAGAACATCGTCAACCCGAGCATGACGTTGACCGACTGGGGCGTGGCGACGGCCGAAGCGAAGGACGGTGACCCTGAGTACTCGGTGACGCTCACCAGCGGCGGGACGCTCGACATGAAGGTGCGCATTCCGCTGGGCGTGAAACCGGACCCGTCGGGCGACGGCCATCTCACCGTGCGCGACGTGGCTCGAGGCCGCGAGCACGACTTCTGGCAGGCGAAGTTCGACGCCACCACGGGCCGGATTTCGTCGGCGAGCGCCGCGGGGTCGTTCCCGCTGGGCGCGGTGAACACCGGCAACTCCGGCTGGGGCGGTGGCGACGCTGCGAACACGCCGCTGCGCCGCGGGCTCATCACCCCGGAGGACTTGAAGGCTGCGATCGCCGCCAAGGGCGCGCTCCCGTACACGCTGCAGTTCGGCACGCCGAACATCGGCGGAACGGCCAGCACCAAGATCTACCCGGGCATGCACAACGCGCCCACCGGCGACGGGACGAGCCCGCCCGAAGGCACCTGGATTCGCCTGGACCCCACGGTCGACGTCGAGGCGCTGGCGATTCCGGAGTGGCAGAAGGTGATCGCGCGCACGCTCCAGCTCCACGGCGCGATCAACCGCGACAACTCGGGCGCGTGGGCCATCTACGCGGAGAACCCGGTGAACCGCGGCGTGACGTGGGCGCTCGCCGGGTTGCCCGCGTCGGCCGGGTCGGTCTCGCTCGCCGGGCTGCCGCTGTCCCGGTTGCAGCTGCTCCAGCCGCCGCCGCACTGAGGGGCGGGGCGGAGCAGCTTCGTTGTCCTGGGGAGTGAGTTGCGCCGCTGGCGTGGTCGGTGGGTCGACCCGCAGCGCGCGCAGCTCCTCCCACGCGAACGTGTGTGGCACCTGTCTGGTGCCCTGAGCGTTCCGCGGGAACCCCGTCGTGCGTGGGGGGGCCACTCAACGGGAGTGTGAAAGTCTGGCAGCCGGACCTCGCGCGCGGCAAAGTCGCGAGTTCAATGCGTGGGGGCCTCGTCCGACAGCAACGTTGCCTTGCGCTCGCCTCCTGCGCCCTGCTCGCGTGCGGTTGGGCCTCCATCGGTGACAGCGTTCCCTATGCCTGTGCGGAAGACGGCTCATGCCCGCCGGGCCGGGTGTGCAAGTACGTCGAGTACGGCGATGGACTGTTGGCCTGCGTGCGCCCGGGTGCGAAGGCGGTCGTCGACGGGGGCGTGACGGACGCAGACGGCGGCATCGTGGTGACGCGCGACGGGTCCGTCGTGGTGGTCGACGACGGTGGACGCGCGGCCGACGCGGGCCTCACGGGCCCATCTCCGGGCACCGACGCTGGTCGCGACGCCGGCGCGCCCGATGCGTCGATGTTGGATTCCGGCCAGCCTGACGCGGGTCCACCCGACGCAGGACCCCCCGATGCGGGTCCCCGCGATGCCGGACCGGTGGTGTGCGCCTCTCTGGCGTGGGACTTCGATGGAGGCGTCGCCCTGCGGGGCTACCCGGCCGACTTCCAGAACTACAACGTCCTGTTCACCACCCAGGCACTCTTCGCCGGTCGGAACATCGGTGGCACTTCGGGAGCTGACGTCATCTGCCGAACCATCGCCCAGGCTGCGGGTTTCTGGAGCCCGCAGACGTTCGTAGCTTTCCTCTCGCCGTTCGATGCGACCGGCGCTTCCCGCTTCACCGCAAACGCCGGGTTCGTGCGCTCCGACGGTTTGCCCATCGCCCCGAGCCTCGCCGCGTTGCTGGAAGGGACGCTGTGGTACCCGCCTGCTGCGACGGAACATCGCAGGGCGATCGACGCCGGCGCGCTCACGGCGGCGCAGTCAAGTCACGTGCTGACCGGCGTCCATGCACAGAGCACGGGCGGTTATCAGTCAGGCCAGGACTGCGGGGGGTGGGCCGGGAGCGACGGGGGCACCGAGTTCGACTTCGGAGACGCGTTCTCCACCGGCCGCGGGTGGCTGGGCCGGTACAATACGTTCGGTGGATGTACGTCGACAGCCGGCCGCCTGTATTGCGCGCAGCTCGCGGGTGTGTGCTCCCCTCTGGCGCCTGAACGCCCACCGGGCGCGCGCCTGGCGGTCCTCGGCCCCACCGTTCGGAGGGAAGGGACAGGCAACTTTTTCATTCGCGGTGTCTGGAGAGGACACGCGCCGTTGAAAAAGTAGCCAGTCCCTAGAGCAGACCCTCCAGCGCCCGGTGGCTCGCCTCCAGCGCCTGTTCGAACTTCTTTCGGAACGCGGCGTCCTGCTTCACCACCGCGGCGAGCGCAGCCCGGTTGCGCGCGACCTTGCGAATGAGAATCGCCGCCTCCTCCAGGTACTCCACGTTGTTGAGCGGAAACGGGCTCCACGTGGCGTCGTTCCCGACCGACAGCATGTGTACGTGGCCCGGCAGAGAATCCCCGAGACTCTTCGACTTCGACGCCGCGCCCGTCAGCGTCAGCGAACCCACCACCTGGGCCGCGAGCTCCGGGTCCACCCGCACCACGGGCGAGGTGGTCGTCCCGCCGATCTCCAGCCGCGCGCCCACCCACTCCGCGGGCGGCACATCGAAGAGGGAGCGGTCTCCAACGCGCGGCGCGGAGTCTTGAGCTCTCAGCTCGCGCCCGCTGCTCCCCGAGTGCCCCTTCAGCACCGCGAGCGGCCGTCCGCCCGCTGTGCCGTCGTAGAGTCCAATGAGCAACATCGAGGACTGTGTTTGCACCCAGAACGCCTTCCAACCGAGTGAGGCCGTTCGCACTGAGATCACGCTCGTCATGTCCGTCATGGGGCACCGTTCCTGAAAGGGTGGAGCCATGACCCAGAGCACGCCGCGCGCCAACGACATCGTCACTCGCAACCCGCAGAATTCGCACACGCCCGTGGTGGAGCGAGCTGGTCAACGTGACGCTTTGACTGGCAGGAATGACGACGGCGTTGCTACAGAGCGCCGAACTTCTGGGGAGGGCGCGATGGCGAAATCACGGTCGACGGTGAAGCGCGCGAAGAAGCCGGCGAAGGCGGCGAAGCCCGTGGCGAAGGCGAAACCGGTGAAGGTCGTCCTTCTCTCCGGCGGCAACCCGCAAATCGCGATGGGCGAGGGAGACGCGCCCGTGCAGGCGTACATCAAGGCGCTGCCCGACTGGAGAAGCGGAGTCGCCAGACGCATCGACGCCCTGGTGGCGAAGGTCGTGCCGAAGGTTCGAAAAGCCGTGAAGTACAACTCGCCGCTCTACGGGCTCGATGGCGCCACGTGGTTCCTCTCCCTCCACGCGTTCCCCGGCGTGCTCCGGCTGACCTTCTTCGGAGGAAAGTGGCTCACGCCGCTGCCCCCGAAGGCGAGCAAGTACCCGACGATTCGCTACTTCGACATTCGCGAGCGCGACGTGCTCGACGAGAAGCAGCTGTCGGTGTGGCTGACGCAGGCGGCCGCAGCGCCCGGCTGGAAACTCTGACAGACCGCGCTTACGCGACGCGCGGACGCCAGCCGGACCGCTCTGGCGCAAATCGCATTTTTCGCGCTCGGGGCGATTTCACCGCGAGCTGATCGAGCGCGTAGCTGTCCACCGGTTTCTCGCTCATCACAAGGACGCGAAGGAGGCGTTCCGTCTGGCCGCCCATGGCGGTGGGCTCGTCGGTCCGTTCCCAGCGCGACACCGTGGCTTTGTCCACGCCGACCTTGCTCGCGAACTGCGTGCTGGAGAGTCCCAGATATTTTCGGAGAAACCTGAGTTCTTTCGGGCCGAGTCGCTCGGGCTTTCGGGCGAGCGTCAGCGCGATTTCGCGATGGAGCTGCTCAGTGCGGGGCACTTCGATCTCGCGCTCACCGCAGTTGGGGCACCGAGAAACGGTGATGTCGGCGAGCGAGACGCCGTCCAGGCCGCATTCGTACGTCACGGTCTCGCGCGTGTTCTTCATTCGGGTCCCACAAACGCCACATCTGTGGTTCATCTCGTCTTCCTCCACGCGGTGACGACTCGCAGCACTTCAACGGACCTGAACGACACCACCACGCACATTCGCGGGGTTTCTACTCAGTACCGCCACTCGCCGTTCTCCCACTCGGGTTCGCGAACACTGCCTGCACGGAGCACGTTGATTGCGTCGCTCACCTCAAGGTTGTCCTTCGCCAGTTCCTTCAGCGCGTGATCGCCCCATCTCACGCCACCCGATTCCAGCACGTGTCGAATCAGCCCCTTTGCCCGTGGCGGCGGCAGCGGGCGGCCTACGTCGAGCACGGAAATAACGGCGAGTTTGCAAAATATCAACTATCGGAACTGTGGGGTCCCATGTTCCCGATTTCCGCTGCTGCGTCGCGTCCATTCGCCGCCCTCCACACCCGTCCAACAAGCGCACGTTACGGAAGTCCCCTGACACGCCGCTGAAGACCCCAGGCCGCGGATCGTTTCTTGAAGGACCTGGGCCCATGCCCAGGAACCCGCTCGACGACGACGCCCCGTCCGCCCGCAACGCGCAGAATTCACTCGCGTCGCGCGTGGAGATCACTCCGTTCCCCGCCCCCCGGGCTGGTCAGCTGTCAGAGTTGACTGGCAAGATTGCCGACCCACCCGAGGACGCCCCGGCCATGAAAACGCTCACCCACAGAACGCAGGGCCCGTCGGTCGACGAGACGCAGCTGTTCGAGCTCCCCCGTCGCGAGGACGAGGCGCCCGCGCCGGCGCCGAAGGCGATTCGAATTTCGCGCGAAGGCGTCGAGCCCTTCGTGCTCCCGCTCTACCCGGACAAGACGTACACCTTCGGGCGCGCGCCGGAGTCGAGCGTCGTCTTTCCTTCGGACGCCGTGTCGCGCCTGCACGGGCAGCTCCGCTTTCACGACGACGGGTGGGTGTATCGCGACCTGAACTCGACCAACGGCACGTACCTCACCGACGCCGCGGAGGGCGACCGCTCGGACCTGCGCAAGAAGGGGAAGCGCACGGGCTCCGGCGCGCGCGGCGAGGTGGCGGTGCCCGCGGGCAAGTCGCTCTTGTTGGGGAGTTCGACCTCGCGCCTGACGTTCCTCGCCGAGGTGCCGGAGGAGCTGGCGGCGCCGGCGGGGAAGCGCGGGGCCTCGGAGGCCACGAAGAAGCTCGAGCGCCGGGTGGAGGTGTGCGCGCGGCACCGGCTGCCGGTGTTCTTGCTCGGGCCGTCCGGCGCGGGGAAGACGTACGTGGCGCGGCAGATTCACGAGAAGAGCCGCATGGAGGGGACGTTCGTCATCATCAACTGCGGGCGGCTGCCGAGTGACGCGGCGGCGCTCACCAGCGAGCTGCTCGGGCACGTGAAGGGCGCGTTCACCGGGGCCGAGAGCGCGCGGCGCGGGAAGTTGTGGAGCGCCGACGGCGGGACGCTGTTCCTCGACGAGGTGGAGTCGCTCCCGCGGGCGGCGCAGGACTTTCTCATCGACGTGCTGGAGGGTAGCGGGAACTTCGCGCCGTATGGCGCGCCGGGGGATTCGCAGCCCACGCCGCCGCGGTTTCGGGTGATCTCCGCGTCAAAGGTGCCGCTGTTCGAGACGGACCTGCGCCCGGACTTGAGTCAGCGGCTGGGCGCGGGCGACGTGGTGCAGATCCCGAGCTTGAAGGAGCGCGCGGAGGACATTCCGAACCTGGTGGAGGCGCTGGTGGCGCAGCTCCACGCCGAGCAGCGGATTGAGGTGGAGTTCACGCCGGAGGCGGTGCGGTTTCTGCAGAGGTGGAACTGGGTGGGCGAGGTGCGGGAGCTGGAGTCGACCGTGCGGGTGGTGGCGAGCCGGCAGCACGCGGAGCGCGGGCTCGATGGAGCGAAGGACGCGCGCTTCGTGGTCGGGGTGGGGGAGGTGAAGCGGTATCTGGTGGAGAGGCTGGAGAGCTTCGGCAAGGTGGGGAAGAGCGCGCCGGTGTTTCGGGGGAATGAGACCGTGGTCGCTTCTCGAAAGCGCCCGCAGGATTTGACGCGGGAAGAGATTGAGCGGGCGTTGACGGAGAGTGGCGGGAATAAGACAAGGGCGGCGCAGGCGCTGGGCGTGGCGCTGAATACGTTGAAGGCGCGGTTGCGGACTTCGTAGCGGTCGTCACCACACGTCGCTGGCGCACTTCCAGGTGACTGCTACCCTGGCTGAGCGTGCCCGAACCACACTTCAAAGTCGGCGAGTTGTACGCCTCGAAGTCGTCCGTGCGTTCGCACTTCCGGGAGTTCTGGAAGGGGATTCTCGTTCGCGACGGTCGGGTTGCGATCATCCAGGCGTACCGTGGGCTCGCGCGACGCGTGCACTACAGAGACGTTCTTGATCCGGCTTCCATGACCTTGAAGTACGTCGGCGAGGGTCTCAAGGGTGACCAGGGCCTGACCCGCGGCAACAAGGCGCTGATGGACGCCGCCATCACAGGCGAGCCCGTGGACGTCTTCTTCGACTGCGGCGACATCCAACTGCCGCACGGGGAGCACAGGCGGTTTGAGAAACACTTCCTCGCAGGTGGGCAGTGGCGGGTCGTTGCCCACGAATATCGCTACGTCGCCGCCGAGCGTCGAAAGCTTTGGCGGTTCACCCTGGTTCCAGTGAACGAAGTCACACGCCAAACGCTACAGGCGATCTTCTTCGACGGTGCGCCCGCGTTCGAACGCCTGCTCAAGCGCTTCGCCAAGGTGCGCCAGGACCTGTACCAGGACTTCGGACACATTCTGAAGGCGCGAGACTCCATCGCCGGGCACCTCGGGGAGTATTTCGCCGTGAAACAGTTCAACACGCACTTCCCGACGAAGCCGCTCGTGCGAGTCCGTTCGAATTTCCGGGACCTCGATGCAATTCAGACAGGGAGCGGAACTCGCTACGCGGTGAAGACCGTGACGATGGTCCCGCAGAAGACCAGCAACATCTGGACGCCGCTCGTCGAGTTGCCAGCGGCGATCGATGGTTTCCTGATCGTCGATCTGGACCCATTCGAACTGTCGCTCCGTGGGTTGTTTCGGCTTCCAGTCCGGAACGCGCGAAAGTTCTGGAGTGTGGACGCCTACCAGGGTGCGGGAAAGCTCAGCATCGACGAGCGGTTTCGAGACTTCGCCGAGAAACTGTAGGAGCCCGCGCCCAATTCTCTGCGGGTGCGGTTTTGCTCAACGAACGAGTGACCTCGTCGTTCGCCGTTCCTCCGGAACCGGCGGCTTCCGAGTCAGACAGCACCGCTACAGTCCGTCTTGGCGCGGTTCGTCGTTCGTCTTTGGGCGCGGGCGTGGGGAGAGGGTGGGGCCCAAGAGTTGAGTTTGGGTCAAGGCGAGACTATGAATCAAGTCAGGCATGGGGCGGGGAAAGGAGTCCCGGACAGGAATGCTGCGCGACGGTTGGTGTCGCGCATTCTTTCGTCCGGGTGCGTGAGTTTTACCGGTCACGCAAAAGTGGAGATGGCGAATGATCGACTGTCGGCAGTGGATGTCGAAAACGTGCTCCGGGGCGGCCGAATCTTGAGGACGCCGGAACAGCATGATGGGGAATGGCGCTATCGGGTTGAGACGAATGCAGTCGCGCTGGTGGTGGCCTTGGACGAGACCCGAGCAGAGGTGCGAGTGATTACGGCGTGGAGAAAACGACGATGAAATGTACCGTGTGTGGCGAGGGCGTTCTGAAGAGTCGGCGCCAAGCCTACGTATATCGAGAAGCTGGGCTGGGCGACGGCGTGACCCTCCTCGACGTCGAAGTGCGCCACTGCTCAAAGTGCGGGGCCAGCGAGCCTGTGATTCCGCGCATCGCAGAGCTCCACCGACAAATCGCGCTGACGCTGACGCGAAAGCCCGGGCCGCTGACGGGCAGGGAAGTGCGCTTCTTGCGGACGTACCTCGGGTACTCATCGAAGGACTTCGCTGCATTGATCGACGTTCGCCCGGAAACCGCATCGCGGTGGGAGACGGACGCTCAGAAGATCACGCTGCCGTACGACGCGTTGCTGAGAACGCTCGTCGCGTTTGGGAGGCGCGTCGAGTCGTACGACGAGGGCGCTCCGACGGCGCCGGCCGAACTGCTCGCGTTGGTTGCCCAGCGGCGCCGGTCGACTCGGGTCAAGATGCGTTCGCCGACGAAAGGCCACACCTGGGCCGGGCAGCTGGCGGTGGCGGCGTAGCGCTGTCGCCGGCCACGACCTGAAGGCGCCCCGGGCGCGGGAGAAAGCTCTCAACCCTTGGCTACGCCGTCGCGTTTCTCGAGGGAGGCGAGACCGGCTTCCGAGAGTCGAACTGAGTTGACGAAGGAGAGACGTTCGCCACGTTTGATGACACAGCTCGCTTGAGGAACCCGGCTTGGCATTGCCCTGGGACCGGTCCCGCCGTTCTCAGCTGTCTACGGTTGTGCATGCTTCGCCGACGAAACGCAGGGAGCACCGGCGCGCGGCATTGCTCCCGGGTATGACCAGTGTTCTGTAGAAAATCCAGTTGGTTGGGGCTGGCCCCCGCGTTGCTCATGGGACGGTGTCGCCCCGGTTTGCGCAACGCAAGGAGCCTCATGACCTCCATGACGATTCGGTTCTCAGCGCTGGTTGGCTTCGCGGTCTTCTTCGCCGGCTGTGAAGCGTCGATCGCGATGGACGACGCGCAGGTGACGGTGCCCGGCGAGGACGAACTTCGCTTGAGGTGCCGGCGGAACCCGGCGCTGTGTCAGGACTCCGGTTCTGGCGGCGGCTCCGGTGGAGTCGCGGTCGACTCAGGATCGACGGGCGGCGGCTCCTGATCTGACGC
>CAZFXD010000075.1:0-19073 GCA_964522795.1 uncultured Myxococcaceae bacterium
GGCCGCCAGCGGGCCAGCCGCAGGCGCGGCGGTGTTCGGAACGGCTTCGGCGGCAGGCGCGGGGGCCGCCGGGACGGCGACCGTGCCGTTCTGCGGAGCGACCGCGAGGGCCGGCTCGTCGGCGGCGGACGGCGTCTTCGCCGCTTCCGTGGGTTCAACAGCCGGCCCCTTCTTGAAGACGTAGAACGCCCCGCCTCCCGGGCCGGCCCGCGCCGCGACTATCGCGATCGTCAGCGCGTGGTTTTTGGGTTTCTGGGTAACGCCAAGTTCAGGAAACGACGGCATGTTCACCTCGAAGCCCGAGGGTACCCTCAGTCGCTTCGAGGTGAAAATTTTCGCTACAGGCCTGTAGGCGGCTCTTTGTCTTCGGGGTCTTCCTGCCGGAGCCCGAACTCCTTCATCTTCGTCTGGAGCGACTTGCGGCTGATCTGCAGCAGCTTCGCGGCGCGCGTCACGTTGCCCTGCGTCTCGTCGAGCGCTTTGACGATGAGGTCTTTCTCCAGCTCCGCCGCCTTCTGTTTGACGATGTCCTTGAGCGACGTCTCCCCCGGCACGGCGGTCGACGGCGCTTCGCCGGGCTCTTCCACCGGAGCGCTGGGCGCCGAGGCCGGTGGCGCTTTCACGGTGTCGGAGAGATCTTTCTTCGCGATCACCGCGCCGTCGGCAAACAACATGGCGCGCTCGATGGTGTTCTCGAGCTCGCGAATGTTGCCGGGCCAGGCGTGCGCCTGCAGGGCGTGCATGGCGTCATCGGTGACGGACTCAATCTTCTTGTTCAGGCGCCGGTTGTACTTCTCGATGAAGTGCTGCACGAGCATGGGAATGTCTGACTTGCGCTCGCGCAGCGGGGGGAGCGCGATCGGCACTACGTTCAAGCGATAGAAGAGGTCCTGGCGGAATCGACCCGCCTCGATCTCCTTCGGCAGGTCCCGGTTGGTGGCGGCGATCAGGCGCACGTCGACCTTGGTGGTCTTGATGCCACCCACGCGCTCGAACTCCGACTCCTGCAGCGCGCGGAGCAGCTTCACCTGCATCTCCACCGGAATCTCGGCGATCTCGTCGAGGAAGAGCGTGCCGGTGTCGGCCAGCTCGAAGCGGCCGGGCTTCGACGTCGCCGCGCCGGTGAAGGCGCCGCGCTCGTAGCCGAACAGCTCGGACTCCATCAGATCTTTGGGAATGGCGGCGCAGTTGATGCGAATGAGCGGCTTGTCCCGACGGGAGGAGCCGTCGTGCAGCGCGGTCGCCACCAGCTCTTTGCCGGTTCCCGATTCTCCGGTGATGAGCACGGTGGACGGCGTGTCGGCGACCTTGGCCAGAATGTTGAAAATGGCCTTCATCCGCTCCGACGAGCCGATCAGCGCGGCCGCGCCCTTGATGTCTGACTTGGCCGAGGCCCGGTTCGCCGCCAGGGTGCGCGCGGCCTTGTCGATCACCGAGCGGATTTCCGACTGCTCGAACGGCTTGGAGATGTAGTCGAAGGCGCCGAGCTTGATCGCCTCCACCGCGGAGTCGACCGTGCCGTGCGCGGTGATGATGATCACCGGCACGTCGGGATCTTTGGCGTTGATGGCCTTGAGGATCTCCATGCCGCCCAGCCGCGGCATCACCATGTCGGTGACGACGATGTCGGCGCCGTTCTTGGAGAACTCTGCCAGGGCCTGATCGCCGTCGGAGGCGACGGTGACGTCGTAGCCTTCCTTGCGCAGCAACGCCGCCAGCACCTTGCGCAGATTCGCTTCGTCATCGACGACGAGAACTTTGGTCACGGCTGCTGTTTGGTTGGTGCGGCCTGTTTTTTCAAGGCGAATCCCCGACGTCCGCGAAATGAGGAGATCGCCATCGCCGCGAACACAAGCGCCGCGTCGATTATTCCGTGAGCCACGAACTGGGTGTCCATGGGCCAGCTGTTCGCGCTCCCCTGCCGAACCACCTGCGTGGCGAGAGCGGCGATGACCAGCGCTGCGCCGAGCCACCGTCGCGAGCGAGCACCGAACCCCAGTCCGAGCAGCGCGGCCATGTAGTAGCCGCTCAAGGAGAAGAACACCGGCACCAGGCCCAGGCTGACCGCGGCGTTCTCCCGCAGCGTCCCCCGGCGGCGGCCGGCCAGGTAGATGAGCAGGGCAGCGCCCCACCCGGCCACCACCCACCCCTGGCGCTCCGCCTGCGCCTCCACGCGCGCCTCGCGCCACAGGGGCTCGAAGGCGTTGGTGCTCAAATCGAAGTCCCCAAGCCGGCTGCCTTCTCGGTACGACGCCAGCGCCGACAGTCCGATCAGATTGGCCGAGGTGCTTCGCGCGTGGCGGTCGAGGTTCTCTTTCCACCCGCTCCACGACTCCGGGCCCAGCGCCGCGGTGCTGAGCCCGAACGTGAGCGCCGCGGCCACGGCCGCGCCGAGGAACAAGCGCCCAAGCTCGCGGCTGCGGCCGGCGCGCGTTCCCCGATCGGCAAACAGCGTCAGCGCCGCGCCGAAGAAGACCACGAGCGGGAACACACGCAGCACGGTGCTCACCGCCCAGGCTGCCCCGGCCAGCGCCGGGCTCCGCTTCTTGAGCGCGACGAATCCAGCGATGAGCAAGAGCAGCCAGTCGAAGCGAGAGAGCGAGCCCAGGGTCCACACGCTGGCGCTGGGGACGTGGGCGAGAAAGAACACGCCCGCGACGCCGAAGGCTTCGGGGCCGAACGCCCACAGCACGAGCGCTCCGAAGAGGAGCACGTAGGCGACGTCGACCCACTGCAGCGAAAGCGCGCCCTCGGCGGTGTTGCCCGCCAACCGGATCAACAGCTGGGCCCACGCCGTCGCGGCGGGGCTCGGGTTGTAGCCGTGGTCCGAGAGGACGAGCTGAAAGGTGCTGGGCGGGATGAAGCGCAGAAACGTCATCACGTCGGCCGAGAACTGCTTCCAGGTCGCCTCGTCGAAGCGGTCGCGGCAGGCCTGAATCTCACTCCGCTGCTCGCTCATGGGCCGAATCGCGTCGTCGTGGGCGAGGTCTCGCAGCCCGAAGTCACGGTGGCTGCGGTCGACGTCCTGCAGCACCGCGGCGGTGCAGAGGTAGAGCCCGTCGTATCGCACCTGCGTGTGGTACCGCGCGCCCAGGTAGTAGTGAATGAAGTCGGTGGTGTGCGCGCGGGCCCCGAAATAGCCGCCGAAGAAGTTGAGCGACGCCACCAGGCTGAACGCCCCCACGGCGGCCCAGCCCACCCGCACCAGGTGACGCCGGCGCGCGCGCACCACCGCCTGGGCGACCACGAGCGCGAGCGCCACCGCGCACGCCACGAGCGAGATCACGTCAAGCGTGGCGGCGGTGTGAGGCAACAGCGCCCCCAGCGCTAACGCCGCCACGAAGCCCGCGGCCGCGCCACGCCACGGCGCGCTGAATACCCGACCGCCGCTGTTGGTCACGTACCCGTCCCGCGCACGAGCGAGAGGTTAGCAGCCGAGGCGGCGGGGGGCGGAAATGACGCGGTGAGGAAATTGCAGTCGCTTCCCAGCCGGGAGACGGTTGCACCATGGCCGACGGGCGGGTGGACAACAGCGGGCGCGGCGCCGCACTGGTCGCGGCTGGAATTCTGGCCTCGCGGCTGTTTGGCCTCGTTCGACAGAGCCTGCTCTCCATGGCCTTCGGCGTGGGCCCCGCGGCCGCCGCCATCGCCGCCGCCACGCGCATTCCCAACTTTCTCCAGAACCTGCTCGGCGAAGGCGTGCTCTCGGCCAGCTTCATTCCCGCCTACGTCGGCCTGGTGGCGAAAAAGCAGACGGCGGCCGCCGACGCGCTGGCGGGCGCGGTCTTCGGCATTCTCACCCTGGTGGTGAGCGTCATCGTCGCGCTGGGCATGACCTTCTCCGCGCCGCTGGTCGCCGCGCTGGCCCCAGGCTTCACCGGCGACACGCGTGAGCTCACGGTCACGCTGGTGCGCGTGCTCTTCCCCGCCACCGGCACGCTGGTGCTCTCGGCGTGGTGCCTGGGCGTCTTGAACAGCCACGGAAAATTCTTTCTCTCCTACGCCGCGCCCGTGGCCTCCAACGTGGTGATCATCGCGACCCTCCTGTGGTTTCGCGCCACGCCTGACCTGAACGCCTTCGCGGTGCTGGTGGCGTGGGGCACGGTGGGCGGCGCGGCGGCGCAATTTCTGGTGCAGGTGCCGAGCGTGCTCAACGTGCTGGGGACCTTCCGGGTGCGCATCGACACCCGCTCCGAGGCGCTGCGCGGCGTGGTCTCGGGGTTCATTCCCGCGGTGGCCGCGCGCGGCGTGGTGCAGCTGTCGGCGTTCGTGGACACGGCGATCGCCTCCCTCATCTCCGAGCGGGCGGTGGCCGCGCTCACCAACGCGCAGACCATCTCGCTGCTGCCGGTGAGTCTGTTCGGCATGTCCATCTCCGCCGCCGCGCTCCCCGAGCTGTCCAAAGACGCCACCGGCGACGAGGCGACGCGGGCCCAGTTGGTGGCCGAGCGCCTGTCGACCAACCTGCGCCGCATCTCGTTCTTCGTCGTCCCTTCGGCGGTGGCCTTCGTGGTGATGGGCGACGCCATCGCCGGCGGCTTCTTTCAGTGGGGCCGGTTCACCGCCGCGGACTCGACCCTGGTGTGGGTGATTCTCGCGGGCGCCGCGGTGGGGCTGGTGGCCCAGACTTCGGGCAGGCTCTACGCCTCGGCCTTCTACGCCCTCAAAGACACGCAGACGCCGCTGCGCATCGCCATGGTGCGCGTGGGCCTGGGGGCGGCGGCGGCGTTCGTCGCCGCCACGCAGGTGACTGAGGTCCTGCGGCTGCCCCGCGACGTCGGCGCGGCGGCGCTCACCGCGGCCACCGGGGCCTCGGCCTGGCTGGAGGTGGTCCTGCTCCGTCGGGCCCTCAAGGCGAGGAACATCACCCCGACGAGGAGCGCGGCCCTGGAGCTGAAGGTCTGGGCGGCGGCTGCGGCGGCAGGGGCGATGGTGCTGGCGCTCAGGCCGGTGTTGCCCGAATGGCACCCCCGCCTGACCTTGCCGCTGTTGGTGGCCGCGTTCGGCGCCACCTATGCCGCGGTGACGGTGGCGCTCGGTATTCCGCAGGCGCAGGCCATCTGGGCTCGCATTCGTCGGCGGTGAGCCGCGGGCCGGTGGTATGTCCTGCCCCATGATTCTCGCCGTCGCCCTCGCCCTGCTCGCCGCCGCGCCCGGTGCTGGCGCCAAACCGGCCGGCCGACCCGCCCCGGCCAAGGTGGTGCAGCCGCCGCCCCAGCCGCGCCTGGCGGTGTTGTTGGTGGTGGACCAGCTCTCGGCCGAGAACTTCGACGCGCGCCTGCCGGGGGCCAGCGCGGGCCTCAAGCGGTTGGCCGAGCGCGGCTTCCGGTTTCGCGCCAGCGTCTCTGCCTCAGCCCCCACCGTGACGTCGCCGGGCCACGCCACGCTGGCCACCGCCACCTGGCCGCAGCTCCACGGCATCGTCGCCAATGAGTGGTTCGATGAAGCTGGCAAGCTGACGCAGTCGACCGAAGACGCGGCGTTCGCCGTGCTGGGCCGCCCGCCGCTGCCGAAGGACGGCACCTCGCCACACCTGATGATGGCCTCGACCTGGGCGGAGGCGCTCAAGGCCTCGGACCCGAACGCGAAGGTCGCGGTGGTGGCGGGCAAAGACCGGGCGGCCATTCTGCTCGCCGGCCCCACGGCGGACTCGGTGCTGTGGTTCGACGAGACCTCACGCAGCTTCACCACCAGCACCTTCTACGCCCGGGAGCTCCCCGCCCCGGCCGTGCAGATGAACCAGCGGCTGCGCGCCAGCGAGGCATTCGCGGCGGACGCGGGTGTGGGCCTCTCAGCGTTTGATCTCAACGGGCAACTGGACCTGGCCGAGGTCGAGCTGGCGATCTCCGTCGTTCGAGACAGCCACCTGGGCGAAGACGACGTGCCTGATTTTCTGGCGGTGAGCTTCTCGGCCTTCGACCGCGTGCTGCACGCCTTCGGCCCGGACTCGCCCGAGGCTGATCATGCGTTCTCGTACGTGGACCACGAGGTGGGCGCGCTCTTGACTGCGCTCGACGCCCGCGTAGGCCCGGATCGCTACGTGGTGGCCTTCACCTCGGACCACGGGGGCGCGCACGCGCCGGCGGTGATGCGCGCGCGCGGGATTCCTTCGGGGCACATCGACACCCAGGACCTGGTGAGGCGCGTGGAGCGCGGGCTGGACAAAGCGAACCCGCTCCGCACCATTCGCTACGCCACGCCGGGCATCTTCTTTCGCGCCACGCCGTCGACGCCCGCCATCGTGGGGAACGAGAAGATTGTCGCGGTGGCCGAGACGGCGCCCGGCGTCTCGGCGGTGCTGGCGCTGCCGCAGGTGCTCGATGGCACCACCAACCACGCGCTGGGCGACGTCTACCGGCGCGGGGCGTTCGCCGGCCGCAGCCCCGACTTCATCATCGTGCCCAGACCCTATTGGACCTACGGCCTGCGGGACGTGACGGGACACGCGAGCCCGTGGGCCTACGACCGCGAGGTGCCGCTCATCTTCTTCGGCGCGTCGGTGGCGTCGGGGAGCGGCAGCCTCGCCCAGCCGGTGGACGTGCTCACCACGCTCGCCGCGCTGGTGGACATGCCGCCGCCGGCGGGAACCATGGGAAGAATTCTGTCTGAGGTCGCCTGGAAGGCGCCGGCGCCGTAGCGCTACTTCTTGACGCCCCGCGCGACCGCTTCCACCGCCGCGTCCATCACGCTGCCGTTCGAGTTGCCGTAGCGAAAATGGAACTCGGCGAACCCGGCCACGCCTGAGCGCTTGCGTGCGTCGACATAGGCGTTGCGCCACTGGTCCACCTGCCCCTTCGACAGCCCGGCGGAGTTGCCGCCGAGGCCCACGCCGAGTCGATACCCGGGGGTGAGTCCCACGACGTACTTGGAGGCGAGGTCGGCCAGGCGACGACCGGCGGCGCGCAGGTACTCCTGCCAGGTGTCGTAGGCTGAGGCGGCTGCTTTGGGGCTGCCGCGGAAGTCGGGGTACTCCTCGCCGACGACGCGGAAGGCGGCGTGCTTCAACGCCTCGAGCAGGAGCTTGGCCGGCGCAGACCCGCTTCGAGCCAGCGCCGCCGCGCTCTGCGCCGCGTAGACAATGCCCTGCTGGGGCTTGTCGCCCAGCTCCGCGCGCCCGGTGGAGATGCCCTGAAGCACACCGCGAATGAAGCGCTGCTCGGTGACCGCCCGCGTGCCGGACTGCGCGGCCTCGCCGAGAATTTCGTCCAGCTGCCAGGTGTCGGCGTGGGTGCCCTGGGCGTTCTCCGCGCGGAGGCGGTCGCGGTACCTCATGCCGAGCTCGCGCCCCCACGCCACCACTTCGGTCGGCGACAGGCTGGCCAGGGCGTTGAAGTCGGGCACGTGACCTTTGAAGCGCGCCGGGGTGTGGAGCTCGACCTTCGCCTCGTCGGCGGGCGAGAGGTTGCGTTTCTGCCAGTAGGCCGTGTCGCCGGTGATGGAGAACATGGGCGCGTACTTCGAGTTGGCGCCGTGAATGAGGTCGGCCGAGGTTCGGTTGACGCCGTACGAGCCGACGTAGACCGAGGTGTCTTTCGGCAGGTGCGACTTCTTCTTCGCCTCGAGCAGGCGCGGGAGGTCTTTGAGTTCGACGTACGAGAGGATGGCGACGGGTTTGCGGACTTGCATGGGGCGGCTCCTTGCACCTCCCATCGCAAGGGTCGCACCAACCCCAAGGGCGCAGATTCAGTCGGGCTCGCCCCGGCAGCTGCTGCGGCCGCGGGTAGGCCCTCGTACGCCACCTGTGTCATGAGCGAGAAAGCGCAGGCGATACGCAACTTTCCGCCGCAACGTCCGAAAGGGGACAGGCTACTTTTTCCACTGCGACACCGCCGCCATGGCGTCGGGGTCGAACGCGGGTCGCGCTATGACACCAACGCCCCTGTCGAAAAAGTAGCCTGTCCCCCTTTTTCGAGCGGCAGCGGGGGACGGGGAGGCGTGCCGCTCCCCGCGAGCTCCTCGAAGTAGTAGCGGCGGAAACGCAAGGTGGCGCGGTCCGTGGCGACCGACCGTTCGAGCGAAGCCTGCGGCACGACCGAGGGAAACGACGACTCCACCACCGCCTGGTCCTCGTTCATGATGAGCGTGTTGGTGAAGTTGAAGAGCGGGTTGAGGAGCGGCGTGGTCAGGAAGTCGCGCGTGCCCACCACGATCATCTTCACCTCCAGCGGCCCCACCGGCACCGCGATGGCGTGAATGCGAAAGTGCTTCCCGGGAATGGGGATGTGCAGGGCCATCACGTTGGGCGCATAGAAGTCGAGCTGCGCCAGGTTGGTGCTGTCGTCGAACTGCATGCGGGAGCTGCCGCCGAACGGCGTGTCGTGCCAGGCGATGGTCATGCGCGACTGCCGGGTGAGCTTGTTGCGCATGGCGCGGCCGATGGTGCGGCGGTGGACCCAGGGCAGGTGCGGCGAGTCCAGCATGTTCTCCATCGCCCGTGTCCAATGCGCCTTCCAGTGCTTCACCGCGTACACGCGCGCGATGCCTTCCAGCCGAAACGCGTCGGGGACCTGAGGTTCGCTGGGGGCGGTCTTCCCCGGGGCGGTGTACATCCAGATCAGGCCGCCGATCTCCCGCACCGGGAACGGCGTGGCGAACAGCCGATCTCGCTTGGCGTCGGGGTTGAGGGGCACGTGCTGGCAGGTCCCCTGCGCGTCGAACTCCCAGCCGTGAAAGGGGCAGGCCAGGCAGCCGTCGGCGGTAACTTCGCCCAGCGACAGCTTCACCCCGCGGTGCGGGCACTGATCGTGGAGTGCGCCGACTCGCCCCTGGTGATCGCGAAACAGGGCCACCTTCTCGCCCGCAATGGTGACCGAGATCGACCGGCCGACTTTCACGTTCCGCGAGAGCTCTACCGCGGTCCAGACGTTCGCAAACCCTTCAAACATGACCGGTTCCTCCAATCGACGCGTCTCACCGCCAAAGACGTTGCAGCCCAACCATGAACAAACTATATACAAGACATGAACAACGCGCCACTGATCCTGCCGCCCGCGGTGAATCGCCCAGATGCACTCGAGCAGGCGCTCGCGGCATTGACCGAGATCGCCGACGAGGTGGGCCTGGACAGCCGGTGGGAGGCGGCGTTCGCCCACGTGGCGGAGTACCTCGAGCGCCCCGCCAAGCGCGTGCGACCGCTGCTGGTGTCGGCCGGGTTTCGGGTGGCCCAGCCCGACACGCCCCCCGACGCCGGAGTTGCCCAGTTCGCCGCAGGGCTCGAGTTGTTGCACGCGTTCATGCTGATTCACGACGACGTGCTCGACCGGGCGCCCACGCGGAGAGGCGGGCCGGCGCTCCAGCACCTGTTGGGCCCCGGCGGCGATGGGCTGGCGATCGTGGCGGGAGATCACCTCTTCGCCCGCGCCATCGAAGCGATGCTCTCCGCGCCGACCCCGCGCGCGGCAGCGGCGACGCAGCACATTCTGGCCGTGTGTCGGCACACCGCGATCGGGCAGTACCTCGACCTGGCGCTGGCGCACGAACCGCTCTCTCGGGTGAACCTCTTCGAGACGCTCCGGGTGGCGACGCTGAAGACGGCCCGGTACGGGTTTGTGGCACCGCTGGTGTGCGGCGCGATGCTGGGCGGGGCCGCCGAGGAGACGATCGACGTGCTCACGCGCGTGGGCCGCCACGCCGGGCTCGCCTTCCAACTGACCGATGACCTGCTCGGGCTCTTCGGGGACTCCGCTCACATCGGAAAGGCGGGCCGGGCCGACTACTTCGAGGCCAAGCGCACCTTCCCGGTCATCGCCGCGTGGACGCGCGCCGACGAAGCAGGCCGCGCGCGGCTCGAGGCGCTGTGGAGCGAACCGCAGAAGACCGAGGCCCACGCCGAAGAGGCCGTGGCGCTGATCGAGCGCTTCGGTGGCCGCCGGGCGACGCAGCGGGCCATCGAGCGCGGCATGAACTCGGCCCAGCGCGCGCTGGAGACGCTCCCGGCCTCGGTCGGCCGCCAACAACTCGCCGCACTCCTCGCTGCACTCTCTCGTCGCACGTCGTGAAAGGACCTATGAAACAGAAGAAGACCGTAGCGGTGGTGGGCGCAGGCGTCGGAGGCCTGGCGACGGCGGCGCGGCTGGCGGCGCAGGGCTTCGACGTCTCGGTCTACGAGAAGGGCAGCGGCCCGGGCGGGCGCTGCAATCGCCTCACGGTGAATGGCTTCTCCTTCGACACCGGCCCCACCCTGCTGCTCAT
The DNA here is from genome assembly GCA_964522795.1 of uncultured Myxococcaceae bacterium. Taxonomy (GTDB): domain Bacteria; phylum Myxococcota; class Myxococcia; order Myxococcales; family Myxococcaceae; genus CAZFXD01. Next base: position 10,192 of record CAZFXD010000075.1, read on the forward strand.
GCCCGAGGTGCTGGAAGAGACGTTCGCGTCCTTCGGCAAGCGCGCCCGCGACTACCTGGACCTCGTGCAGTGCCAGCCGAACTACCGCATTCATTTTCGCGACGGCTCGGACATTCTCTTCTCCACCGACCTCGTGCAGATGCAGGGTGAGTTGGAGCGCTTCGAGCCGGGGAGCTTTCGCCGCTACCTCAACTTCCTCGCGCTGGGTCAGGAGCAGTACCAGACCTCGGTGGAGAGCTTCGTGGGGCGCAACTTCGACAGCCCGCTCGACATGTTCACGCCCGGCAACCTGAAGAAGGTGGTGGCCATCAAGGCGCACAAGCGCATGTACGCCGACGTGGCGAGCCAGTTCAAAGACGAGCGGCTGCGCGCGGCCTTCACCTTTCAGACGATGTACCTGGGCATCTCGCCCTTCAAGAGCCCGGCCGTGTACGAGCTGTTGCCCTACACCGAGCTCGCGGTGGGGGTGTGGTTCCCCAAAGGCGGCATGTACGCGGTTCCGCTGGCGCTCGAGCGCGCGGCCAAAGAGCTGGGCGTGAAGTTCCACTATCGCCACGCGGTGAAGGAGATCTCCACCGACGGCGATCGCGCCACGGGGCTGGTGTTCGAAGACGGCAGCTCGGTCGCCGCCGACGCGGTGGTGTGCAACGCCGACCTGCCCTGGGCGTACAAGAACCTCCTCGGCGGCTCCGAGGCCACGCTCCCGCGCGCGGAGTCGCTCAAGTACACCTCGAGCGCGTACATGATGTACCTGGGCACGAAGAAGAAGTACCCGGGGCTGTTGCACCACAACGTGATCTTCGGCGGCGACTACCGCGGTTCCTTCACCGACATCTTCAAGAACTTCAAGGTGCCGGCGGACCCGAGCTTCTACGTCAACGCGCCGGCGCACACCGACCCAGGGCTCGCGCCCGAGGGCAAAGACAGCCTCTACGTCCTGGTGCCGGTGCCGCATCGCCACCCGGGCCTGGACTGGCGGGTGGAGGGGCCGAAGATTCGCGCGCACGTCTTCCGCCGCCTGGCGGAGCTGGGGCACACCGACCTGGAAGCGAACGTGGAGGTGGAGCGCACCTTCACGCCCGACGACTACGAGTTCACCCTCAACCTCGAGCGGGGCTCGGCGTTCGGCCTGTCCCACAACTTCTTCCAGGTGGGTCCGTTCCGCCCCAAGAACCAGGACCCCCACGTGCACAACCTGTTCTTCGTGGGCGCGTCGACCCAGCCGGGCACCGGGGTGCCGATGGTGATGCTCTCGGCCAAGCTGGTGACCGAGCGCGTGCTCGACTGGGCCGGCACCCGGGCCGAGGCGCTCTCGCCGCCCGCGCCGCAGCCGGTGACGAAGGTGGCCGCGTGAGCGCGCCCGACTCACGCCTTCTGCGCGGGTACGCCAGCGCCCGGGAGGTCACCCGCCGACACGCGAAGAGCTTCTACTTCGCGTCGTGGATGCTGTTCGGCGCGCGCCGTCGGGCGGCGTTCGCGCTCTACGCCTTCTGCCGGCGCCTGGACGATCTGGTCGACGAAGGAAGCCCGTCGATTGGGAACCTCTCCGAGCGCCTGGGCCTCGCCTCCAGCGTGGTGGAGCGCCTGTATGAGACGTCCGCGCTCCCCGAAGACGCCCCCTGGCCGCACGATGAGTTGCTCGCGCTGCGCCACACCATTCGGCGCTACCACGTTCCCAAAGCGCCGTTCCTGGACCTCATCGCCGGCATGTCGATGGACGTCTCGAAGACGCGCTACGAGACGTTCGAACAGCTCGACCTCTACTGCTACCGCGTGGCGGGCACGGTGGGGCTGTTGATGTCACCTGTGCTGGGGGTGCGCGAGGAACGCGCGGCCGAGGCGGCAGCCGCCCTGGGCAAGGCGATGCAGCTGACCAACATCTTGCGCGACATTCGCGAGGACTATGCGCGGGGCCGGGTCTACGTGCCGCGCCGCGAGCTGGAGCAGTTCGGGGTCACCGAGGCCGCGCTGGCCGAGGGCCGCGTCGACGAGCGCTTCGTGGCGCTGATGCAGTTCCAGATCGAGCGCGCCGAGCGCCTGTACGCTCTCGGCGCCACAGGGTTCGGCGCCATTCGCCACTTTGGTGGCCGCACCACGGTGCGGCTGATGAGCGCCATCTACCGCCGCATTCTCGCCGTGATTCGGGCCTCGCAGTTCGACGTGTTCTCGCAGCGGGCCCGCGTGCCCCTGTCCTCCAAGCTCCTCATCGCCGCCCGGCTCCCGCTCTCGCCATGACCCTGCCCGCTCCCGCTCCGCTGTTGACCCCCGCTTCGGCCTACCGCTGGCTGTACCTCGACGTCTCTTCGGGCGATTACAGCGCCGTCGCCATCTTCATGTTGGGGGCTCCGTTCTCGCCGCGCTACTCGGTGGAGTCGCGCCGCGGCGGCCGGCCCACCGCGTACTCCGCGGTCAACTTCGCGCTCTACCATCGGGGGTCGCGGCTGGCGTGGGTCCTGACCGAGTACCCCGCGGCCGAGCTGCAGGAGCCGCGCGCCGTGCGCATCGGCGCCTCGTCGCTGGAGTACACGGCCCAGGGGTTGGAGGTGTCGATTCGAGACCGCACCATGCCCCAGGGCGTTCCCACCGACGCGTTCATCACCCTCACGGCCGAATGCCCGGTGGGGCCTCACCTCACGCTCAAAGCGGGCGAGCCCCACTTCTGGCAGCCGATCATGGCGCGAGCCACCGCGCGCGTTCGAGTGCCCTCGCTGGGGCTGGAGTTCACCGGCGCCGCGTACCACGACACCAACCACGGCGAGAAAATGCTGGGAGACGGCGTGGAGGCCTGGCGTTGGACGCGAAGTCACAGCCAGGAGGCCACGCGCATCGTCTATGAGACGCGCGGCGCCTCGCCCATTGAGGTCCACGCCACCTCCGACGCGGTGACGGTCGACGCGCAGCCGAAGCCGCGGTCGGTGGAGGAGCGGCGCAGCGGCTGGGGCTTGAAGATTCCCCAGAGCCTGGAGCCGTTCTGCGATGGGGCGCTCGACGCGCCGCGCGTGCTGGAGTCGTCACCGTTCTACGCGCGCCTCGAAGCGGTGGGACCGACCCACCACGCCATGGGCGAAATTGCCGACTTCGCCCGCTTCCACCGGCCGTGGATCCGGTGGATGGCCAGCTACCGCACGCGCGTCGCGGAGGCCGCATGACGCTCGCGCTCGGGGTGTGGTTGGCGCTCGCCGTCGGCTTCACGCTCACCGCGCTCGTCAAGCTTCGCGGCCGGCCCCACCAACCCGGGCTGAACGCGAAGGTGGTGCTGGTGCGCCCGGTCGACGCGCCCACCGCGCTCGAGTTGGAGAACCTGCGCGCCCCCTTGCCGCCGAACGTGGAACAGGTGGTGCTCTCGCCCTTCCGACTGGAGCTCCCCCAGGGGACGCGCTGGCTCCCTTCGGACCCGCCCACGCCCAACCGCAAGGCCGGCCACCTGGCCTATGCCGCCGCCGCGCTCGAGCTCGACGGCTGCGTGCTGGTCTCCGCCGACGCCGACGTGCGCGTCGACGCCGCCCTGCTCACCGCGCTGGTGCGACCGGTGCTCGAAGGCGCGGCCCTCTGCACGGCCGAGGTTCACTTCGAGGGCGCGCCGTCGTTCGGGGCGGCCGCGCTGCGGGGCCTGCTCAACCACTCGCACCAGAACTTCCGCGCGGTCGACGCGGTGACGTTCGGCGCTCGGGCGGCGTGTGGCAAGGCGATGGCGCTCGGGCCGGCGGCCCTGCGCGAGCTCAAGCAGTTGACGCACTACATCGGCGAAGACCTGGAGCTGGCGATTCGCCTGCACGGCCGGGGCGAGAGGGTGGACCTCGCGCTGGCCCCCGCGCGCGTTCCGCAGGGCCGCGTCGGGCTGGGCGGCGTGTTCGCGCGCGTCCGCCGGTGGATGGTGGTGCTCAGCTCGCACCGCCCGTGGCTGGCGCTGGGCATCCCGGCCCTCTTCGCCTGCACCGTGCCGCTGTGCGTGGCGGCGTTCTGGCATGGCCACCCGCTGGTGGTGGCGCTCGCGGGCCTGTTGCTCGCCGCCCGCCTCGCGCTGTCTTTGAAGCTCGAGCGGCGCGTGGAGGCCGTGTGGGAGTGGGCGCTGGGCGAGCTGCTGCTGCTCGCCGCGTTCTTCGGCGCGCTGGGGCGCCACCGGGTCACCTGGCGAGGTCGCCACCTTCGCATCGTCGGCCGGGGCGCCATCGTGGCCGAGTCAGGAGCGCCCGCGTGATCGAGGCCGACAAGCGAGGCCCGCTGGCGGCGTTCTGGCGCTGGTTCGCCGAGCGCGAAGTGCGCCGTGCGTTTCGGGGCGTGTACGTCGGAGGCGCGCCACCGCCGAGCGAGCGGAGCGTGCTCGTCTACGCCAACCACCGCAGCTGGTGGGACGGGTTCGCCGTACACACCGCCTTTCGCGCGCTGGGGCTCGAGCCCTACGCCGCCATGGACGAGGCCAACCTCGAGCGGTTTCGCTTCTTGCGGCGCATCGGCGCGTTCTCCATTCGGCCGGGCGACCCCCGCTCCGCGGTGCAGAGCTTCCGCTACGCGCACCGGCTGCTGGCCCGGCCCCGGTCGGCGGTCATCGTCTTCCCTGAAGGCGAGCTGCGCCCCGGCGCGGTGGCCCCGCTCCGCTTGTCGCGAGGCATCGCCGCCCTGGCCGCCATGACTCAGGCCCGCTGCGTGCCGGTGGCCTTCCGCTACGCCTTCTTTGAAAACGAGCGGCCCGACCTGCTCGTCTGCTTTGGCGCGGGGCACGAAGCCGCGCCACTGGCGCGCTTTGAAGAGGGACTGAACGAGGTGGTGACGAAGGTTGACGAGGTGCAGCGGCCCGACCAATACACGTGCCTTGTGGAAGGAACGTTGAGCCCCGCGGAGCGCTGGCGCCGAGCCCGCGCGCGACCGCCGCAGCTGAGCCCGTCGAGTGGGGGGCGCGCGTAGCCATGGCCGAGCGCCTGTTTCGAATTCACGCCGTGGCCGAGTTGGTCGGCTTGTCCGAGAACCTGATTCGGGCCTGGGAGCGCCGGTACCGCATCGTGGTGCCCAAGCGCTCGCCCAGCGGCTTCCGGGCGTACACCGAAGAAGACATCGAGGTGCTGCGGCGGGTGAAGCAGCAAACGGAAGAAGGCCTGTCCATCGGCAATGTGGCGCCGTTGGTGCCCGAGCTGCGGAAGGCGATTCGCGCGGGGGCGGAGGCGCCGCCGCCGCTGCCGGTGGGACAGAACCAGGTCGAGGCGTGGCGGGCGGCTATTCTCGAGGCGGCGAGGCAGAGCGATCAGGCGCGCGTGGAGCGCGTGCTGGACGAGGTGCTCTCCGTTCTCCCTGCCCTGGCGGCGTCGGAGCAGGTGCTGATGCCCGTGCAGGTGGCGGTGGGCGAGGCGTGGCACGCGGGCGAGCTCGACGTGGCGCAGGAGCACGCCGTCTCCCATGCGGTGCGGGTCAGGCTGTTGCGGCTGGTCCACGGCGCGCCGGCCGACTCGAAGCGGCACGTGCTGTGCGCGTGCTTCCCTGACGAGCAACACGACATCGGGCTCCTGCACGCCGCCCTGAAGTTTCGCGCCGCGGGGTTTCGCGTCACCTGGCTCGGCGCCCGCACGCCGACCGACGACGTGGTGGCCATGGCCCGACACCTCCTGCCAGACGTGGTGGCCCTCTCGGCCGGCGCGTCCGTCTCCACGAAGGCGCTCAAGTCGACCACCCGGGCCATGCGGGAGGCGCTGCCGCGAAAGATCCGCCTCGTGGTGGGCGGCGCCGCGGCGCTCGCTGCCCCCGAGATCGTCGCGTCGGCCGGCGCCCGGGCCGCCACCGACGACGCCTGGCCCGCGCTCCTCGCCTGAAAAAGGGGACAGGCTACTTTTTCGCCGCGGTGGGTCCGCACCTCGGCCCCGAGCCCGGTCAAGCCCGCGTTCCTCCTCGAGGGCACGACAAAATTGTCGCGGTCGAAAAAGTAGCCTGTCCCCTTTTTCTCACGTGAGGAAGGGCAGGACGTCTCCGGCCGCGGCCCAGTCGGTGGCGTTCCACATGTCCTGCCGCGGGTCGAGGCGAGGTGGGCGGTAGCCGTAGCCGCCGTGGTTCGACTCCTGCCATTCGGCTTTCGGCACGCCCATCAGCTGCAGCACCGAGCCCAGCATCTGATGAACGGTCAGCCCGACGTAGCGCCGGTTGTTCATCGGCCCGTCGGTGACGTCGTAGGCGAAGGCCCTGGCGCTGTCGCGAACGTCGATGTGGTTGCCGGTCTTCATCGCCCCGCGCGCGCCGCCGAACATCACCACCGGCAGGTTCTCGAGCCCATGGGAGCGCTGCCCGTGCTCGTGGGCCCAGTAGACGATGCTCCGGTCGAGCAGCGACTTGCCCTGAGCGTCGATCACCCCGTCGAGCTTGGCCACCAACGGCACGATCAACTCCGCAAACTGCTTCCGGTACGCCGCCACCATCGACGCCTGCGGCGAGGCGTCCTGCACCGCGTGGGAGATGGTCCAGTGCCAGTCTGAGTTGCACCGCTCCCCGAACGTCACGCTCCCGCCCAGGTACACGTGCGCCACTCGCGTCAGCCCGCACTGCAGCGCGGCCACCAGAATGTCCTGATACGTCTTGTAGTAGCTGACCTGCGTGTCGGGCTGGCCGCACACGGGCGTGGCCGGGGTTCCCGGCCGGGTCGGCTTCGCGCACGACGAGGTGACGGTGAGCCGTCGCTGGATATCGGCCACGCGCGTCAGGTGCTCGTCGAGCCGCGCCTTGTCGGCGGCCGCCAGTCGGGGGTTCGCTTTCAGCCGCGTGTAGTCCTGGTACACGAGGTCGATAATCGACGCGCGCGGGGCCGCGGCGCCGCCCGTGTAGTCGCGGAACAGGGCGTCCCACAGCGCGCCGCCGTCGCGCAGCGCCGGCACGCTCTCCACGCCCGACGCCTTGTTGGCGGCGTCTTTGTACCGGTAGCTCGAGGCGGCCCACTCCGAGAGGAAGACGGAGCGCTGCGTCACCCCGTTCAGCGACGGGTAGAACGACGACGACGCGGCCATCACCTGATCGATGGTGGGTCGTTTGTTCAGCCGCAGGTTGTCGCCCACCGCGTTGGGCGCATCGCCGCTGCCGTAGTTGCCCAGCGACGCGCCGTTGTGGTGGTTGACGTCGAACGGAAAGTCCACGCCCTGCACGATGTTCATCTTGGCCGCCAGGGCGGGCGTGAGCCCCGGCGCCCACAGCACCTCTGACAGCTTCCCGCCGCTGCCCACCGCGAGCGCCTTCCGCTTCACCTGCCGCCCGGCGTACGTCTTCTGCTCGTCCGGGGTGGCCATGGCGGGGAAGAAGTTGCTCGCCCAGCAGCCGCCGTAGTCGCTGTGGAAGGACACGAAGATGGGCGCCGACGCCGCGGCCTGGGCCCGGGCCTCGCCGGCGGACAGCAGCGACGGGAGCGTGGGGATGGCGAGCGCCGTGCCTCCTGCGCCACGAAGAAAGAACCGTCGGGTCAGTGGCTTCATGGCGTCGAGCTCGGAGCGTGGCGTTTGAATTCGGGAGACATCACGACGGCGCGCATCAGGTCGCGAATCGACGCGCCCTGCCCCGCCAGAGACTCCAGCCCCGCCAACAGGCACCCGTCGCTTTGGGGGTCTTCTTTGACCTTGTGGAAGGTGAACCGGAAGTACTGGCTGACCAGGCAGGCCTCGAACTTGCGGCTCTGCACCATGTAGTCGACCACGCCGGCGGCGCCCGCGGCGGTGCGAGTGTCATCGTAGGTGATGGCGGGGGTGACGGCCGTATCGACCGGCTTCTCGGCCAGCAGCTTGCCCGCCGCGTCGTGAATCTTCTCCGTCGCCCGCTCGCGGCCCAGGCTGTCGAAGTTCTCGGTGGCGAACCCGAGCGGGTTGATGGCCAGCTTGTGACACGCCGCGCAGGAGGCGTTGGCGGTGCGCACTTCGGCCAGCTCGCGCTGCGTGCTGGGGCCGGTGGGCTTGATGCCCTCGGCCACCACGATGGCGTTGGGCGGCGCCTCCCCCAGCGCGTCGCACAGGAGCGAGGTGCGAATGCGCACGCCTTTCAGAATCGGGTGCGAGCTGTAGTCGCCCAGCGCCACGAACGCCGGTCGGGTGATGAGCCCCACCCGGGCCGACGACGGAGGAACCGGCGGGGCGCTCACCCCGTCCCACGGAGCGACGCCGTAGGCCTTCGCCACGAAGGCGTCCCGGGTGAAGACGTGGCGGTCGGTCAACAGCTCGCGGGCCGGCGCGCCTCGCGAGAAGACGGACTGCACCATGCCCAGCACGTCGTCGTTCATGCCCGCCGCCGAAGCGCCCGTGGGCCGATCGGCGCCAGCCAGCGCCGCGTAGTCGGGGAACCGCAGCCCCAGCGAGAGGTCCGCGGTCCGGTGGAGCGAGAACCACTCGAAGGCGAACTCCGAGAACGTCTTCTGCGCGCGCGGGTCGCCCAGCAGGCGGTCGACCTGCTTGGCGTACCCCGCCGGCGTGGTCAGTTCTCCGCTCGCCACCGACTGCAGGAGCACGTCGTCGGGCGGCTCGTTCCACAGATGAAACGAGAGGCGGTTGGCCAGCGCGTTGGCGCCGAGCTCGGTGCCGGTCTCCTCCACCGCGAAGAAGACGCGCGGCGACGCGAAGAGGAGCGCCACCACGTCGGCCAGGGCCTCGGCGCTGGCGACCGTCCCGCGCAGCGCCTGCCGGTAGAAGTTCACGTCGTCGGTGGTCACCGGAGCGCGGAGAATTCTGGGCCCCCAGGCTCGAACGAAGGCGTCGACCGCGGCCACGTCGTTCGCGGCGTTGGCGTCGGTGGCCGCCGCGCCGAAGAGCGCCGCCACCGGCGCCGGCGGGGGGGGGCGGTCCCGGCCGATGGCCGTGGCCCAGTCGGACATCGCGTCCCTCGGGGGCTGGGTCAGCGCCTGGTCGCCACCGATGGCGGCGACAAACCCCTGATGG
>CAZFXD010000076.1:0-18905 GCA_964522795.1 uncultured Myxococcaceae bacterium
GCGTCAAAGTTCGCTACCAATTCGGGACCATGATTGAGATTCCACGCGCGGCGCTGACGGCGGACGAAATCGCCCAGCGCGCGCAGTTCTTCTCCTTCGGCACCAACGACCTGACCCAGACGACCTTCGGAATCTCTCGCGACGACGCAGAGACCGGGTTCCTCGCCGACTATCTGGAGCGAGGCATTCTGAAGGAGAACCCGTTCGCTACCATCGACGAAGCCGGTGTGGGCAGCTTGATGTCGCAAGCCGTGGCCAAGGGCCGCAAGGTTCGCCCCGGGCTCGACGTGGGCATCTGCGGCGAGCACGGCGGTGACCCGCGAAGCATCGACTTCTGTCATCGCCTCAAGCTGAACTACGTCTCCTGCTCGCCGTTCCGGGTGCCGGTGGCACGCCTGGCGGCCGCCCACGCGGCGCTGAAGAAGCGATCGCCCACCCGGTAGGCTACAGGGGCGGCGGGGCGCGGGGGGGGATGCGGGCTCCGACGGGCTCCTGCAGTCGAGGCAGGTCGAACCAATTCAGTTTCCGGGTCGACATCATCACGGCGCCGAGCGCGGTGAAGAGCAGCACGGAGCCCAGGAGGAGCGCGTGGTCCTCCGACAGCAGAAGCACGTACACAGCGCCATACAGGGCTGTGAGCTGCACGGAGAACGCGGCAGCCCGCCTCGAACTCTTGAGGGCCTGCGCCAGGTATGCGCCGATGAGCGCGACGCACGCCGTCGCCGCAACGGCGTACGCGAGAGCGAAACGCACGTGCTCGGCAAGTGAGAGCAGGAGCAGAAAGAAGACGCTCTGCGCAGCGGCCACGAGGCCATACTGGGCCGCGTGCAGGCGGGCTTTGCCGAGGACTTCAAACAACTGGAAGGCGCCAAACGTGAGCAGAACGAACAAGAGTCCGTATTTCGTGGCGCGAATCGATAGACCGTAGACATCGAACGGGGCGACCAGGCTCACCCCGAAGGCTTTCTGGTTGAACTCGGCGACGACGTCGGAGACGCGGACGTCACGCAGCTTCGCCAGCCCGGTGGCGAGTCTCCCGACCTCCCATCGGGAATCAAACCCCTGCCGCGAGACATGTCGCTCCAAGGGGAGAAACGCACCCTGAAAACTCGGGTGAGGCCAGGTTCCGGAGAGCGTGACCGTGGCCGCGTCCGCCAAGGGCACCCACTCCAGCCGCTCGCTGCCTTGAAGGGTGAGCTCGACGCGCGCATCGACCTCGACGGTCGTCGGCGAGAAGGGGAGCACGATGGGCGCCGAGAACCCGGGGACCGATTGGGGGGCATCACCTGCAGCCGTGCTGGAGCCGAGGCCGGGCTCGGTGGCGACCGGGTGCCCCTGCCACGTCACCGCTGGAGAACCGATGATGCCGCGCGGCTCGGTGACCGACACCCAGAGCACCGGTGTGCCCACGGCCGCCGTGGTGGGAATGGCGCGGAGGATGTCCGGCCCCACCGAGAAGCTGGCGCGCATGGACTGACGGCTGGTGAAGACTTCGGTCTCGAAGATGCCCCGTGATCGGGTCTGTGTCGCCAGGTGACCTTCGATCTCCAGCGTCCTCGGCGCCACCACGAGCACGTGGTCCTCCCGGACTTCCTCGTTCATGCCGTCGGGGCGACGCTGCACCACCGTGCGGCTCCAGGGGATCGCAACCAGCGGTCCGATGACGCGCTGTGCGCCCCCGACCCCGTCTTGAATGCTCGCCAGCGCCTCCGCGCGGTACCTCTGGCGTTGCTCCACCAGGTCTTTCACCCAGATGAGCCCGACACCGAATCCGAGAAAGACGGCGCCCAGCATCGACCCCTTCGCGAACCAACGAGGCATTTGGACCACCCAGGTGATGATTTCGGACACGCGCCTGTGGCGTGTCGGCCGCACGAAACGCGCCGCAGCCCGGAAGATGCAGGGCGTGTGCCGGCGGGGATGCCGCAGTGGCTGTCGTCGAATGCGCGCCCGAGGTCGGCCTGGCACCTACACACGAATCCCGGGGTGCTGATCGCCCGAGGCGACGCCGCTGCGGGCGTCAGGCCGGTGGTTCCCCGCCCACTGTTTCTCTCCTGAAACGCTGTTGCAGCCTGTCGCGCCATGCGTCGAACAAAGTCCTTCGCCCGAGCGGAAATTGGCGCGAAAATGAGAGGCGTCACTTCGCCGCGAGAGGTTGCTGAAGGTCGCGCGAAATGCCATTTTGTGGGGCGTAGAAACAACGGATTTGAGGGGTGCGGCGAATGGCAAAAGTCGGTCGCGAGAACCATCCCGGTCCGAGAGTTTCGCAGCCGAAGTCGGACACGGCAGCTTCGAAAGACAAGTCTGTCGCTACGACGAATTCAGCGACGGCGCCGGCCCAGGTTCAGAAGAGTTCGAGGCCCGCTCCAGTCGAAACCAGCTTCACCGACAAGGCCGGTTCCGCGAATGCGGTCGGGCTGACCACTGACTCGACTCCGGGGCTACGTGCCCGGGTCCAGTTGCTCGAGAAGCAACTCGCCGAAACGCGAGAAGTTCTCCGCTACCTCGTTCCAGACGCGAACAACCTGACGACAGAGTTGGGTGTCAAAGATCCCGTCGGCGGTTGGAAGAAGGCGGCGCTCGATCTGGTCGGGCCGGGCGACCCCAAAGTTGTCGAGCGTGCATTCGACGTGCAGCGCGAACCCCTCCACGCCCTCGTGGGGGCGTTGCGTTCGGCCGACGCGAAAGCGCAGGCCCCGTCGGCTTCGAATCCCGAGCGTTATGTCGCGGCGGCCGTGCAGGCTCTGAAAGCCGCATCGCCCGGCTCAACGTTTGAGCTGGCCGCCGTTGCGCACGGCACGGGGAAGCAACTCACTGGCACTGACTGCGACGTGGTGATTTTCCAGACCACGCCGCCTCCGCCCGGCCAGGCGGGTGAACCGAAGACGCAGGCGTTCGGCATCGACCTCGCTGTGTTGAAGGACGCGGCGAGCGCGGACCGCGTGAAACAGGCGCTGGCACAGAAGACACCCGAGGCTCGAGGCGCGGCGTTGAACGCGTTGTCCGGAACGCTCAGAGGGCACCCCCCTGCTGGCGGTCTGCTCAACCGACTTCCGCTGCGGGAATTGCAGCCGCTCGTGCGGGCGGATGCCAGCGCCCTGGCCGAGGGGCGGCAGGTGGCCCGCGTCGGCACGCGCATCGACATCTCCCAGCTCACCACGCACAAGACGTCGCGCTTCGTGGCGACCCACGCGGACAAGTTGTTCGCCCCGGTCTTCCAGAAATACCTCTCGCTCCGCGGCGATGGCGCCCGCACGTTGGGCCCTGGCGATCTCGAGAACGAAATCGGCACGGCGATGGGGCTGGCACCAGACCGCGCCAGTGCCAAGACGGGCGAGCCGTTCTACACGAAGAAGACGCTCGCTTCGTTGGCGCCGATCGCAGAGAGCATTCGCAAACTGTCCGGGGCGCGAACGCCACAGGTGGCCGTCATCCCCGTGATCCTTGCTGCGGGCGACAAGACCTTTCAGCTTCCGCTCTTTCGCGTCGACGGCGGCGGCGGCGCGAAGTTCGTCGATGACCGCGGCCAGACGTTTGGCAGCTTCGCCGACTGGGTGAAGTCAAACGATCTCCCCGCGGGCAAGATGACGTACCCGGCGCACGGGCACCTGACCTCGCGCGACGGGCGGCCAGCGACGGTGACGGGTGACACGCCTCGCAGCCACACGAAGCCAGGGAACGAGGCGGCCGGCGCGGCGGGAACCCGCGGTCGTGAACTGGCCTGGAGCACTCCCGAGGAGCGCGCGGCCTCGCTCGACACTCCGCGCACGTTCCGCGGGAAACCCGGCGGCGTTGAACTCCTCAGCGCCGTCAGCCAGTTGGCCTTCTGGGGCGCCGCGGCGACGACGTCGGCCGGCGACACGGTCAGCGCTCAGCGCGAGCACCGGTACGACATTTCGGCGCTCCGGCCGCTGGTGCTGCAGAATGCACACGTGCCAGGTGTGACGCCGGCACATGACCAGCGCGTCGATGTGGGGATTCCCAAGGGGGCGCTGGCGATGACCGCCGGGGAAAAGCAGTCGGTCATTCGCCACGTCGCGTCCCAGGTCGGCATCGACCCTCAAAAGATCGACCCCGTCGCGGTTCGTCATTTCCTCGCCAAGCCGAAGCACGTTCGCGACACCGCTGAGGCCCCGGAAGGCGGCGCGGCGCTCGCCTCGTATCTCGAATCTGAGCCCACGCCCGCCGAGGCGAAGGAACGCGCCGCGCTGAAGAACCAGTTGCTCGGTGTGGAGAACGAGTCTCACACGGTGCCAGCCACCGCCGCCTCGCGCGCTCGGAGCGTGAAGGACGTCGACTGGGGTACGTTCACCGCCCCCCGCAGCAGCGTAGAGATCGAAGGTGTGACCCCGCAGATCGATGGCGGGCGATACGCGTTCAAGAGCACGGTCGGAGATCCCGTTCAGGTGGGAGCGGACATCTTCAAAGCAGGCGAAGGACCGCTCGCGGCGCGCATTCGGTTTCGCCAGGTCACGCCGACACAGGACAGCGTCGACACCGTGGTGCCGATGCACCTGGTGAACGCGGGCACGAAGCACTGGGAAGGCGCGTTCATTCCGCCCAACAACGGTCGTTACACGTATTCGATCGAAGCCTGGCCTGAGACGTTTCGGGGAATCAGCGAAGGCCTGACGAAGAAATTCGCCGCTGGTGAGCAGGTGTATGGCGAACTCCTCGAGGCCGCCACGGAGTTGGAGACCGTGGCGTCGCGCTCCGGCGAAACGTCGAAAGCCGACGCCCAGGCCATGAGCGCGGCGGCCGCCTTCATTCGCGCCAACGCCAGGACTGACCCCAAGGCCGCGGTTGCTCGCGCGGTCGACGCGGGGCTCGTCGACTCGGTTGGCAAGTATCCCGACCCGACGATGGTGACGGCGCTGGACAAGAACCTCGAGGTCGTCGTGGACCGCGAGCTCGCGCGTTCGGCCCGTTGGTATGAATTCTTTCCGCGCTCGCAGGGGAAAGACGGCAAGCCGGGCACGCTGAAGAGCTCCGAAGAGCTCCTTCCCGAGATCGCCCAGGACGGCTTCAACGTCGTCTACCTGCCACCGATTCACCCGGTGGGAGAGACGGCGCGCAAGGGGCCGAACAACACCTTGAAGGCCGGCCCGGGAGATCCGGGTTCGCCGTGGGCCATCGGTTCGTCGGCCGGCGGCCACACGTCGATCGACCCGGCGCTGGGGAGCATCGCGGACTTCAAGCACTTCGTTGGCACCGCCAAGAAGAACGGCCTCGATGTGGCGATGGACTACGTGCTGCAGGCGTCGCCCGATCACCCCGACGTCAAAGAGCACCCGGAGTGGTTCGAGTGGCGTGAAAATCCGGACGGGACGAAATCGCTCGTCACCGCCGAGAACCCACCCAAGAAGTACCAGGACGTCGCGAACTACAACTGGAACTCGCCAGACCCCGCCGTCCGCAAAGCGATTTGGGAGCACCACCGCGCCACCCTCGAGTTCTGGATCGACAAGGGCGTGAAGGTGTTTCGCGTCGACAACCCCCACACCAAGCCCAACGACTTCTGGGAATGGGTCATTCGCGACGTGCAGACGAAGCACCCGGACGTGGTCTTTCTCGCCGAAGCCTTCACGGACCCGACGCGCATGGAAGCGCTGTCGAAGGTGGGCTTCACCCAGTCGTACACGTATTTCCCCTGGCGGACCGCGGCTGACGGCCCCGATGGGTTGAAAGCCTTCTTCGAGCAGGCCGATGCGGCGCCGGGCACCGAAGGCATGCGGGGCACCCAGTGGGTCAACACGCCCGACATCCTTCCCAAGTGCGTTCAGAACGAAGGGCTGCCGGCGCACAAGATTCGCGTCGCGCTCGCCGCGCTGCAGAGCCCGCGCTGGGGCATGTACCGGGGCTTCGAATACGGCGAGAACAAGCCGCTTCCGGGGAAAGACGAGTACCTCGATTCCGAGAAATTTCAGCTCAAGTCGCGAGACCCCAACGCGCCGAATATTCGTGGCTTCATCCGGAAGATGAACCAGATCGCCAAAGAGAATCCGGCGCTGCAGCACGACGGCGACATCAAGTTCTATCAGTCTGACAACCCCAACGTGATTTTCTGGGGGAAGATTTCGCCCGACGGAAAGAATCAGATTCTGTCGGCGATCAGCCTTGATCCGCACGGGCCTCAGGACGCCAACGTCAATTTCTCGTGGGCCGACTACGGCCTCGATGGCCAGACCCAATTCGCCACCAAAGACCTGATGACGGGCGACGTGGCCGAAATGTCGGGCATCACCAAGGTGTCACTGACGCCAGATGACCCGGTGAAGATCTGGAGCATTCCGCGCCCGGCCACCCAGAAGGCCGAAGCGGCGCTCGCCGGCGTGAAGGATTTCCCGTCTACCGCCTCCGCTGAAGCTCAGTACCTCTTCAGCGAAGGCACCCTGCACAAGACGGCTGACCTGCTCGGCGCCCACGAGACGACCATCGATGGTCAGAAGGGGTTCGCCGTTCGCGTGTGGGCGCCAAACGCGAAGTCCATCAGCTTCGTTGGCGACACGAACGACTGGAATGAGTTCAAGAACCCGCTCAAACCCATTGGCGGCGGGCTGTGGGAAGTGTTCGTGCCCGGCGCGAAGGCCGGCGAGCACTACAAGCTGTCGGTCGAAGACGCGAACGGCGTCCGCACCATGAAGTCCGACCCGGCGGCGCGGCGTACGTCGCTGCGGCCAGACACCACGTCGGTGCTGGACGGCGAGTCGACGTTCGCGTGGAACGACGCGGCGTGGGTGAAGTTCCGCGACGATCCGAAAAACGCTCCCACCGAGCGACCGGTCAGCATGTACGAAATGCATTTGCCATCGTGGCGCCGCAACCCCGATGGCAGCTTCATGAACTACCGGCAAATCGCCGACGAGCTCATTCCGTACCTCAAGAAGACCGGCTTCACAGACGTGGAGTTGTTCGGGCTGCTCGAACACCCGTTGGATGACTCGTGGGGCTACCAGGTGACCGGCTACTACGCGCCGACCGCCCGGCACGGCACGCCCGACGACTTCAGGTACCTGGTCAACAAGCTGCACGAAAACGGCATTGGCGTGACGCTGGACTTCGTTCCGGCGCATTTTCCCAAAGACGGTTCAGGGCTGGCAAATTTCGACGGCACGAATCTGTTCGATCACGCCGACCCACGGCGCGGTGAGCAGAAGGACTGGGGCACGCGCTGCTTCAATTTCGACCGCAACGAGGTGCGTTCGTTCCTCATCGGCGCGGCCGACCATTTTCTGACCGATTTCCATATGGACGGCATTCGCGTCGATGCCGTGGCGTCCATGCTGTACCGGAACTACTCGCGCAGCGAATGGGTGCCGGGCACGGTCCCTGGGCACCCCGAGTACAACGAAGGCGCGATCACGTTCCTTCGTCAGATGAACGAAGCGATCGCCAAAGAGCACCCTGGCTGTCTGCGCGTCGCTGAAGAGTCGACCGCGTTCCCCGGCGTGACCGCGCCGTCGAGAGACGCCAACGGCAACGAGAAGCCGCTCGAAGCGGGTGGCCTCGGGTTTACGCAGAAGTGGGGCATGGGCTGGATGCACGACAGCCTCGACTTCCTCAAGGTGCCCGCGCAGTGGCGAGGCGATCACCTGGACAAGCTGACCCAGAACTTCACCTACGAAGACTCGGAAAAGTTCATCAAGGCGCTGAGCCACGACGAGTTCGTCTATGGCAAAGGTTCGCTCGTCGGCCGTTCGCCGGGCGCGGACGATTGGCAGAAGTACGCCGACGCGCGCTGGTTCCTGGCGTTCATGTTCGCGCAGCCCGGCCAGAAATTGATGACGATGGGCACTGAGTTCGGTCAGCCCGGCGAGTGGAATTTCAAGAAACAGCTCGACTGGGCGGCGTCGAAGAAGCCGTTCGAAGCCGGCGTCCAGAAACTCGTCGATGACTTGAACGAGCTCTACAAGAACGAACCGGCGCTCCACGAACAGCAGTACGACGACGCGGGCCGCAAGATCGAGTTGTTCGACAAGACGAACGCGGTGGTGGGGCTTGTGCGGCAGGGAAAAGACCCGAATCAGAAGATTCTCTTCCTCACCAACACCACGCCCGCGCCGCACGAACACTACGTCGTTCCTGTTGACGGCCCGGGGACCTACCGCGAGGTCATCAACACGGATTCCAAGTTCTACGGCGGCAGCAACGTGGGCAACAGCGGCGAACTGAAGGCGCGGCCCGCGACTGACGCCGAGCGCGCGCTTCACCCGGAGTCCCCCTGGGTGTTGGAAGTCTCCTTGCCCCCGCTGGGCCTCGTGGCCCTGAAGTTCGACCCGAAGAGCGTTTCCCAGAACCCGCCGACAAAGAGCAGCGCAAGCTGAACCGGAGAACCCCATGCACAAGATCCACGGAAATAAACCGCGCGCTGAAGTGCAGGCTGCCAAAGCGGAAAAGGCCGCGCGGCACGCGGAGATTCGCAACGGCAAACCGTCTCGACACGCGGAGAAGCTCGCCGCGGCTGCCGCAGCGACGGCACAGCCCGCGGTGCAGGGGCAGCTTCAGTCGGCCCAGGCGCCAGTCGCCACCTTCGAACCCGCCAAGCATGGCGCGCCGCTGCCAGAGGCGGTGGCCCTGGTGGCCAAATACGCCCCGAACGAGAAGGTCAAAATCGGTCGGCCTTTTGAGCGCCTGCTCCAGGCGAGCAGTGTGGTCGATCAACGCCTGACGCTGGGGACGAAGCCGGCCGGGCTGGCCGAGGACATGGTGAAGAACGACTTGCGGACGCCGCTGTTCCGCATGGAGGCGCTGCTTCGCCTCTATGAGCCGAAATTCGGGAAGCCGGCCACGCGCGCGCTGGAGAAGGTGAAGGCGCTCGAAGATCAGCTGGGGGCCGTGGGGCTCGCGAATGACTTGCTGAAGTTGGCCAAGGACAAGGGGTTCTCGCCCAGGGTGGTCGCGGCGCTCGAGAAGCGCGTGGGCGACCAGATGAAGGTTCTGAAGGGCCTGGTGGAAAAGGAGTGGACGCCAGACCCCAAAGATCACGGCCGCGTTCCCGCCCTGAAAACGGTGGTTAAGGGGCTCTCCGGTGAAAAGTTCGGGTCGTACGAAGACGACCGGAGCTACCTGCTGGAGCAAATGCGAGAGCACGTGAAGGGCATCGAGGAGAAGGAGCTCGACTTCACGAACCTGCAGGAAGGCGTGCACGAGCTGCGCCGTCAGCTTCGCTGGCTGCCGTTGTTCATGATCGCCACCGACGGAGCCGTGCAGTTGGACGACGCGCGAAACCCGATTCCGTCGCTCATGCCGCTCCTCGACGATCCCGCCCTGAACGGAGGGTTCTCACGCATGCCTCCGCCAACGCGCGAAGCTCGGCCGATCACCCTGTCTCGCTCGCTCTTCCTCGCCAACAGCAAGGCCATCGCCGACATCGGATCGTTCAAAGACGCGGGCGAGTACGTCGAGTTCCTTGGAGAAGTGGTTCACCAGGTGGGCGAGGCGAAATCACTCGAAGCGGGCAAGGCCCAGGCGCAGAAACTGCTGGGCGGCCTCGACGCGTCCACGGTCACCCAGCGGACGACCGACCTCTACAAGGACATGAACGAGATGGACCTGCTCGGGACGATGCGTCGCGACATGAAGAGCGAGGCGTAAGAGAACCCCATGGCCATCCGAAAATTACCTGCTGCGGCTACCGCGGTCCCGACGTCAAGAGCGGCCGAGTCCAAAGCGCCGGCCAAGGCCAGGTCGGCGACGCCCGTTGCACAGCCTGCCGTTGCGAAACCCGCCGTACCCTCCTCCGACGGGTTCGGGAAGACCCCAGCACCTCCGGCCCTCGAGAGTCATGAGAAGGCGGGCACGCACCTCGCTGGGGGCGAGGTGCACCAGGCCGAGACCGCCAACGCCGCCGCCGTGGCCGCACCGACGCTCGTGGGCCGAGACGAAGGCACGGGCATCGATCTCGAAAAGCTCCACGCCCACATGGAGAAGCAGCGGTGGTACGGCGGCAAAGGCCAGCCGCTGGTTGGGCTCTCGGTGGTCGATCACAAGTTTGTCGACATTCCCGGTGCGCCCGATGGCATGCGGTACGCGCTCACCGAAGTGAAGGTGGAATACAAGAACGGGAAGACGGAGTTCTACAACGCGCCCTTGAAGATCGCCGCCGACGGAAGCGTGCGTGAGGCGATGGAAATCCCGAAAGAGGGCGACGTCGTCCTGAGCAAGCCCGACGCAGCCTTCGCGCAGTACCTGTTTCAGTCGATTCGAGGGCAGCAGAAGCTCGACACGTCGGCGGGTGACGTTTTCGGCAAGACGACGAAGGAAGGAGATCGCGTCTTCGCCAAGTTGCCCAAGGTTCCCGAAGTGCACCCCCTGCCGGAATTGTCGAGCAACACGGTGTTTGTGTTCGGCGACACGGCGATTCTCAAGGTCGTCCGCAAGTTGGAGTCGGGCATCAGCCCCGAGACCGAGATCGGCTCACACCTGGCGAACCACGGCTTCAAGCCCACGCCGGCGCTCCTGGGCACGATCGAGGGGAACGGGCCCGTGACGGGCACTATCGCCTACGTGCACCAGATGGAAAGCGTGCAGGGCGATGCGTACGGCTATCTGCAGGACCAATTGAAAGCGCTGCCCAAAGGCTCGGCAGTTCCGAAGGCGCTCGTTGATCAGGTTCGCGACCTCGGCCGGATTACGGGCGAGTTTCATGCGACCATGGGCAACGGCAAGGGCGACCCCGACGTGAAGAGTCTGCCGATGACGTCGCGCGACGTGAAGTCGATGGCGGCGATGGTGCAGACCGAACTCGACGTGGCGCTGAAGGGCCCCAACGCGGACCCGGAGTTGAAGGCGCTCGGGCCGTCGCTGCAGAACATCGTCACCCGCATGAAGAAGGTCGACCCTACGGGGTCGCAGCTCACGCGCATCAACGGTGATTACCACCTGGGGCAGGCGCTGCGGACGAAGGACGGCCAGTGGAAGATCGCCGATTTTGAGGGCGAGCCGGCGCGCACCGCTGCCGAGCGCCGAATGCGTTCGTCGCCGCTTCGAGACGTGGCGGGCATGATGAGCTCGTTCCGCTACCTCGACGACGCCTCGGGGACGAACTTCGCCGACGATTTCCGGAAGGCGTTTCTCGAAGGCTACCTGAGCGCGGTGAAGGGGAAGGGCCTCGTCCCCGAGAAGCAGGAAGATTTCGACGCGCTCTTACAGGGCCTGATGCTGCAGAAGCACATCTACGAGCGCCGGTACGAATTGAACAATCGGCCCGAGAAAGCGGGCGTTCCGCTCTCGGAACTCCAGCAGGACGCGAAGGCGGGGCAGGTGGGCGGCACGTCGGCGACGGCAGGCGCGAGCGGCCGACACCCGACGGAGCGAACGTGGAAGTCTCCGTTGCCGGCGAACTACGACGCCAGGGTCGAAGTGAAGAACCTCGAGGCGGCGCTCAAGGGCTCGGACAACGAATGGAAGGGCATTCGCGGTCACGCCACGCTCGACCGTCTGAACTGGGTGAAGACCGAGGCGAAGGCCGCCAATCCCGAGGCCGCGGACGAGTTGGTGGTTCGGTTCTTCGAACAGGTACTGAAGTCGTACGAAACACGCCCCAAAAACGTGGAGGCTTTTCACCAGAAGATGGCCGCCGAGGCGCCCGCGGGTGGCATTGAGATGACGACGGACGAGCGTCGGTTCTCGCCCGTCTTGTACGAGTACCCGAAGTTCCTCGCCGTTCCGGACGGCAAAGCGACGTCCGACTACGGCGACAACCTGCGCGCGCTCGACCTGCTCAATGGGCCGAAGGATCCGAAGGCGAGCTGGACGCACATCGCCGGTGCCACGCCCGACGCGTACGGCTTTTCGAACATGTTCGGCATTTCCATCAAGGACTCGCCGTGGGTGGACGGCGGCTACGACGTTCGCGACTACTACAAGATCCAGAAGGAGCTCGGCCCGGTCAAGTTCAAGGCCTTCATGAAGGAAATGATGGCCCGCAACATGAGCTACTCCGCCGACGGCGTGTTCAATCACGTCTCGCGGGAGCACAGGTTCGCCCGGGACCTGATGGCCGGTGACGTGTCGAAGCTTCCGTACTTCATCGACTGGACGGACACGGTGAAGGTGGGTGAAACGGTGGAAGGTCACCGCACGTACAACCTGCTCCGCCACACGGCCGGCCCGGACGCGGGAAAGACGTCGAAAGTCTGGCAGATCTTCCCCGACTCGAATCCCGACTCGCTCGTGCCGGTCGACGTTCCCGGAGTGGGAACTCGGAAACTGTACGCGTCGTTCATGCCGCAGCAGTGGGACTTGAACGCCTTCAACCCCGACGTGTTTGCCTACCAGTTGGGCGCGATGAGCCACGACGTGAACAACGGCATGCGAGGCATTCGACTCGACGCCATCATTCACATCGGGAAAGAGGCGGGGACGAACCAGATTGACCTGCCCAAGACGCACGCGCTGATGGGGCTCTACAAGGCGTTCTTGAGCGACATCGCCCCGGGTACCATCACCATCCCCGAAGCCAACCTGGACCCCGCCGTCGCGAAGGCCGGCTGGTTGGACCCCCAGCGGAAGTTCGACGGCAAGGTCGAGAACACGGCAGGAGATGCGCTCATCTCATTCGAAGGGGCGGCGCAGGCGGGGTCGACGCCCATCACCGGCGACAAGACGGGCCTGGTGAACTTCATCAAGGCGCGCGGCCAACTCCCGGCCAACAAGACGCAGTGGGTGATGCCCGGCAAGGGTCACGACGAGTTCATGCCGACGGAAGAAGCGTTCCAGACGTTGAAGGACGAGGGCTTCCCGGTGTTCGCCGACCGCGGCTTTGGCAACACCATGTACGAACTCTACGGGCATGACCCGCTCAAGGTCAGGCAGGCGGTGGCGCTGGCGTACCAGATGGGCGCCACGCCGGTAATCAAGCCTGACCTCCTCATTCCGCGTGGCGACGACAAGGAGTTCTTCGAGAAGCAGAAGGACATGCGCCTCGATCAGATGAAGGCCCAGGGCCAGCAGCCTGACGAGGTGAAGGCGGCGGACCTGCGCGACCTCGGCCGGGGACCGGTGCGCAAGAAGGACCTCGAAGACGCGCTGAAGTCAGGCTACCCGGTGGCCACGTTTGTGGCGGCCATGAACGCGTTGTGGGCGGAACGCCCGTCGGTGCGCGGCCGCGACATTCAAGAAGTCCCCAACGCAGACAAGAGCGTCCTGACCTGGGCCATCAAGGACGCGGGGGGCCGCGATGTGCCCCTCCTCACGTTGAATAACCTCACGGACGACGTGAAGACGGCGCACCTGCTGAAGTCCGACCTGGCGAAGCTGCTCGGGTGGGATGAGAAGAACCCCAGCGCGCTGCACGACATTTTGCAGGAGCGCATCGGCGGCAAGGCGTCGCCTGTGTCGTTCAAAGACGCGGGCGATGCGATCGACATTCAGCTGGAGCCTCGCGCGGTGATGTACGTGCAGGCCGGGGAGGCGAAGCGTGTCTGAGCTCGTCGCCGCGATGGCCGTGGAGGGCGCGCGTCGGTTCCAGGCGACGCTCGACGCGTCAGGGCAGGGCGCTGGTGCGTCGCTCACGTGGCCACAGTTGTCGAAGACGCTCGACGCGGTGATCGCGGGGCGCGATTCGAAGAAGGTGGCAGCGTCGGGGCGCGACCTTGAGCTGGGGCTGGGCGCGTGGATCGGCGAGCGCCTGGTGAAGGCGCACCAGGGTTTCTGGTTTCTGCACCGGGACCTTCCCGAACGGATGGCGGTGGGGTTCCCCGGCGACTTCTTGATGGTGTCGCCGTTCGAATGGGCAGCTGAAGCACTGCGCGTCGGAAATTCGGCGCCCCTTCGGGAACGCGAAGAGGCGCTGGCGAACGCGTTGAAGGCACATGGCGCCTCAAAAGACGCTGCAAGTCGGCTCAGCGCTGACGAATACGAGCGCATGTTCGACCCGGGCAACGTGATGTTCGTCGCAATCGACGCTGCTCGAGCGCGACAGACCTGGAATGCGTCGCCCAGGGAACTCGGCGCGTCGCTGCGCGCGGCCCTGGCCAAGAGCGGCCGGGCGATTTCCGAAGACGGACAGGCGCAACTCGACCGCTGGCTCGTCCAGCCGCTTGAGAGGACGAAGCGGTCAAAGTTGGCAGAACTCGCCTCGTCCGAGCCTCGGCTGTTTGAGCAGGTGACGTGGTTGTTCGCGGGGGTCGGAACGACCGCGGCCGCGACTGAAGAGTTCTGGAGCGACCTCATTTTCCCGTTCTTGCGCGCCAGCGCGGCGCCGGAACCGGAGCGCGTGATCGCGTCGGCCCTCGAAGGGTCGAACGAGCCATTTCTCGCCTATTTGCGTGCGCGTACCCCGGGCGGGAAGCCGCCCGTCGGGTTGATGTTGGGGCACTTTGCGCCAGCTGACATTTCGCCGGCCGAACCGCGGCTGGCTGACTCCGGTACGCCAAGACTGTTCAAGGTGAAGCGTGCCGGGCTCCTGGAAGCGTTACAGCGTTTTGACCCTGCCGCTGAGCTTCAGGCGTTCCGTCGCTTCGTCGACAAGCTGGCCCAGGTGCGTGGGCTGGAAGATGGACGCAGCCAATTGAGCATCGATCTCGTCAGTGCCGCAGCGTCGATGCTGAAGCAGCTCGAAAAATTGCTGGCGCAGACGCCGAACGCCGACCTCTGCGTCTACCGGGTGACGGAAGGCGAAGCGAAAGCCGCACCTGCCTTCGCCGTGCTGCGAAGTCTTCTGGAACCTGGCGCTGACGTCGTCGTGACGCAGGGGACGCTGTAGCGGAGCCCAATGAAGACACGTCCCCCGGTTCCCGGACCAGCGCCGCGCGTCGAACGGCCCACGACGGGCGCCGTACAGGCGGACCCCAAGGTCTCTTCCGCGCGGGCCGCGTCGGTGGCCACCTCGGCACCGACCGATGCGTGGAACGCCGTTCCCCACGTGGCGGGCGTCGAGCGCGGCGACGCCAGGAGCGCGCTCTCATCGGTGCTGCATTCGGAGACGCTGTCGTTTCGCGACGTCGAAGGCCCAAACACCAACGTCTTCCTCCAGACCGCGAGCGTGGCGACGCAGGTGGTGGTCTCGAGCACGCCGCAGGTGCGCGCGATTGCGAGTTTTCCCTCTGGCAACTCAGGCGTGGCGCTGTTCGCCTCGCCGCTCTCGCCGAAGGCGCCGCCGCTTCATTGGACCGTGGGCGAAGTGACGCCGGGGGTGGCCCGGCCGGGCGCGCAGCGCGCGACGATGAATCTCGTCGCCGACCAGCGTTCGTTTGTGATCGACCAGGTGGTCCTCGATTCGCTCCGGTCAGTCCGTGAAGTCACCGAAGGCACCGGCAAGGCGCTCGCCCTGGCGCCTGAGCAGTCCGCGCTCCAGAAACCGCCCGTCGTCGAACTTGACGCGAAGGAGACGCGCGTTCGCCTCACGCGAGTGAACCTCGACGGCTCCGCCTACGAATGCGTGCTGCACCTTCCGCCGCAGTCTCAGGTGACCGTGAACGGTGGTGCGTTGGAGATTCGCGCCCCGGGGCAGGGCCCATTAGCGATGCAGGTCGACGCGGAAGTTCCCTTCGCGCCGCTCAACCCGCTGCCGGTGGCGTCGCTGCTCAACCCGCAAGCGCTACATCAACTCGAGAATCTGGACCCGGCCGATCCGCAGACAGCGCAAACAGTGAAGGCGCTGCAGAGCCTGCGGTTCCTCTCGTACCAGCCGGCGGTGGGTCCAGACGGCAAGGCGCTCCCGTACTCTGACAAGTTTCTCGCGGGCGGCTGGCGGTTCGAGACCTACTTCGGCCGCGACACGATGCTCTCGGCGATGATGCTGCAGAACATCGTCAGCCCGCAGGCGCTGGAGGCGGCTCTGGGCAGCGTGCTCGACCGCGTGTCGTCAACCGGGCAGGTGGCGCACGAGGAGGACATCGGCACATTTGCGGAGCGCCGGAGACTGCTCGAGGCGCCGGAGGGCACTCCGGGACGATTGGAAGCGGCGAAGCGTCAAGATCCGATCTTTGACTACAAGATGATCGACGGAGACCTGCTGCTCCCGGTCTTGATGGCGCGATACGCCGAGACTGTTCCTCCCGAGCAACTGAACGCGCTGCTGGCAAAGCCCACCCCCGATGGCCATACGCGCGCGGAAGCGGCGCAGCGGAACATCGACTTCATCGCCGCGCAGGCTGCGCAATACACGGGGTCGGCGACGTCCCTCATGCGAATTCACGACGGCGAGTACGTGGGCGACTGGCGCGATTCCAACGTCGGTCTCGGCGGTGGCGTGTACCCGGGCAGCGTGAACCTCGACCTGGTGACGAACGCGCTCAAGGCGGTGCGTGCGCTCACCTCGACGCGCGACGCCGCTGGCCTCATGGCCCCAGCTGGCACCGACGCGTTGCTTCGCCGATGGGAAGACGCGAAGGCGCACTTCGAAGTGACGCTGGCACCCTCGGAGCTGCGACAGCGCCTCCGCTCGTTCGTCGACCTGCCCTCCAACGCGGGCCAGAAGGCGCGGCTGCTTCAGCAGAATCTGGGCCCGTCGGCGGATGGAAAGAACGCCGGGGTGACCCTGCAGGAGTTTCTCGACGGGGCGCTTCCGTCATCACTCGCCCGTGGGTATTCGTTTGCTGCCCTGTCGCTGGATGACGCGGGCGCGCCGATTCCGGTGCCGAATTCGGACAGCTCGCTCCGTCTGTTTCTCGGCGATCCAACGCCGGAGGCCATCTCGGCCATGCTTCCGTCGCTCGAACTTCCATATCCGGTGGGTCTGATGACGCCCGCCGGACTGCTCACGGCGAACCCGGCCTTTGCGCAGGCGAACAACTTCAGTGGCCCAGACCGAAACGGGAAGATGAAGACGGCGCCGCTGACGGAGTGGCTCGACCGGGCCGGGTATCACGGCAGCGTGGTGTGGGTGTGGCAGCAGGCCATGATGCAGCTCGGGCTCATGCGGCAGATTGAGCGGCTGGCCGCTGATCCGGCGAACGGCGAGCTGGTGCGGCGAATGGAGAAGGTCCTCGACGCGCTCCGACAGGCCACGCACGACGCTGGTGCCCTGGCCAACGCCGAGTTGCTCGGTTTTGATGACGAGGGGCGGGCGACGGCCTTCGGGCAGGCGATGGGCTCAGACACGGAAGCGAATGCGGCGCAGCTCTGGAGCACGGTGACGCCTGCCGTTGATCTCGCGTACAGCGAACTGAAGCGGAAGCTCGTTCATCGATGATCCTTATCAAGCCAAGCAATATCAACGAGTTGTCGACAACCGAGAGAGTGCCGTCCGAAGGTGCCGGGGCCACTTCGGCCCGCACAACAGCACAAGTGGTTGAAATGACTTCGCTTTCAAGACTGCGCTCAGACGAAACCTCTTCGTGACAGCGCGCGATAAACTGGAAGGAGCTCGCGGAACTTCGACCCATGCGAATTCAGAAAGCGCCATCGCAGCTGTTCGTCAAACGGGCGACCGAACGCCTGGCCACGCGCGTCGACCAGGCTGACGCGGCGAACCCGGCTCGGCCTTCATTTCTGGAACGTGCCCGGAACGCGGCGGAGAAAGCGAAAGAGTACCGTGCGCCGCACGTGACGCGGACCGCGCTCGAGCGCCTGGAGAAACTGGGGCCGGGCGACCAGCTGATTCTCGCGGGCCTGGCCAAGGTGAAGGCCGGCGGGAAGGCTGAACTGAAGGTCGAGCTCGAAGTGGAGCGCAAGGACGACGGCAGCTACGTGGCGGTCGTCGGCGCGGAGAGTGAAATCGGCGTGTCGCTGGTGGGCGAAGCCAAGGCGGGTGCCGGCGCGGCCCTGGAGTTCAAGTTCGACACGCTCGAAGAGGCGAAACGCGGCGTCGAGGCGCTGCTTCCTTTTGGACCGGACCGCACTGACGCGCTCCGTGGCCGATTGGTGGGCATCGCCCTTTCCGCCGATGTCAGCGCCAAGCTCGAAGCGAAACTGCAGCTGGGCGTCTCAGAAATCAGCGCCGAGTTGGGGGCGACGGCCTCGGTGGCGTATGCGCTCAACTTCGAAGGCGACACCCTGCGACTTGAACGGACGCACAAACTGAAGGGCAAGTTCGAAGGTGAACTCAAGTTCGGTCTGGCTTCCGACGGCATGAAAGCTCTGGGCCTTGGTGGGCGGCAGACCACCATCGCCTCGGTGGAGATGACGAGCGGTATTGAGATTCCGAAGGATCCGCGCATCGGCGAAATCGCCCGGGCGATGGCGTTTGTCGGCGACGTCACTGGGCTGGGGAACGCCGTGCTGAATGCCAGCACCGACGTCAAGATTCACTGGGACACCGAGACCCGTGTCGCCGGGAATGATCACGGTGAACGAGTGACCGTGAGCGCCAGCGACGTGACGGCGAGCGACGTGCGTTCGGCCATTGGCCACGCGTTGAAGGGCGACGTTGGGCACGCCGCGGCTGCGATTGGCGACCTCAAGCTCGACCACGATCGATTTGAAGATCATGGCCTCGACTGGGAAGTCGACGTCGGCGTCCCTGGCCTTGGGGTCGAAGTTCGCCTCCAGAACGAACTTCGTGACTACGAGCCGGTCGACGAAGACGACTGAGCGTCCGGTGCGAACAGTGGGCCCTCCAGGATTCGAACCTGGGACCAATCGGTTATGAGCCGACAGCTCTGACCGCTGAGCTAAGGGCCCGGTCAGTCCGCCCACGGTAGCAGACCGCGGAACGGCGTCGACCGCCAACACTCCCAGCTCCAGGCGAGGCCGCAGCCGGCGGGCATGGGCGGTCTACTTGCGGCTGGTGTGCACACCGAAACCCGGAGAGAGTTCCTCCAATGAGAATTCCCTGGGGGCTCTTGTTGCTGGTCGCGATCGGTGCGGGCCTGGGCTGCGATGGCGGCCCAGCCGGTTCCGTGGACGGTGGCGTCGACGCGGGCTCGCCCGACGGCGGCGAGCTGTCTGACGCGGGCCCGGGAGGCGGCGCAGGCGGAGGGAGCGGCGGCGGCCCGGGGGGCGGCGCAGGCGGAGGCAGC
>CAZFXD010000077.1:0-18858 GCA_964522795.1 uncultured Myxococcaceae bacterium
AGATGCGCATCTTGTCGGCCTTCTCTTTCGAGAGGACGACCATGCCGGTGTCGTTTTCACGGCTCTCCAGCAGCACCTCGATCTTGTCACCCACCTTGAGGCCGATTTCGCCCTTGGCGTTGGTGAACTCAGCCATCGAAATCTGGCCTTCTGATTTGTACCCGATGTCGACGACCGCGTAGTCCTTCGTCAACTGCACGACGGTACCGCTGACGACGTCTCCTTCTTTGAGGAGCCCTTCGCCGCCGCGCTGCTTGAGCGAGGCTTCGAACATCGAGGCAAAATCTTCGTCGGCTTCAATTCCAGTGGGTTGTGAGGAAAGCTGCGGCATGAGTTGGTTTTTCCTTGGTACAGCAACAAACCCCGAGCGAAAGACACCCTCTTGAGCGTGGGGAAATCGCTCAAAACGGCCTGCCCACCCCAGTGGTGTGCGAGGGACAGGCACCCTAAGTAGATGCCGAAAGAATCGTCAAGGAGGGGGCACGGGAAACTTCACCCGTGCGTCATGCGCCCTATTTGGAGGGCTTCACCTTCGGGGCGACCTTGTCGATGCGGGAGTACAGCGCCGCCAGCTGAGGGTCTGGGTGGCGCGCCGCGTAGACCGCTTCTCCGAGGAGAAACACGGCCTCGTCGAGCTGCTGTTCCGCGTCCTCCAGTTCCTGTTCCCGCGCGGCCAGCACCGCGTCGAGCTCGGCCATGCGGGTATCGAAGTCGGACTTCGCATTCTCCGACTCGTCTTCCAGTTCCAGAATCCGGCGGTGCGCCTCGATGGCGCGCGCGCCCGGCGCACCAGGCCGCACCGTCAACACGCTCTCCAGATCCTGTTCGAGCTCTTCCAGGTAGCGTTGGCGGCGCATCAGGTGGAGCCGCGCCTTCTTCAGGCTGGCCAGCGAGCGCGCAATCGCTTCTTGATCGTGGCCGCGGGTCAACTCGAGGTCGCGGTGCTTCTTCTCGAACGTCGCGGTGCTCGCTCGATCGAGCTTCAGGTTCGCGCGCTCGCCGAGGATCTTCTTGCGAATCTCCCGGGAGCGCCCTTCGACGGCTTCCACGACCTTGCGGAACTTCTGCGTAATCGTCTGGAGTTGGGCCCGCTCGTCGCCCCGGGCCGCTTCCGCGTCGTGGTGCTCGGCGTCGAGCGTGTTGATGTCGTTTTCGAGGTTCTTCACCGCGTCGCGCAGATCGACCACCACGTCTTCCGCGGCGAAGACATTCTGCATTTCGGCCGGCGCGGCCGGGTCGTTGGCCAGACGCTCTCGCGCCAGGTCACCCAGGGCCAACACCACTTCCTCATATCGTTCGCGCGCCATCGGCCCCGCGTTTTCTCACGCGCGAAAGAGCTTCGCTACTTCGAAACCCGCGGCCATCAGAAATGCGCCCGCCAGCACTCGTCGCGCGAGTGCCAGTCGCGGAGGCGCAAGCAGCCATCGGGCGAGTGCCCAGACCGGAACCGCGCCCGCGGCGGTCACGAGCCACGCCGCGCACCACCCGCCCAGCGCTGCCAGCGCCGGGCCGTCCGCGCCAAGTCCGAGGGCGATCGACGCGGTGATGGCGGCTCCACTCGACGCGGCACGATTTCGAACCAGCAAGCCGACGCCAAACAGGCCCAGCGCCACGCCCAGGCTGACGGACGCCGGGGGCACCCACAGGGCCGTGGTCACCGCCCCAAGGGCGCCCGTGCCGAGGGAGACCAGGAGCACGCTCCACATTCGCCCGCCAGGCAGCTCCAGCAACGCCCAGCCCAACAGGAATAAGAGCCACGGCCACGCGAATGCCCGACGGACTCCGGCGATCGCCGCCGCCCCGAGCACCCGGTGCACCTCGGCCCCACGGGCGCGCGGAATCTCCCCGGAGATGAGCGGGCGAGCAAACGCCTGGCGGTCGCGTTCGCCCTCTGCCTGCGTGCCGACGACCACCCGATAGTTCTGCGGAAGCACGAGCAACAGCTTGAAGGTCTGCGACAACGCGCCCGGGCCGCAGGTGAACTTCGCCTGCAACTCGACGAAGCCTTCGGCCAGCCTGGCCTGCGACGCCAGCCGTCCGCAGGCAACGCCGGAAGCGAAGAGCGGCATGTCGTCCCACACGCCGGCGGCGATGGCCGGCCCAGCCCGCTCCAGTTCCTCGGGGGTGACCAGACCGTCGCGATCGCCATCGACCGGCGCCAGGGCCACCAGGGTGTTGGCGGTCAAGGTGAGGCGCTCTTCGACCGTGCCGTCGGCGTCGTCCCGCGCCTCCACGAAGATCACGTCCGCGTCGTGTGCGAGAGCTGGCGCCGCGCTGCCCACAACCCAAAACGGGAGAAGGCGAAGCGCAGCTCTGAAGAATGGCCCGGTCATTCTTTTCCCCGGGCAAGTGGAGTACGACGCGCTCTCAAGCGAAAGGAACTTCGTGGCGACGAGGCAGCGACCCACATCTCCGCCTGCTCCCGGCAGCCAGCGCCTGCCGCGCCCGCAGGGGGCCTCCGGCACGGCGGTTCCGATGCTGAGTGTCCCCGACGTCGTCGATCTCTCTGAACAGTCCCCAGCACCTCACCCCAACACCCCCATGCTGCTGCCTCGGAAGGGGGCTCGATCTCCGGCCGCGCACCCGTCGTCACCGGTCGCGACGCAGCTTGAACCGTCCCGGCCGGTGCCACACCCGGGGGCTCCTGGGGGCGTGGAGTTGGAGGAGGTGGCCACCGGTCACCCGTCATCTCCCACGGTCGTGACCCAGGTCGGACAAGGCGAGTCGCTGCACACGCCTGACAGCGAACGCGTTCCCGAGGCTCGCGAGGCGGTTCGTTCGCTCATGGCGGCGGCCACCCGGCTCGTACAGCCCACCCCAGAGACGGACGGCTACGGCCGCGACGCGCGATTCTGCGACGCGCTTCGTCCGTTCGGAGACTGGGTGTTCGGCCGCTACTTCCGCACGGTGGTCGAAGGGTCCGAACGGCTCCCAGAAGGCCCGTGCCTGCTGGTGGCCAACCACGCGGGAGCGCTCCCCCTCGATGGCCCGATGCTTTGCTCAGCGGTGAATCGCGTGCGGCATCGGGAAATGGAGGCGCGCTGGCTCCTGGAGGACCAGGTGATGTTCGCCCCCGGCCTCGGGCGGGTCCTGGCGCGGGCCGGGGCGGTGCGAGCCAGCCCCAGCAATGCCTTGGCGCTGCTCCGAGCCGGCCACGACGTCGCGGTGTTCCCTGAGGGCATCCACGGCATCTCCAAGTCGTTCTCGGAGCGCTATCAACTGCAGCGCTTCGGCCGCGCGGGGTACGTCAAGCTCGCGCTCGAGGCGGGGGCACCGATCGTGCCAGTGGCCATCGTGGGGTCCGAAGAGACGAGCCCGTTGTTGGGGCGAATTCCCACCGGCCGCCAGATCGTCGCGCACATTCCGATCACCACGCCGCCCTTCCCGGTGCAGTGGCGCATTCGCTTTGGCAGCCCGATCGATTGGCCGGCGGCGGGTGTACCCCACGCGGGTCTCGCCCCGCCGTCGGTCGAGCGGCTGAACGAGCTGGTGCGCGCCGCCGTGACCACCATGCTGAAGGAGATGCTCGCCTCACGAGAGGGTCTGTTCTGAGCGAAGTCGGGCCGAAGCACGGCTGGGGCGGACGACCCGGGGGCTACTTGCAGACGCGGTTTCGACCACCCTGCTTCGCTTCGTAGAGCTTGCCGTCGGCCACGCGGATCAAGTCCGAGGCCTCGCCCACGTCGCTGCTCAACGTCGCCACCCCCAGTGAGACCGTGACGGGAATCGTCTGCCGATCGAACTCGAACTTCTGCTTCTCGATCAGCTTGCGAACCTTCTCCGCCAGAACGGCCGCGCCCTTCATGTCGACTTCCGGCAGGAGCACCGCGAATTCTTCCCCACCGAAGCGGGCGAAGATGTCTTCGCGCCGAATCCGCGTCTTCACCGCGGAGGCGAGGTGCTTGAGCACGTAGTCACCCGCCAGGTGGCCGTAGGTGTCGTTAATCTTCTTGAAGTGATCGATGTCCAGGATGACCAGGGACAGGGAGCGCCCGTAGCGGTTGCAGCGGGCGATCTCGCGCTCGAGGGTATCTTCAAAATACCGGCGGTTGAACACCTGCGTGAGGCCGTCCACCGTCGTCAGGCGGTAGATTTCGTCGTGATACGCGGCCTCAATGTTGCCGCCCGCGAGGAACTTGAAAATCGTTCGGCCGATCTTGCACAGGTCGCCGTTGCGAAGCGTCAGCTCCCCGGACAGCAGCTCGTCGTTCACGTAGGTCCCGTTGGTGGACCCCATGTCCTTCACGCTCACGCGCCCGTTGGTGTTGCTGAACTTCGCGTGATTTCGACTGACCGATTCTTGATCGATCTGAATGTCACACTTGCTCGATCGACCGACGACCGTCGCGTCACGGAGGAGATCGAACTTCCGCCCCAGGTCCATGCCGTGAATCACCACCAGGGCCGCCTCACGGCTGGTCTGGCGTTCTGAAATCTTCGAAATGACTGTGACGACGGTCTTCGTCTTCGCCATTGCGATTAACGTACCACCAAAAACCGCCCCGGCGTCACTCGTTTCGCCCTCAGATGACCCACTCTGCCAATGACGAAGGCACCGACTCGAATTCGACCCTGGACGCCTCGTAGCCGGGCCGCCCGAGCAAGCCGCACAACAGGCGCTTCCCCAGCTCCACGCCGGGTTGGTCGAACGCGTCCGTTCCGTAGAGGCCTCCGGCGATCGCGGTGGCCCCTTCCAGGAGCATCAGCAATTGGCCCATGCACCGGGCGTCGATGGCGGGCATGCGAAGGGTGATCGACGGACGGCCCGCCCGCGCCAACCCCGCCGCGGTCGCGCGTTGCTCCGCCGAGAGGAGCTCGAACATCGAGTGGCCGCCCAGATACACCACGTCCTTGTGCGCAAACGGCGACGGGGGAATGCGAGCGTCGACCGGGCTCGCCTCCGCTGCGACGAACACGGTGACTTTGTTGTTCGGGCCTTCCATGAGCAACTGGAGCAACGAGTGCTGATCGGTCGCCCCCACCGCTCGGAGCGGCGTCGGCCCCACCGGCTCTCCTCGGCGTTTCTTGCCCAGGCTCTCCGCCCAGAGCTGCACGAACCAGTCGGACGTTTCTCGCAGGCAATCGGCGTAGGGCATGAACACGTGAATGGGGCGCCCCATGGTCGCATCGAACAGGTAGAGCGCGGCAGCGAGCGAGGCCGCCGGGTTCTCGGTCAGAGAGACGACGCGACACCGCTCCGCCATCTCTCGCGCGCCGAGGAGCAACGCATCGACGTCGATTCCCGCGGCGGCGGCCGGGAGCAGCCCGACTGCGGTGAGCACCGAGAACCGCCCTCCGATGTTGGGAGGGACGTTCAAGACCGGCCACCCCTGTTCGGTGGCGACGTTCCGAAGCGCCCCGATGGTCGGGTCCGTCACCGCGAACACGTGGGACGCGAGCTCGCCGGCCCCATACTTCTGCGACAGGACGAGGAGCTGGGCCCACGTCTCGGCGGTGCCGCCACTCTTGGTGATGGCGACGAACGCCGTCCTCTTCAGATCCACCACATCGAGAATGGCGTGAAGCGTCCGCGGGTCACTGTTGTCCGGAAAGAAGATCCGTGGCGCCTGCCTCGCCGTCGCCGGCCGCAGGTTGTGCTGCGGGTGACAGAGCGCGGCGATCAGCGCCTTCGCGCCCAGGCTGCTGCCCCCGATGCCGAGCACCACCACGTCGTCGAACCCGGCTCGAATGCGTTGCCCCATCTCCACGGCTTGAGCGCTGGCCGTGCGGTCGAGGGGCAGGTCGAGGAACCCCAATTCCCCCTTCAGGTGACGGGCGTTGATCTGGTTGATGCTCGCCACCACGCGCTCTTCCAGGGCCGTGAGGGAGGCCCGCGTGAGCCCGTTGGCGCCCACGCCGCGATCGCTGGCCAGGGTGAGATCGACTCGAATGTTGGGGTTGGACATGAGCGAGGTTCCTCCAAATGCAAACGGGGACCTCGGTCATCCGAGATCCCCGCTGCGGGTGTCACACCACGGCTGAGTTACTGAATCTTGATGTTGCTCAGCGTGCTGTCGGCCGGCGGGTTCAACGGCGCCGCCGGCGTAGCGTTGTCCATCAGGGTCGCGGTGATGGCCACCGACGCGCCAGAGCAACCCGCGGCCACGTCGACGTTGATTTCACCCTTCCCTGAGGCGTCAGTCTTGACGTCGATCGGCGTGCCGCAGCCCGTGCCGCCAGTGAAGCTCACGCGGACGAACCCGTCTTCCGTCGTGGTAGAGCCAATCTTGAACGAACGAACCTTCAGCTTGATCGGTCCGGCCGACTTGGTGAGCGTGTCGCCGTCGTTCACCGGCGAGAGGAACTCCACTGACGGGCGGGCGTAGTCCATCACCGCGAAGCCGGTGGTGAAATCGACCATGCGGTCTCCGTTGAAGTCGTTCTGCTCCACCAGTTCGTTGAAGCTGATCGCCCCGCCGCCAGCGACCGGGTCCTTGTTCAATCGCACGGTCTGCACGAAGAGGAAGGAGCGCGGGCTGTTGGAGAGCGAGTCGTTCGAGAACGAGCGGTCGCTGAACGCGCCCGGAGGCGTGGGCAGCCGGAACCCGGTCGAGGCTTCCGCCGGATCCAGGTAGATCACCCAGCGGTGCTGCGCGCCATCCTGCAGCACCACGCGAATCACCGAGACGTCCGACAGGTTGGGCGCTGTGACGAACTTGAACTGGCGGCCGAGCACCGTGTTCTTGGTTGTGCTGAGGAAGTTGTACGTCGCGTGCTCCGGGTGCGCGAGGAAGGTCAGTTCCGGCGACGACGCGTCGTCCGGCTTGGCGCGGAAGGCCACCGGCGTCGTCCCCTTGGGATCGAACGGGAGCTTGTTGCCGGGCAGTCGCGCGAGGAGGGCCGACGTGGCCAACCCGGCGTTGCTCGACGTCGCGCCGGCGAGCGAAATCGCCAACGCCACCATGGCGTACTGGGTGCCCTCGAGGCCGTGGTGCGTGGGTGCCACGCGCATCGAGACCAGGCCCGCCGCCGGCAGGTCCTTCTCTTTGTCCGTCTTGTCGTCGAAGGCCGTCTTGTCGTTGATGCCCGCGCCGATGCCAAGCGGAACCACCCCGCGGCCCGGAACGATCGCACCGCCGAGCAGGATCGCCGCGTCGACGAACTTGTCGTTCAGCTTCGGGAGCGACGGCACCTTGGCCGCGAACCCGAACGCCAGCGGAACCTGCGCGAAGTCGTGATCCACCGGCACCAGGTGACCGGCGTCGACCTGCGGGTCGCCTGCCACGAGATCAAACTGCACGTCGCGAACCACCGAGGAGTTGAACTTGCGGAACACCGGGATGAGCGGCGTCAGGACCTTGGCGAAATTGACGCCCCCCAGACCGTTGGTGAACTCGCTGATGGGCACGTCCGAGATTTCCACGTCGCCGGACAGCGCCCAGGCGGTGCGCGTGCCGCAAGTCCCGTCTTTCTCTTTCGTCGCGTTCCCGCACGTGCCGGCAATGCCGAAGCCGGCGTAGTTGGTCTTGATCTCGGTGTTGGAGAAGCCCATGTAGATGCCCGCGGGCACCGGCACGTCGTTCATGTTGTAGACCGTACCGAGCTTGATGTTGGTCGGGACTGAGGGCCCAATCAACTGGTTGAAGTCGAGGTCGGTCACCGAGCCGGGGATCGACATGCCCGCGATTCCGAGGTGCACCGAGCCCGTGGCGGGAACGTTCTTGAACTTGCCTTTGTAGCCGCCGTACTTGTCGAGCTGATTGCGGCGCGTGACCATCGAGAGCAGGCGGCTGCCGGCCACTTTGTAGTTCGCCACCGTCAGGTAGCTGAAGTTGTCGTGGTACAGCGTGACGGACACGGCGGTCTCAGTGCCGTAGGAAACTTCGGCGTAGCCGTTCACGGTGGTCGCGGTGGAACCGGTGCCCAGCGCACTCCCGTCGGTCTTGTTGGCCACCACGGTCGCGCCGTCGATCGGCCGGCCGGTCAACTCGTCAATCGCCAGCACGCCGATCTTTCCAGCCGTCGGGCTGCCGGAGATGACCGTGATGTTCGCCGAGCAGGTCTTGGTGCCGATTGTCGCCGTCACCGCGTCGGCCGCAGCCGCTGCCGCGTTCGCCGCCGTGAATTCCACCGAGGCGCCGCTCGAGCTCGCGGGAACCGATCCGCTCCCCGCCACTGCGGTCCAGGCGATACCGGTCTTGAGGACCACCGGAACGTCGCCGGCGCCGAAGGCCGCGACGGAGAACTTCATCTTCTGCCCCGTCTTCAAGATGGCCGTGCTGGGTGTCACCACGCACTTGGTGACGGCCGTCGCGTCCGGGGCGGCTTCGCACTTGCCGCTGCGGCACACGCTGGTCCCGCCGCAATCCACGTCGGCCGCGCACAGCGAGGCCACGCACTTGAGCGCGTCGCACTGACAGCCCAGGGCGCCGCCGCAGTAGTCGAGGGCGACCGGGCGATCCGGCGAGGTGCAGTCATCTTTGGTGGTGCACGAAGGCTCGCACGTCAACGTCTTCATGTTGCAGGAGTAGAAGCGGACGTTCCCGCAATCTTCGTCCACCGCGCAGGATGCGCCCGTTCCACCGCCGGAGCCGCCGCCACCGTCGCCCTTGCCAGGGCCACCACCACAGGCAGCCACCAACAGGCTGCAGAACGCTGCCACAACGGATGCACGGGTCATCAAGGTCATGAAGTTTCTCCGGAGGTCAAAAACGCGCGCGGACTCTCACGAACGAGTCCCCAAAAGTCAACGACAATGCCGCCCCGCGTGATGCGAAGCGCATGCCACTGCAGTTTCGCTGGCGGAGCGCCACGTTGCATCGCGATGAACGCGACACCGCCGTCGTGATCGGAGAGGATTCGCACGTGGCACATCGACGCCCCACTCCGCTGGCCGAATTGATTCCCACCGCCCTGGGCAAGCTCACCCGCGAGAGCCGGGATGCCGGGTTTCTGCAGGCGGTGTGGGCCAATGTCTGCGGAGCCTCGGTCGGCGGGGCCACGCGCGTCACGCGGCTTGAGGCGGGCGAACTCGAGATCACCTGCGCATCTGGGCACTGGAAGACCGCGCTGGAGCAGGAAGCAGCAGGCATCGTCGAACGGCTCAACGCGGCGCTCGGCCAGCCGCTCGTGCGCAGGCTGAGGTTCGTTGAACGACCATGAGCATGTTCTTCCTCGCAGCACTCCTTCTGGTGACGCCTTCCGGCAACCGCAACGCGCGCGACGCGAAGTCGGTAATCAGCGCGTTTGAGCGAGCCGGTCGCACCAACCCGCAGCGAGACCCGGTCCTGGACCGAGCGGCCGAGCTGCTGGCCACCCGCGCGCTCAAGGAGGGCCCTTCGGCCACGACCGACCCGCTGTCGCTCTTCGAGGCAGTGGCAGCGGCCGAGGGCACCGACGCGTCACCCAAAGCGATCGTGATGCGGGCCAATTCCGAGAAGGCCCTCTCCGATGCGCTGGCCAAGCGCACCGATCTCAGCACCGCCGCCGCGACGCACTTCGGCGTCGCCACCGTCTCCTCCGGCGAGTGGCATTCGATCGTGGTGTTGCTGGTTGATCGCAAGGCGACCTTCGATCCCTTCCCGCGAACGCTCGCCGACGCCTCGGGCGTGAAGGACGTGTGCCTCATTCCGGTGCCGGGGATGACCGCGGAGTCACTCTTCGTCACCCGGCCCCATGGGCCCGTGGAGCGGATTGAACTGAAAGCTGGCGCCGAGCGCATGTGCGGCGCCGTGGCGTTTCTCGGTGCCGGCCGGCACATCGTGGAAGCACTGGGGCGCGGGAGCGCGGGCCCGGAAGTGTTGGGAATGTTCGCGGTCGATGTGGGCGGTCTCAAAGACGCCGGGGCCTCCGCCTCGACGCCGCGCGCCACTTCCCCGCACACGATTGTGTCGCGCATCAACGCGCTCCGGGCGGCGAGCGGCGCCGAAGCCGTGGTCTGGGACGAGGCGCTGGCGGCCGTGGCGCGCAAGTACGCGGAGACCATGCTGAAGGAGCGCTTCTTCGCTCACCGCGACCAGCAGAACCACGACGTGGGAGCACGACTCCGCGCGGCGGGCGTCTCATTTCGGTTCGCGGCGGAAAACCTGGGGACCTCGACCACGCCTGAGCGCGCTGAGCTGGGGATCGAGCTGAGCCCCGCGCACCGCCAGACGTTGCTGGACCCAAAGTTCCAGCGCGTCGGGATCGGGGTGGCCACCGCCGAGCCCGGTGGCGCGATGGTGGTTCAGATCTTTGTACGACCAAAGGCTGGCGCGGCCGGAGACGCGGGCAAATGACCCAGCCTCGAGTCTTGTTCGTCGATGACGACGTCTTCCAGCTTGAGCTGGCGGACGACCTCTTCACGCGGGCTGGCTTCTCGGTGGAAGTGGTTCGCCAGCCGACCCTGGCGTTTTCTGCCATTCGGCGCTTTCGACCCGATCTGGTCGTGCTGGATATGGCCATGCCGGTGATGGACGGCAACGAGTTGATCCGTGGTCTCAACGCCCTGCCCGATTTGACGAGGTTCGCCTGGGTCGTCCTGTCCGCGGCGGTGACGCCCGAACGGGCCTTTGCCTGGGTGGCGTCGGGGGCGTTCGACGTGTGGACCAAACCCCTCGACGAGTCGATGGCGTCGCACGCCCACGATTTGCTCCAGGCCGGGCTCAGCCTTCCCACGCGCCACGAACAGAAGCGCTGGGCCTTCCGAACGTACGCGCGCCGGTCTCAATTCTCAGGGACCATCACGGCCGAGGCTGGAACGCCGTTTGAGATCTCGGCCTCGTTCGAACGTGGCGAACTCACCCGCCTCGCCAGCTCGCGGGGCCCGGGCGACCAGACCCTGGACGAACTGCTGGCCTCGGCCACCGCGCTCCAGGTGCTGCCGGCAACGTAGGTGGCGGTGGATTCCGTGCACACCGTGCCCCGAACGCATTACATTTGCCGCACGCTATGAGTGACGACCCACGAATCCTGGCTGTCGATACCGACCGGGTGCAGCAGACCCTCCTTGCGCAGACCTTCAACGACGCGGGGCTGTTCTACCGATTCGTGACTGACCCTCGAAAACTTGAAGGGGCGCTCGGCCAGTTGAAGCCAGACCTGATTCTGGTCCACAGCGAAATCAACGGCGAGCTCCTGGCCGCTGCGCTGGATGTGCTGCTCGCCGACGTGAGCACGGCGAGGTTGCCGATCGTGCTGCTCGCCGACAGCTTGACCGATCAGCCCTTCGTCGACGGCCTGCGCTCCAGCGTGATTGGCTTTCTGCAGAAACCCTTCAACGCGCAGGAGCACATCGCCCAATTGCGCGAACTGTGGGCCGGCATGCCGACGCGTCATGGGCAGTCGTCGGGCGAAGGCGATGCGACCATCGTCCAGAGGCTCTTTGATCACCTGGGTCTGACCCGGCGATCGGGCGAAGTGATCCTCAACCCGCGCACCGCCGAGGAGGCGAGGGCCAGCTTTGCGCTCGGGCGAATCGAATCAGCCTCCATGGGGCCCCACGTGGGTCAGGCGGCGCTCGACGTGATGGCGGGGTTTCAGTCAGCCAGCTGGGTATTCGAAGAAATGGGCGGCAACACGCCGGCCGCTGGCGGGGTGGTGATCGAGGTCGGCACCACGGGCGAAGTCCCCATCATCAAAGAAATTCCCCTGGACCCGGTGCCCGCGCCCGCCCCCGCCCCGTTTGAGGTGGCGCCCATCCCCGCCCCGGTGCCCTCGGCCCCGCGGCAGGCGCCCAGCTCGAGCACGCGCCTGCTGATCGTGGATGACGACGAAGCCCTGGCGCGAATGTTCGCCACCATGTTCAAGAAGCGGGGGTTCGACG
The DNA here is from genome assembly GCA_964522795.1 of uncultured Myxococcaceae bacterium. GTDB lineage: Bacteria > Myxococcota > Myxococcia > Myxococcales > Myxococcaceae > CAZFXD01. Next base: position 11,744 of record CAZFXD010000077.1, read on the forward strand.
TGACCACCGCGGCCGACGGCGCGCTCGGCTACGAAGCCGCGGAGCGCGCGGAGTTCGACGCGGTCGTGGCCGACTTGAACATGCCCCGACTTGATGGGTGGGGCATGTTGCGCGCCCTGCGCGACGACTTTCGAACGCGTGAACTGCCGGTCGCCTTCCTCTCCTGCCACGATGATTACCGCGAGTCCCTCAAAGCGCTGAACGCCGGCGCGCAGGCGTACTTCTCGAAAGGCACCCGCCTCGACGCCCTCGTCACGCAGGTGACCAAGTTGCTGGAGCCGCGCCAGGCCGTGGCCGCCGCGATCGACGCTGGCCAGGACTTCGACCTCGACATCGGCCGCGTGGGGCCTCAGTGGTTTCTCAAGGAGCTCGAGCGGAGATCGTTTCGCGGCAAGCTCGAAGCGAAAGACACCTTCGCGGCGTATCAACTGTTCATCGACGGCGGCAGCGTGGTGCACGCGGCCGCACAGGCCGGGCGCTTCACCGCCGAGGGCGAGAAGGCCTTCAACGCGTTCGTCGCCTCGCGCAACATGGAGGGGCACGTGTCGTTCGGGACGTTCCCCTCGCCCCAGTCGCTGGGGCACCCGATCGGAACGTTGCTCGCGCGCGCGTGTGAAAACCTCAACGAGAACGAACGCCGCATGCGCGAGAACATGATGGTCGGCGCGAGCGCGATCGAGGTCGACCCCGATCTCTACGCGGTCTACCAGCAGGTGGGCCCCAAGCAGTGGTTGGAGCCCGCGAAATTGCTATGTGAGGAACGGCTTGCACCCCGCGAGGTCATCGCCCGTCTCGATACGTCACCGCTCGAGCTGGAAGAAATGATGCGCGACTTAATCCGTCGCGGGGTGCTCACCCTCAAACGCGCGTGAAGCTGTTAGAGCGCGCGCCGCTGCGTCGCAAACGACTCGATGCTCGTCTGGGGCGCGACCGGCATTGGGAACAGCGGGCACTTCATACAGGTGAAACTCTGCCAGCCACGACGCACGGCCTCATCGAGGCACGGATCGTAGGAATGGCAATTCAGATTGCGGTGATTCTCAACGCCCATCCTTCGTGGGCCGCCCTCTGGGTTGATGCTCTGCTGCAACTCGGTCGGAAACGGCTTCAGCTGCATTCTCGATGGCCTCCCAATTCATGGAAACACCACGACAAACCCAACTGCTTCGTTCTGGACCTGCGCCCCGGCGTCCCTTCTCCCTGCGCGGTGCCGTCGTGGTGACCGGCGACTGGCTTGCGTTCGGTCTATTTGACCGCCCGTGTTGCCCCGCTCCCAACTCCTCCGCGACTCAACCGAGGTGGCGCACACTTAGTAATTTCGATCGCGAACTGACAAGGGGGGTCGGGCCACTTTTTGCGATCTCGTTGTCGATTTTTTCGATTTCTGCGTTCGCGCAGTCGAATGATCTCCGTTTGAAGGTGCGAACCGGCGCTTCGGACGTTCGCGAGGCCGCTCAGCGGGAGCTGGCGGAGTGCCGAAGCCGGAAAAAGCAGCCGCGCGACGCCTGCGGGGCGCTGTGTCTTGTCTCGGGAGTGATTCAACTGTCCGAAAATCAGGCGGCCGAGGCCCAGGCGACGCTCGAATCGTGTGTGCTCCCACCGGTGCTGCAGCCCAGTTGGCACTTCTACAGCGGTGAAGCGCACTACTTCTCAGGCGACGTGCCGCACGCGTTGGACGCCTGGCGCCGCGCACGGAAGCGAGCTCCGAAGTGGCTGGTCACCCGCCTCGACGCGCGAACCGGCGAGGCGCTTCTGTGGCGCGGCGACGCCCGAGGGGCGATTCCCTTCTTCGACCGCGCGCTCAAAGCGGCCATCACGCCGGAGCTTCTCTCCCAACGGTCTCTCGCGTTCGCGCTCGCGGGCCAAGCGACCCAGGCCCTGACCGATGCCCGCTCCATGCTGCTCAACTGGCCTAACCACCCCAACGCGGAGCTGGCGAATCGGGCCCTGGCGCTCACCGGAGCGTCGATGACCTGGACGGACGATGAACGACTGATTCGCGCGAAGGCCTTTTTGGACCAACGAGACGACGCCGCGGCGAAAAGAGAACTTGAGTTGGTCGTGGCGAGCTCTCCCCGGCGTGCCGCTGCCGCGCTGATGCTGGCGCAACTGGCGAGCGCGCGAAAAGACGAAGCTGGGTTCACCGCCGCCATTGACGAAGCCCTGAGTGGACCACCGAACGTCGCGGCCGACGCGCAGTTTCAGAAAGCCAGGCGGGCGATGCGCGTGGGCGACAACACCACGGCGCGAACGCTCTTCACCGGGTTGGCGACGACCTTCCCCACCGAACCGCCCGCCGAAGAGGCGCGCTACCTCGCCGCCTGGATCGCCATGCGCGCGGGCGATTCGGTCTCCGCCGTGAATGAGTTCGAAGGGTTCGAGAAGGCGTTCCCGCGCAGCCGGCGCCGCGACGAGGCGCGCTGGTTCCGTGGGTTCGCCTGGTACCTCGCGGCCCGCTTCGATGACGCGCGGAAGGTCTTCGAGTCGTTCGCGGCCGATTTCCCGACAAGCAGTCTTGGGCCCCAGGTTCGATACTGGGCGATTCGCTCGGCCGAAAAAGCCGGGGCTCCGCCGGGCGAAATCAACGCCGCCTACGCGGCGCTGGTCACCAGCGCCCGCGGCACGCTGTACGCCCTCCTTGCGCGCGAAAGGCTGCTCGAGGCTGGCGTCGAACCGCCGGCCTTGTTCGTCGCGGGCCCACCGACCTCGCCACCAAAGAAGAAGGTGCCTGCACAATTCACCCTGGCATCGGCGCTGCTGGCCGCGGGCCTGTACCGCGACGCGGCCGAGGAGTTGGCGTCGGTCGTCGCGTCAATTCGGACAGCGGACGACGCGCTGTTGGTCGGCCCCAGGCTCCAGGCCCTGGGCGAGTTCGGCGTGGCGCACCAGTTGGCGGCTCGCTTTCTCTGGGGCGCGGTCTACGCGCAGGCCGAGCCCGGGGCGGTCGGGTTGATGTACCCGACCGCGTTCGAGGCCGAAGTTCGCGAGGGCGCCACCCGAAACGGCGTTCCGCCCGCCGTGGTGTGGGCGATCATGCGGCGGGAGAGCGCGTTCCGGCCTGACGTGAAGAGCGCCGCCGATGCGCGAGGCTTGCTGCAGATCATCCCCCCGACGGCTCGCTCCATCGCCGAGGTGCTGGGCGTCGCGGCGCCGGACCCCGACCAGCTCTACGGGCCATCGCTGAACATTCAGTTCGGCACCTGGTACCTCGGACGCCTGCTCGATCGCTTCCACGCCTTGCCCGCCGCGGCGGCGGCCTACAACGCGGGCCCGGGCGCGGTCTCACGCTGGATCGAAGCGGGCCGCCCCACCGACGAGTGGATTGAGCAGATCCCCTACAAGGAGACGCGCGGCTACGTGAAGCAGGTGGTGGCGGACGCGGCGCTGTACGACGTGCTGCTCAACGGCGCGAAAGCAGAGTTTCGCCTGGCCCTCACCATGCCCCTGCCAGCCGCCGAAGGGGTCAGCTTCTGACGACTCGAGCGCCGCTCGCCAACCGGGTGGCCACGACGTCGGTGAAGTTGTGCTGGGTCAGCCAGGACATCAACTCGCGCTCGAACTTCTCGGTCACGAGGAGCGCTGGGTTGGGGCCCGCGTCGATGGTGGCGAACACCTCGAGTCCCTCGGCTCGCAGCCCAGGCAACGCGTTCAACAGCTCAACCGTGCGACCCTTCCAGTACGACAGGGGCGGCAGCGCGCCGAGGGCTGAGGCGTGCATGCGCATGGCGTTTGATTCAGCGATGGGCCCGAGGCGCGCCAGGTCTCTGGCCTTAATCGCCTCGATGGCCCGCGGCGTGTCTCGCTGGGCGGTCTCGACCCACGCCGGGTAATACGGAGACGTCTCGACCGTAAGCCTCATGCCGTCACGAGACGACGTCTCTTTCTGGCCGCGGTCCACCATCACCATCAGCACCCGGAGTTCGGGCCACGCCGACTCGTCCAGGATCTGCTCCGCGACGCTGTCGTGCCCGTCAGGCGCGTCGCCGCGATGCCAGACCGCGGCCCCGCCAAAGACGCTTCGACACGCCGACCCCGACCCCAGGCGCGCGAGCTCCGAATCCCGCCGCGTATCGGCGGGCAGTCCCGCGGCCGCGCGCGTGGCGACGGCCAGGGCGGCAAACGCTGCAGCGCTGCTGGCCAGGCCCGCGGCTTCGGGGACGTCGCTCCTCGTCTCCACCCGGGCGAAGCCGAGGTTGGCGTTGGTCTTGCGAACCCGATTCACCAGTTCGACGACGCGTGCTCTCGACTTTCCCTGCGCTTCCACCCCGTTGATCACCACCGCGTCAGCGCCCTGGCCGAACTCCACCGCTGCCTCGACGGCCAGCGGCCCCAGCGTCAGCGACACGCTCGATTGGTGCGGAAGAATGAGCGCTTCGTCGCGCTTGCCCCAATACTTCACGACCGCGATGTTGGGGTGCGCCGTGGCCGTGGCCTTCATGCGCGGCTCCTTGCTCCGACCTCGGCAGCAAACGTCGCCACGCCTTCGTTCTTCAGCGTCGCCACCGCCACGTCAGGGTTCTCGAACAAGCCGATCACGGCCCCACCCGTGCCCCCCGCCCCGGTCAACTTCGCCCCCAGCGCGCCCAGCGCTCGCAGGCGATGCACCATGTCGTCAATCGGCGCGGAGGACACTCCCAGGGCGCACAGCAATCCGTGGTTCATGTTCATCACGTCGCCCAGCGCACGAAGGTCACCGGTGCGAATGGCGTCAGCACCCGACAACGCCACGGCGCCGACCTGTTCGATGACACCGCGATACCGGCGCGGCCACCGATCCCGACGCTTGCGCAGCTCGGCCACCACGGCGTGGGTCGGGCCACGTCTTCCCGCGAGGGCCACGACGAGCTTGAGCGGCTTCTTGCACGGCAACGACCGGGCGACGCCTTTCTTGAAGACGATCACCCCGCCCCGCAGGCAGGTCTCGTGATCGATGCCCGATGGAGTGCCGTGAAACTGTTTCTCCATCGCCAGCGCGGCCGACCTCAGCCTGCCTTCGTCGGGCTTCTTGCCGGCCGCAGCGAACAGGGCTCGGGAGGAGGCGACGGCCAGGGCGGCCGACGAGCCCAGCCCGACCGAGACCGGCAATTGGCTCTCGAACCAGATGCGCGCGCGGGGCTGGCCGATCATCTTCGCCCCGGCGCTGACGGCGCGCACCAGCAGCTGCCCCTGCTCCGGGCTGAGGGAAGGCGGCACCGCGATGTTGAATCTAAACTCGGGGGCGACGTGGGCCGTCACCCCGACCGACAGCGCGCCCGCAATCGCCGCCGTGCCGTAGACGACCGCGTGTTCGCCGAGAAGAATGATTTTCCCGGGCGCGAACGCGGAAACCGTCACGCCGTCCCCGTGGCTCGCAGTTCCTCGCCCATCAACGACGACAGAATCTCTCGCGCCTTTTCCACGCGGATGTGGCCGGCCTTCACCATGACGTTGGCGACTTTCTCCACCCAGTCTCCGCGGGCGCCGGCCGTCACGGCCACGCAGCGCGCGTGCAGCGCCATGTGGCCCTTCTGAATGCCCACGCTCCCCAGCGCGCGGAGCGCGGCGAAGTTCTGAGCCAGGCCGACCGACGCCATCACCTTGGCCAGCTCACGAGCGGACGAGACGTTCAAGACCTTGAGGCTGGCCTGAACGCCCGGGTGCACCTTGATCGCGCCGCCGACGGTCCCCAGCGCCAGCGGGAGTTCGACGCGGCCCACCAGGTGTTCCCCTTCGAGATGCCACGCGGAAAGCGGTCGATATTGTCCATCGCGCGCGGCGAACGCGTGCGCTCCGGCTTCAATGGCGCGCCAGTCCTGACCGGTGGCGATTGCCACTGCGTCGATGCCGTTCATCACGCCCTTGTTGTGGGTCGCGGCGCGATAGGGGTCGGCGAGGGCGAATCGACTGGCCTGCACCACGCCCTCGGCGATTCGTTCGGCGGGCACGTCGAAGTCGGCCAGCAGCCGCACCGGAATGCGACAGGTGGCCCGCGCGAGGCGGCGGTCCGCGAGGTTGGAGAGGATGCGCAGGTACACCCGCCCCGAGGTGATCTGCTCGATGAAGGGCGCCACGCCTTCAGCCATGGTGTTGATCAGGTTCGCGCCCATGGCCTCCTGGGTGTCGATCACCAGGTGAATGACCAGGATCGGTTCGCCGTGAGGCCCCTCGGGCGCCGGCAAGACACGCACCTCGACATCGATGGCCCCACCCCCGCGGGCGCTCAAGGAGGGGTGAAAACTGTTGGCGAGCGCGAGCAGCTCTTCTTTCCTGGCGAGAATCTTCTCGGTGGCGATTTGCGGATCGCCATAGTTGGTGAGCTGGATCTGCCCGATCATCAGGGGCGCATCGGCCTCGGCCTCAAACCCGCCGGCTTCGCGGACGATGCGGGCAGCGAAGGAGACGGCCGCCACCACGCTCGACTCTTCGACCGCCATGGGCACGATGTAGTCGCGACCGTTCACCTGCAGATTGAGACCCAGGCCGAGCGGGAGCTGAAACACCCCGATGGCGTTCTCAATCATCTGGTTGGCGATCTCCACCGGCAACCCGGAGCGCCCGGACAGGTTCTGAATCTCCTCCGGCGAGAGCTTGAGCATGCGAGCCAGGTTGGAGACGCGCTCCACGACCGGGAGCCGGTGAAATCCGGACAAGCGAGATGTCATCGGTTCGGGCATGTTGGAGTCCTCGAGGCGCTCGGGCTCTATATCGTGGCGAGCCATTGCTTCAACTCTCCCGTGACGACGTGTGACGCGCGTGACAGTTCAGAGGTCGCTTTCGAGCCCACCAGCGCCGTGACATGGCGAAGCGTCAGGATGATCGCCTCCGTGGCGCGGTACACCGCGGGCAGCCCGCCCTCCGCGTAGGCTCGGAAGAACGGGAGCGCCGCTCCCGCGAGGTTCGCGCCCAGAACGAGCGACCTGGCGACGTCGAGTCCGTTCCGAATCCCGCCGGAGGCCACCAGCGTGATTCCAGGCCCGACCGCTCGCCGCGCCATGGCCACGGCCGCGGCCGTCGGAATGCCCCACCCGGCCAGCGCGGCCCCGGCGCCGGCGGCGACGCCGCGGGCCCGCAGGTCCTCGACCCGCACCCAGGCGGTGCCGCCGAGACCGGAGACGTCAATGTGCTTCACGCCGCAC
>CAZFXD010000078.1:0-11283 GCA_964522795.1 uncultured Myxococcaceae bacterium
GACAAGGCGCTGAGCAAGATGATCGACGCGCCGCTCGGCGATCGCAGCAAGTGGAAGGCGCAGTGGCCCGACGTCGGTCACCTCGCCATTCCGATCGGCAAAGCGCGCATCGTCACCCAGGGCAGCTCTCTCACGGTGGTGAGCTACGGCCGCACGCTCCCCCTGTGCGTGAAGGCCGCCGAGTCGCTCAAGAGCGAGGGCATCGACGCCGAGGTGATCGACCTCCGGTCCCTCTGGCCGTACGACTGGGAGGCCATCGCCAGCTCGATCAAGAAGACGGGCCGCGCGCTCTTCGTCAACGAAGACACCGAGGTGACGAACTTCGGTGAGCACCTGCTCCGGCGCACGGTGGAGGAGCTGTTCTACGAGCTCCTCGCGCCACCGCGCCTGGTGGCGGGCAAGTTCGTGCCCGGCATCGGGTTGGCCGACGCGCTGGAGATGGCGTCCGTGCCGCAGCTGTCGGACATCACCGAGGCCATGCGCAGCGTCGCCACGCACGCGCCGTAGCGCTACATCGACGCGTCGCGGGTGATCTGCCAGCCGCCTGGCGTTCGCTCGAGCACGATCAGGGTGAACCCCGAGGCCTCCTTGGCGTCGGCGTAGGTCAGCACCCAGCGCGCCACCAGGGTCGCGGATTCGCCACGGATCGAGCGCTCCTGAATCTCCAGCTTGAGCGTGCCCATGGCGGCCTTGTTCGGGTAGCGCGACCGGTAGCGCGCGAGGACCCCCGCCCGCCCCTTGGTCACGCCCTTGGGCGAGACGAACACCGCGTCCTCCGCGTAGGCCGCGCAGAACGACTCCAGATCTCCGCGGTTCCACGCCGCCACCTGGGCGGCGATCACCTCGTCCACCGTCGGCGGGGCCAGAGCCGCGAGGGCTCCCGCGAGGACCAGCGTGGCAGCGATCATCAGGGAACCTTCTTCAGCACGGCGACGAACCTGGGCGCATCGACAAACCCGGTGACGCGTGGCGCGGTCATGACCTGCCCGGTGGAATCAATGAACACCACGGTGGGGAGCCCCACGACGTCGAAGCGCTTGTAGATGGCGTCGAGGGCGTCGTTCTCGTTCGTGCCGTCGACCTTCACCGCCGCGAACCGGGCGGCTTCGGCCTGCACGGCCGGCTTGTTGTAGGTCAAGCGATCGAGCTCGTTACACGCCGCGCACCAGTCGGCGAAGAAGTCGATCATCACCGGGCGCTTCTCTTCGCGGGCCTTCGCCAGCGCGCCATCGAACGAGGCGGTCAGCTCGGGATCGTCGGCAGAGATCTTTGTCCACACCATGGGCGCGCTCTCGGCCGAGCCCGCGGCGGGCGTGGAGCCTCGCACTGGAATGGCCACGGCGAAGAGCGCCACGCCCAGGAGCTTCATCGACAAGTCGGTGCGGTGGCTCTTGAGCGATCGATGCACGCTGCCGACCAGAATGGAGGCGAGCACCAACCCGAAGGAGATGAGCAGCACGTTGGGGCGTCCCAGCTTCATCCCCAACTCGCGCAGGTCCTCCGAGAACGCCGGGAACGCGTCCTTCACGTAGGTCATGGCCATGCCGACGAGCAGGAGGCCGAAGACACTCTTCACCCAGTCCATCCACTCGCCGCCCCGCGGAAGCTTCAGGGCGAGCACGCCGATCGCCACGAACGGCGCGCCGATACCCAGCGCGTAGACCGACATCAGCATCGCGCCCAGGTACGGGTTCTGCGACTTACCGACGTAGGTGAGCAGGCCGACCAGGGCGGGTCCGGTGCAGGGCGCGGCGAGAAAACCCGCCACGGTTCCCATCAAGAAGGCGCCCACCAGTCCGCCCTGCCCCACGCCGGACAAGCGGGTGGCCAGGCCCGACGGGAGGCTCAGGTCGAACGCGCCGAACAGCGAGGAGGCGAGCACCAGCATGAAGGCCGCCAGCCCGGCGATGACCCACGGGTTGGAGAGGGCCGATCCGAACAGTTTTCCGGTCATCCCCGCCACCACGCCGAGCGTGCTGAAGACCGCCACCATCCCCAGCACGTACGACCCGGTGAGAAACGCGGCGCGGGCCCGGCTCGCGCCCTGCCCGGCCCCGAAGATGCCCACCGTGATGGGGATGAGCGGGTAGACGCAGGGGGTGAGCGCCGTCAAAAGCCCCACCCCGAACATCACCGCCGCGAGTGAGAAGATGCGGCCCTCGCCGATCGACTTCTCCACGTCGACGTCGATGGTGAACCCGGTCGGGAAGAAGTCAGGGAGGAACACCACGCCCAGCGCGATCACCACCCCAAGACCGAGAATCCGCTGGAACCGCATGCACTCCTACTATGCGCCGCGAGGGGGTTTGGTTTCACCTGAATCTGCGTCACCGGTCAAACCAAACGATTTGGCCACGTCGAAGACCCCCTTGATGGCCGTGCCGACCATCGCCATCGGGTTTCCGCCGTCGAACGACGTCAGGTGAACCTCGCCGAAGTTCTGTTTGAAGGCCTGGGCGACCTGCGGCAGCGCGTTGGCCACCGCCAGCTGAATGACCTCGGGCGAGAGCGAGTTCTCAATCGCCCGCATGCGCTCGGCGCGCTCCACCTCGATGGCCTGGCGCGTACGCAGGTGATCGGACTCCAGCTCCGCGATGCGCTTTTGGGCTTCGCGAACGAGCAGCTCGGCCTCGGTGGTCTGCGCCGTGGCCGTCCACAGCGCCTCCGCGTGGCGCTGCGCCTCCAGTTTGGCCGCATGGTCGGCGCTTTGAACGCGGGCCTCCAGCTCCGCCCGCTGCAGTTCCAGCGTCCGCCGGGCCTCTTCCAGCCGCGCGGCCGTCGTCACCACGTCGAGCTCGGCGCGCTCTTTGGCGGCCTGCTTCTGGGCGGCGACCTCTGCGTCCAACTCGACCCGTCGCAGGGCCGCGAGCCGTTCCTGGGCCAGGCGCCCCTCGAAGGTGGCGCGCTCCTGTTCCAGTTTGGCGCTCTCCACCCGGGCGCGCGTCGCCAGCTCGGTCAACGCTGCGTTCTCTTCGGCCCGGGCTTTCTGAAGCCGCGCCTCCAGCTCGCGGGAGACGCGCTCGGTTTCGATCTTCCGCGCGGTGGCCGACTCGATCTCCTTCACCGCCGCCTGCTTGCGGAACTGCGCTTCCTGCTCCTTGCGCTCCTGCTCCAGCCGGAAGGGCGCCTGCATCGCGGCGAACACGTTCTGCGACGCCACGCGGACGTCCTGAATCTCGATGTTGTCCAGCACCACGCCCCAGCCCTGGTTGGTGCTGTCGTTGGAGGTGCCGCTCCCTGAGACCACGGGGGCGATCTCCCGCATCAGCTCGCTGGCGATCGCCTCTTTGCGTTCCGTCAGGCAGGCCTCGACCGACAGGTTGGCCACCAGGCGACGAACCGCGCCCACGAACATCTCCTCCAGAAGCTCGGCCAGCTTCGCCTGCGCTCGCTCGGGGAAGGAGAAGTTCACCATGCGATAGGCGAGCAGTGGCGCGGCGATCCGGTAGACGGCCACGCCCGTCACCCGCACGCCCACCTTCTCGGTGGTGACCTGATCGGCCACGAAGTGGAGCTTCTGCACGCTGGTGGGCACGACCGCGATCGTCTCCCAGGGCCACTTCCAACAGGTCGCCCCCTGCCCGCTCTTGACGATCTGCCCGCCGCGCATGCACACCAGGAACTCGCTCGGCTTGGCAGAGACGAGGCCCCACGCTTTGACCTTCGCCGGATCTTCTTCGGGTTTCCCTTCGCGCCACGCCGCCGTGCGATTCGGGATCACCGGTTTCACCTCTGCGGGCGTGTACTCCGCCAGCGCCCCCAACCCCACCCCGTCCCCGGCCGCTCGCGACCCGCTTCGCGCGGCCTGCGAGGCGAACTTGACCACCGCCGCGACCTTCTTGACTGACTCCGTCATGTGCGACCTCCTGGTGAGAGACGAAGCCCTTCAATGCAGGCGGGGAGCCGCGCGCCGGCCTTGAGATGTCACCTGGTTACGGGGCGGTGGGCCGATCTGGATCGTTCCACTGATCGAAATTCGTTCAGCAGAACTGGAGATGGAAGCGGCGGTCGCCATGTCATGCTCTAATACATGACTTGACGAGTCCACTTTCCAAGGTTTATTGGGAGTCTGTGTCCAACCTGCGAGCGAGCCCGTGAAGCTCCCGATTTATCTCGATAACCACGCCACGACGCCGGTCGATCCCCGGGTGCTGGCGGCGATGACGCCTTACCTCACCGACGACTTCGGCAACGCCGCGTCGCGCAACCATTCGTTCGGGTGGAAGGCGGAGGCGGCGGTCGAGCTGGCGCGGAAACAGATCGCCGCGCTGATCGGCGCGTCGGACAAGGAGATCGTCTTCACCAGCGGGGCCACGGAGTCGATCAACCTCGCGCTCAAGGGCGTGGCCGAGTTCTACAAAGACAAAGGTGATCACTTCATCACCCTGAAGACCGAGCACAAGGCGGTGCTCGACACCTGCAAGCGGCTCGAGCGGCAGCGCCAGGAGCGCATCGATGAGCTGAAGGCGCTTCGCCTGTCGGATCTCTCCGGACAACCGGTGAACGTCGACCAGGTCGCCTCGGTGGAGATGAAGTTCCCGCTCGAGACAGACGCCACCTTTCAGCGGTGGTTGTCGACTGTCCGCACGGGGGCCCGCGTCACCTACCTCGACGTGAAGCGCGACGGGATCATCGATCTCGCCGCGTTGGAGGCGGCGATCACGCCCCGCACCGTCCTGGTCTCGGTGATGCACGTGAACAATGAGATCGGCGTGGTGCAGCCGCTGGCGGAGATCGGCCGCATCTGCCGCAAGCACGGCGTGCTGTTCCACGTCGACGCGGCCCAGAGCGCCGGCAAGGTGCCGTTGCAGGTCGATGAGATCAACGCCGACCTGGTCTCGCTCTCCGGACACAAGATGTACGGCCCCAAGGGTGTGGGCGCGCTCTACGTTCGCCGCAAGCCCCGTGTGCGCGTGGCGCCCATCATCGATGGCGGTGGTCACGAGCGCGGCATGCGCTCGGGCACGCTGAACGTTCCCGCCATCGTGGGCATGGGCCGGGCCGCAGAGTTGGGCCGAACCGAAATGGCCGAGGAGTCGAAGCGCGTGCTGGCGCTCCGCGACCGGCTGCTCGCACGCCTGAAGGCGAAGCTCGACCTGCTGGTGGTCAACGGCTCGCTGGAAGCCCGAGTCCCCGGCAACCTGAACGTGTCGTTCGCATACGTGGAAGGCGAAGCGCTGATGATGGCGGTGAAAGACCTGGCCGTCTCGTCTGGCTCGGCGTGCACGTCGGCCTCGCTCGAGCCGTCGTACGTGCTCCGGGCCATCGGCGTCGAAGAGGACCTGGCGCACAGCTCGATTCGCTTTGGCATCGGCCGATTCAACACCGAAGCCGAGATCGACTACGCCGCCGACCTGATGGTGAGCGCCGTCAGCAAGCTCCGGGACATGAGCCCGTTGTACGAAATGGCCAAAGAAGGCATCGACTTGAAATCAGTGCAGTGGACGGCGCACTAGCCGGTTAGGAGATCACCATGGCCTACAGCGACAAAGTCCTGGAGCACTACGAACGCCCCCGCAACGTGGGGTCGCTCGACAAAGACGACCCGAACGTGGGCACGGGCCTGGTGGGCGCACCCGCCTGCGGCGACGTGATGCGACTGCAGCTCAAGGTGACCGACGACGGCGTGATTCAAGACGCGCGCTTCAAGACCTTCGGTTGTGGCTCGGCCATCGCCTCGAGCTCTCTGGTCACGGAGTGGGTCAAAGGGAAGACCATCGACGACGCCGCCAAGATCTCCAACAAAGACGTGGCGCGAGAGCTCTCGCTCCCGCCGGTGAAGATTCACTGCTCGGTCCTGGCGGAGGACGCGATCAAGGCCGCCATCGAAGACTTCCGGAAGAAGCGCGCAGCCCGCGCCTCCGCAGCGGAGACCAAGCCCTCGCCATGACGCCCGAGGTCTCACCCGCGCCTGCTGCCCCCGCTCGAACGGCCCCCGCGTCCAGGGGCGTGGTGTTGACGGACAGCGCCGTCACCCGCCTCAAGGCGCTCCTGGAAGAACGCAAGACGCCCAACGCCGGGCTGCGCATCGCGGTGCGCGGCGGCGGCTGCTCTGGCCTCTCGTACGCGATGGAGTGGGCCGAGGCGGCCAAAGAGCGGGACAAGGTGTTCGAGCGCGACGGGGTGCGGGTGTTCGTCGACCCCAAGAGCTTCCTCTACCTGATGGGGACCGAGCTGGTGTTCGAGCAGAGCCTGATGGCGTCGGGGTTCAAGCTGAACAACCCTCAGGCGAAGACGAGCTGCGGCTGCGGCGAGAGCTTTACGGTCTGACCGTGTCGCACTTCGAGCTGCTCGGGCTTCCCCGGACCATGAACGTGGACATCGCCGCCCTGGAGCAGCGCCAACGAACGCTCGCGCTAGAGTGGCACCCCGACCGCGTCACCTCCGACGATCCGCGAGATCGCCTCAAGGCGGCCGAGAAGACGGCTCAGCTCAACGAAGCGGTGCGAGCGCTCCGAGACCCGGTGCGACGCGCCTTCTACGTGCTGGAGCTGGCGGGCGTGGACCTGCAGAGCGAGAGCGGCAACACCTTCAAGACCGTGCCGGCCGACTTTCTGGAGATCGTGCTGGAGCGCCGGGAGGCCCTCGAACACGCCAAGAAGGCTCACGACGCCGCCGAAGTGGACAAGCTGGGCGCCCAGGCTGACGCCGAGCTCAAGGCGGCTCTGGTCGAAGCGACCCGGGCGCTGGACCAATGGCTCCGCGCGCCATCACCCGACGCGGTTGACGCCGCGTCACGAGCCATGTCGCGGGTGCGCTATTTCCAACGGTTCCGGGAAGACGTCGACGCCTGGGTCGAAGGGCTCGACGCGTGAGCACCGGCTTCCTCCAGATTCACGACCCGCTCCGGCCTCAAGGGCGCGCCGTCGGCATCGATCTGGGCACCACCAACTCGCTCGTGGCCGCGGTGACCTCGGGAGGTCCTCAATGCGTGGCGGTTGACGAGGCCGGCTCAGAGCTGCTGCCGTCGATCGTGCACTATCGAGCCGACGGGAGTGTGATCGTCGGTCAACCCGCGCGCGCGTACCTCGCCAGCCACCCCACCGACACCCTGAAGTCGGTGAAGCGCTTCATGGGCCGCCCGGTCTCTCCGGAAGAAGCCCGCAAGCTCGGCAACTATAAGGTGCTGCCCTCGTCCAGCGTGGTGCGCTTCGAGGTGTCTGGCGGCACGCCGGTCACCCCCATCGAGGTCTCGGGCGAAATCCTCCGCACCTTGAAGCGCCGCGCCGAGGCTCACTTTTCGTCGCGCGTGGAGCAGGCGGTGATCACCGTGCCCGCGTACTTCGATGAGGCACAGCGCCAGGCCACCAAGGACGCCGGGCGGCTGGCGGGCCTGGAGGTGCTCCGGCTCCTCAACGAACCCACCGCCGCCGCGCTGGCCTACGGCCTCGATCAGAAGCGGGAGGGCTTGTTCGCCGTCTACGATCTGGGCGGCGGAACCTTCGACATTTCGATCCTGCAGTTGGTCGACGGCGTCTTTGAGGTGAAGTCCACGGGGGGCGACGCGGCGTTGGGCGGCGACGACTTTGATCGCGCGCTGGCCGACGCGATCATCGCGCGAACCGGGCACTCCCCGACCCCCTCCGAGTTCGCCACGCTCCTCGAGGGCGCCCGCCGCCTCAAAGAGACCCTCTCCACCGAGACGCAGGCCTCGCTCCAGTACGCCGGGACCGTGCAGGCCTTCACCCGCGATGAGTTCGACGCGTTGATCGCGCCCCTGGTCCGTCGAACCGAGACCGCGTGCCGTCGCGCCCTCAAAGACGCCGGGGTGGAACCGGGCGCGCTGTCCGGCGTGGTGCTGGTGGGGGGCGCCACCCGCGTTCCCTTCGTGCGGACGCGCGTGGCCGCGCTCTTCGGGCAGCCGCCCCTCACCAACATCGACCCCGATCGGGTGGTGGCGTACGGGGCCGCCGTGCTGGCCAACCTGCTCACCTCCAAAGATCGTCAGGACGACGTGCTCCTGCTCGACGTCATTCCCCTCTCGTTGGGGCTGGAGACCATGGGCGGACTGGTGGAGAAGCTGATTCACCGGAACACCACCATCCCCGCTGGGGCGGCCCAGGTCTTCACCACCTTCGAAGACGGGCAGACCGGCATCGATCTGCACGTGGTTCAGGGAGAGCGTGAGCTGGCGACCGATTGCCGATCGCTGGCCCGCTTCAAGCTGCAGGGCATTCCGCCCATGGCGGCCGGCATCGCCCGCGTCGAGGTTCGCTTTCAGATCGACGCCAATGGCCTGTTGACGGTGACCGCCAGGGAAGAGTCGAGCGGCGTGGCCCAGTCGGTCCGGGTGCAACCCACCCACGGGCTCACCGAAGAGGAGATGGAAGAGATGCTCCTCGCGTCAGTGGACCACGCCGAAGACGACGTGAGCCGACGGCTGCTCAAGGAGCAGCAGGTCGACGCGGAGACGTTCCTGCGCGATGCGCGCAAGCAGTTGGCCGAAAACGGCGACCTGCTTGACCCTGCCGAGCGCGCCGCGTTTGAAGCCTCGCTGCGCGCGCTCGAAGCCCTGAAGACGTCGTCCCAGAATCACCTCGAGCTGAAGAACGGCATCACCGCGGCCGATGAAGCGGGCCGCCCCTTCGTGGAGCGAATCTTGAACCGCGCGCTCAGCCGCGCCGTCGTGGGGCGCACGGTCGAGGAAGTGAACCGTGGCTAAGGTCACGTTCCGCAGCCCGCTGGCCGAAGTCACCGCCGACGTGGAGAAAGGCACCACGCTCCTGGAGGCAGCCGAAATGTGCGGCGCCCAGGTGGGGCACAGCTGCGGGGGCGTCTGCGCCTGCTCCACCTGTCACGTGTGGGTGCGCGAGGGAGGCGAGTCCCTGCCGCCCCAGGAGGACGAAGAGCTGGATCGGCTGGACCAGGCCTTCGACGTCAGACCGACCTCTCGCCTCGCCTGCCAGACCGAGGTGCAGGACCGCGATCTGGAGGTCTGGATTACCTCGGAGTCCCTCAACGCCTTCATGGACGAGAACCCCGACACCCGTCGGCGCCTGGAAAAAGAAGGCCGCTGGCCCCCCCGGTGAAGGTGGCCTGGGTTCCGAGGAACCTTGATTTACGAATCAACGCCCGCTAGACGAACGGCGCTTCGCCCAGGTGGCGGAATTGGTAGACGCGCTAGATTCAGGGTCTAGTACTGGCAACAGTGTGGAGGTTCGAGTCCTCTCCCGGGCACAAGCGCAGCGTCGGCTGAGAAAATCAGCCGGCGCTTTTTTTATCCCTGAGTGTCGAGCCAGGCGCTGAGCGTCGGGTCCGCCAAAGGCTCACCGCGCAGGCCGACGTCAGGCTCCACGGCGACGCAATAGAAGCCCCGGTGGGCCAGCGTGGCGTGCACCGCGGCCTGGGCCTCGGCCGACGGGAAGACCGCCCACGCGCCGTCACCGCCCCCCGCACCGGAAGGTTTGCTCGCCCCTCCGAACGACGCCACCGCGGCCCGAATCTGGTCCAACGCCTCGGTGGCCGTGCCCGGAATCTCCCGCAGCAGCGCGTCGAGCGCGCTCGTCACCTCGATCGCCCGGGCCGCCTCGCGGCGCTCGAACGCCAACTCCAGCTGGGCCCCGAGCTCGTCGCTTCGTGACCCGAACTGAAGCCGCGACGCGGGCGACAACGCCCCCTCCGCCTGGGCCACCAGCCCTGGAGTGGACGCCGCGCGCCCCGACCAGATCCACGAGCTGGCCAGCCGCAGCGGACCCAACCGCCTGAGCGACACCGGCGGGGCGTCGCGCAGCGCACTCGCGAACTCGCCGCGGGTGAACGCGTCGAACAGTCCCTCCACGGCGTAGCGCTGGTACGAAACCAGCCCACCCACCACGATCGCCGCCACGTCGGCGCCGCTCCCGCGCTGGCCTTGCGCGTCCCAGTGAGCGAGGAGCGCCACCTTGAGGGCGTCGAACTTCGCCTCCAGACACGAGCGAACAGACTCCGCCACCAGCGCGACGGTGCGGGCGCTCCCTCCAAGTCCCAGCTTCTGCCCCGCGGGCCCCACCGGAGACGGCCCCAGGGCCAGCGCCACTCCCGGCGCGTCGCGGCCCAGCGCCGCATAGGCCAGATCGGCGGCGCGGGCGGCGAACCGCTCGGACTCGACCGGTGCTCGCTCCCAGTTGACGCCCAGCCGCGTGCTCTGGCCGCGCAGCGCCCCGTGGGGAAAGAGCAGCTCCACCACCCGGTCGCGCCGCTGGATGGCGGCGCTGTGGCTCCGCGGGCCCACCGCGCACACCCGCGCGGTTCCACCCCAGAGCACGCCGTACTCACCCGCCACGAACAGCTTGCCCGGCGCAGAGAACGCTCGAATCAAAGCCGCCCTCCCAGCGCCACCGCCAGCTGGCCGGCAAACCGGGCGTTGGCTTCGAGCAGATCGAGGTTCACCGCGATCGAGTCTCCGCCGGTCCGCCGCGCGATCTCGCCCAGCAGAAACGGCGTCACCGCCTTCCCCGTCACGCCCTCACGCTTCGCCGCCTTCAGCGCGGCAGCCAGGTGTCGCTCGATCACCGAGCGCTTCAGCGCCGACCGCTCAGGCGGCGGCAGCGCGAACACCAGCCCCCCCTGCCCCAGACCCTGGATGCGGGCGCGCACGATCTGGGCGGCCTCGCGCGCGTGATCGACGCGGTGCTCGAGGCGAAGGCCGGTCTCTCGCGTGTAGAAGCCGGGCAGTTCAGAGGTCCCCACCCCAATCACCGGGACTCCCAGCGTCTCCAACCACTCATTGGTCGCCGGCAGATCGAGCACGGACTTGGCCCCGGCACAGACCACCGCCACCGGGTGCCTGGCGATGGCCATCAGATCCTGAGAGACGTCCGGGAGCTTCGCCGCGTCGCGATGCACGCCGCCGATGCCACCGGTCGCGAACACGCGGATCCCCGCTGCGGCGGCGATCTCCACCGTCGCGCTCACCGTGGTGGCCCCCGTCGCTGCCCGGGCGAGCGCCATGGGAAGATCGCGGGTGGCGACCTTCAACACCCCGCGGGCCTCCATCAGCGCCTCGGCTTCTCGCGCCGACAGCCCCGCCTGCACCTGGCCACGGACAATCGCCACCGTGGCGGGCACCGCCCCGACCGCCGACACCGCACCCTCGCAACGGGCAAGGCATTGGCGGTTGTGCGGGCGCTTCAGCCCCTGACAGAGCACCGAGCTCTCCAGCGCCACCACGGGCCGGTGCGCGCGGCGCGCGAGCGCCACGGCTTTCGAAAAACGAACCTTCACGATCGCTCTTTTTCGACGGGAATTTCGAACTCGGCGATCTTCTTGTCGAGCGTCGGCCGGCTGATGCCCAACAGGCTCGCC
>CAZFXD010000078.1:11293-18842 GCA_964522795.1 uncultured Myxococcaceae bacterium
GATCTTCTTGCCCCGGGCTTCGCGGAGCGCCTCGATCACCGCGTCCTTCTCGAGGTGCGCCACGCGCTGCGCCAGGGTCTTGCGCTCCTCGGTCCGGGGCCCCATCTGGATCTCCGGCGGCAGATCGAGGGCGGTCACGCGCTGGCCGGGGTACAGCAGCGACAGGCGCTCGCAGACGCCGATCAGCTCCTCGATGTTGCCGGGCCAGGCGTATTCGGTGAGGGCGCGTTGCGCGTGGGGCGTCAGCTCCGGCGACTCGCGCTGACGCAGCACCGACGCCAGCCCGAAGAAGTGATCGGTCAACGCCGGCACGTCCTGCTTCCGCTCCCTGAGCGGCGCCACGTCGAGCTGCGGGCCCTTGAGCGCCTTGCTCAGCGCGGGGTCGAGGTTGCCCCGGGCGAGAAATGCTTTCTCGTGCCCCGCGCCGATCGCCAGCACGCGCACGTCGATCGGCTCTTCTCCGCCGCTGCGACCGGGCGCGGTGCGCTTCTCCAGCGCCTTGCCCAACCGCACCGCCACCGGGCGAGGAATGGCTTCAAGGTTGCGGAGCACCAGCGTGCCGCGGTCGGCCCGCAGGAGCGCCGAGGCCGTGCCCGGCGCGCCCGAGGCCGCGGGCCGGCCGAAGAGCGCCTCCTCCACCATGGGGGCCGACTTCTGGCAGTCCACCACCACGAAGGGGCCCAGGGCCCGCACGCTGCGAGAGTGAATGTAGTGCGCCAGGGCGGTGCGACCGGAACCGGTCTCACCCACGATCACCGCCGAGTCCATCGACTGAGCGGCCCGGCGCGCCAGCTCGAGGGTCTTCCGAAACACCCTCGACGTCCCCAGCAGCACCGAGCCCCCCTCGTTCTCGACTCGCCCCTTGGCGTGCCCGACGGCGTCGGCCGCCAGTCGCGCCAGCGCCGCGCACGTTCGCTGGTTGAGCGTGGTGAACGCTTCGGGACGCTCGGCGTAGAGAATTCCAAACGGCGCCGCGCCGAACGCGGCCATGGGCGCGCAGATCTTTCCACCCATGCGAACGCACTCACCGCGCTCCAGCGCCGCGCGAACCATCGACCGCGGGACCTGCACGTGATCGCCGCCCACCACGGACGCCGTCAACAGCCCCTCGGTGGTGCCCAACAGGGCGGCCGAGAGTTCCGCGTCGATGCCATGCGCCAGCTCTTCGGCCGTCTTGCGCAGCACCATCGCCTCGTTGGTGGCGCCCAGCAGCGCCGACGCCGCCTTGAGGAGCGCCGCCTCCGCGCCCACCACCGGCAACAGCTCGCTCACCGGCACGCCCACGCTCTCCCCGTCGTCCTGCGCGTCGCTCAGAGATGCGCTGGTGAACGGCTCGAACACCGCGGCCGAATCGCCGATCTGCACCCGATCACCCGGCAGGAGCGCGACCTCGCCTTCCACCTTCTCGCCGTTGACCAGCGTGCCGTTCCTGGACCCCAGGTCGGCGATGACCGCCCGCTTCTCCGACAGCGCGATGCGCGCGTGGCGGCGGGAGACCTTGGAGTCCTCCAGCGGGATCTGACACGACGGGCTGCGCCCCAGCACGATCTCGCCCGACAATTCGCGGCGCTGTCCAGCCAGAGGTCCCGTGAGCATCAACAGTGCAGGCATGGGGCGTTCCTACATGGGCCGTTCTGCGAGGAGAATGCCCCGCATTTCTTCTTCGTCCAGGGTGCGACCTTCACGGCTCAAGGCGATGGCGTTGAGCTGAGATTCCTCGACTTCCACATGCGCCCCGCGGCGCCACTCGGTGGTCAACTTGCCGCCGTCGACCAGCTTGGCGATCAGGGTGTCGTCTTCCCAGGCGATCACCTCCGCCCACAGCATCTCCTCGGTGGGGGCGGCGCCGTTGGGGTGCACCTCGAAGGGCGCACGCACCAGGAAGGCGAGCGGGTCCATCAGCCCCTTGCGGAGGAAGCGGGCCTTGAACGCGCCCATCAGCTCCTTGGCCAGGTTGCGGCGCTTGTCGGCCTCCTCCGGAGACTCCTCTACGAAGCGGTCGCGGTACTGGTGCAGCACCTCCGTCATGCTGTGCCGGCCTTCAGGCGAGACGATGGTGTAATAGAAGTCGCCGTGCCCTTCGAACGCGTCGGGCCCGATGCCAAACAGGTTGGTACGCGCTTCCTCCGAGGGGAGCACCACAAACCCATCGCCGACGCTGGTGGCCACCGCCTCGCGGGGGGCCGGCCCCTGCCCGAAGGCGAGATCGGTGCAGAGCTCGTGGAAGAACGTCTCCGCGGCTTCGAGGTCGTTCTCGTTGACGTTGAACATCTCCACGTCGCGCACGGCGAACTTGGACATGCCGTGGGAGTGGACCCAGAACGGTGCGCTGGTCTGCCCCACTTCGACCGCGTGGAGCGTGATGTGATCTCGCACGTCGAACTCGAGGTCCGTCAGCTCTTCCACGTCTTCGGGCGAGTGAACTTTGAACGCCGTCACATCGACCACCACCGCGGTCATGTGCTCGAGCATGGCGCGCACGGCCCACAACGCTTCGAACACCGCCACCGACCCCTGCGGTTTCCCGGGCTCGAAGGAGACCCGGTAGAAGCCCTGGGCCTTCTCCAGCGCCGCCAGACTGGCTGGGGTGCCCGTCAACAGACCGGGCGTCCAGCCCAGGGGCGCGTCGCGCCCGTCGAAGCGAACGTCGATGCGCGTGTTCTCACTCCGAACGGAGAAGAGGTTGCCGTCTTCGCCGGCGACGAAGGTGATCTCTTCCGACTCGTAGGTCTCGCGGAGGACGTCGAGCTTGACCGGATCTTTCTCGGCGGTGGCGACGATGTAGATCTCTTTCACAGGTGTTTCTCGATCTTCTTGAAGAGATCTGCCCGGTCCACGAGGTCGGTCATGTAGTCGAGGCTGTCCGTCGCAAGCTCGAGCACCGGCGACATGTTGTAGCTTTGAAACCAGTCGTCATACAGATCGTTCAGCCGCTTGAGGTAGGCGGTCGGGATGTCCTGCTCCATGGCCCGCCCGCGAATGTGGATGCGCTGCTTCAGCGTTCGCACGGGGCACTTCAGGTAGATCATCAGGTCGGGCGGCTTGAGCGACGCGCAGATGATCTCGTACATCTCCCAGTAGGTCCGGAAGTCGCGCTTGTCGATGCAGCGCTGGCGGTAGAGGTTCTTGGCGAAGATCTCGGCGTCTTCGTAGATGGTCCGATCCTGAATGGCCGCCACTTCGCTCTTCTCCAGCTCGCGGTGGAGGCGGAACTTGTGGGTGAGGAAGAAGAGCTGAGAGCGCAGCGCCCAGGTCTTCATGTCTTTGTAGAAGTCTTCGAGGTACGGGTTCTGATCGTTCGGCTCGTAGACCGGCTTGAGGCCGTACTTCTTGCACAAGAACTTCGTCAGTTCGGTTTTTCCGGCCCCGATGTTGCCGGCAATCGCGATGAATTTGGTCCGAGCCACCACAAGCTCTCATAGCACGCGGCCCCGATGTGCTGTGTGCTAAGAGCGCTGCCGTTCCATGGTTCGATCTCTCTGGTGCATGGTCATGACGGGGTTGTGGACCGTCATCTGCTTCGTCTTCGCGTCGTTGGCGCTCCTGCTGGGCCAGGACGGTCGCTACGCCCTCTGGGTTACGCAGCGCGTCTGGTCGCCCGTGCTGGTGTGGCTCCCCAGCGCCTGGGTCACGGTGCGCGGGCTTGAGAACGTCGACTTCACCCGGCCGGCGGTGTTTGTCTCCAACCACCAGTCCACGGTCGACATCCCCGTGCTCTTCATGGCCCTCCCCACCAACTTCCGCTTCGTGGCCAAGAAGATCATTCGCTACATCCCGTTCCTGGGCTGGTTCATCTGGATGGCGGGCTTCATCTTCGTCGACCGCAAGAACCACGCCGACGCGGTGCGGTCGCTCGACGCCGCGGCGGAGCAGATTCGAGCCGGCAAGAGCATCGTGGTGTTCGCCGAGGGCACCCGCAGCTCCACGGGCGAGGTCCTCCCCTTCAAGAAGGGCCCCTTCGCCCTGGCCCTCAAAGCCGGCGTCCCGGTGGTGCCGGTGGCGGTAGAGGGCTCGGGCATCGTGATGCCGAAGAACCGCTGGACGTTCACCTCGCGAGAGATCCTGGTGGCGGTGGGGAAGCCGATTGATCCAGCCCCCTTCGGCACCGACAAGGAGGCCCTGCTCGCCGAGGTGCGCTCGCGCATCATCGACCTCAACCTGTCGCTGGGCGGCAAGGGCGGCGACAAGAGCGCCAACGTCGCCGCGCGCGGCTTCGAAGGCATCGGCAAGGGCGCTGAACCCGAGGCCAACACGTGAACCGAAGTGCCCCGCTCCTGGTCGTCACCGCCCTGCTCTCGGCGTGTGCCACCGTGCCACCGGCGAAGGTCGGAACCGAGGTGGAGGAACTTCGCGGACTGGTCCGCGAGGGCAAATTCGAGGTGGCGATCAAGAAGCTGTCCCAGCGCGTCGCCACCCACCCCGACGATCTCGAGGCCTGGCGCGCCCTGGCCGAGGCGCACGTCAAGGCGGGCAGCGCCGCCGACTGGCTCACCTCGCTGCAGCGAGAGACCCGGCCCGTGGCCGACTATGCCCGCGGGCTGGTGCATTTTGCCGCGACGGAGACCGCCGGCACGGTAGCCATCGCCGATTTCCAGCGCGCGGTCGCCGCGGCCCCCCGCGTGGCCGAATACCAGCACCGGCTGGGCGTCGCGCTGCTGGAGCTGGAGCGCTACGCCGAGGCGCGGGCTGCCCTGGAGCGTGCCGTCGCCGACGCGCCGAACGAGACCACCTGGCAACTCCCGCTCGCCAAGGCCCGGCAGCGCACGGGCGATCGCAAAGGGGCCACGGCCGCCTTGAAGGCGTTCATTCGCTCTGACGCCCGGGCCGGCGATGTCGCGCGAGCCAGAGACCTGATGGCGCAGCTGAACGATCCGTTCGCCGGCGTGCCCTCCTCGGCCCGTGCGAAGCTCGACGAGGCCTTCACCTGGCTGCACGACAAGCAGGTGCCTCAGCAGGGCCTGGTGGCGCTGGAAGAGCTGGCGCACGACTTTCCCGATCTGGCCGTGGTGCACACGCTCCTGGGGCTCGCCTTTCGGCAGCTCGATGACGTCGGTCGCGCGGTGGAAGAGCTGAAGCGCGCCATCGAGCTCGCCCCCGAGACAGCCGACAACCACCTCTACCTGGCGGAGATCTACCTCTCGCGACAGCGCAAGGACGCGGCCAGAGAGCACCTCGTTCGGGCCATTGAGCTCAACCCCTACCTGGGCGAAGCGCAGGCCTCGCTGGGCGACATGTTGCTCGACGCGATGGACTACGCGCCCGCGATGGAGGCCTTTCGCATCGCGTCCCTGCTCGACCCGGGCGCCACCGCCCCCCTGGGCAAGCTCGCCCTCGCGCAGCAACTCTCGGGAGACTTCGCCGCCGCGGACAAGACCCTGCGCGGCGTGCTCGAGACCCACCCGACCGACGTCGAGTTCACGCTTCGCCTGGGGCTCTTGTACATCGACCGCTCGGTCAAGGCGGGACGCGTCGCCGACAAGAGCTCAGCCCGTGAGGAGGCCCAGAAACACCTCCGCCGGGTGCTCGAGCTCGACCCGGAGAATGCGATCGCGTCGAGAGCGCTCGAAGGCCTACAAGCGAGGTAGCCTGTCTTCCTGACTCGCCTTACAATCGACACTCCGTGCCACCTCCGCCGAACCCGCCACCGAACCCTTCGCGCCCCCCTTCCGGCACCTGGAAGAACGAGCGCATGGCCCCCGTGGGCATCGCCACCAGCGAGCCCCCGGTTCACAAGCGGCCGCTGAACAAGGAAGCGCTCAAGGAGGGCGCCCTCGACCTCGCGCTCAACGCGGTGTCGATCTTGAAAGAGGCGGTGGAGGACTTCAAAAACTCCGATCGCTTCTTCAAGTACAAGGCGGGCGTGATCGGCGCGTGGTTCTTCCTCTCGGTGGTCAGCCTGGGAGCTTCGTGCCCGGGGGCGACCGGGCCACACAACGACATTGAAGCGAGGTTGGTCGTCGCGGGCGACGCCACGCGCCCGGTCTACATGGTGAAGAACGACGGAAAGACCATGTGGAAGCAGGCTCGAATCGTGGTCAACCGCCAGTACTCGCTCACGCAGAATCAGGTCGCCCCGAACTCGAACGTGATGGTCGAAATTCGGCTCCTGGTCGACGATCGGCAGAAACCTGCGCCCTCCGATCTCACGGTGAATCGAATTGAGATCATCACCGAGGACGACTCCGCCACGCTTTTTAAAGACGGGCGAATCGCCGAGTAGGCCGCGCGGTCTATGCCGGCGCGGTGAACGCTCGCACCGGGTTGAGGCGCAAGACGATCATCACCAAAAGGCTGAGCAGCGCGCCGAAATAACACCACACCGAGTCGAACGAATTCGCGGCGGCGTACCAGGCGCCCGCGTAGGTGAGCAGAATGCCCGCGCCGAACCACCGGCTGAAGCGCGCTGACGAAAGAAACGCCGGGATGGCGGTGAGCGCGACGTAGATCCACCGCATCGCGCCCCCCCACTGCGGTACGTCGTACACGTAGGTGATGTGGCCGTGCGTCGACGCCTCGGCACTGGCCCCGTTGAGATAGACGAAGGCGATGGCCAGGGCGGAGAACACACCGCCGGCGAACGAGAGGCCCTGCATGATGCGGCGCCGTGGGGGTGAGACCCGCTCCAGGAGCATCAGCGAGAGTGGCATGTAGAACGGCCAGGCGAAGGCGATGGTGAGGAACGCGTAGACCGCCGCCGTCCCGGCCCACGGAGGGGCCCGGCCGGTCTGCGCCAGCCACTGCACGCCCTCGATGGTCTGATGAATGCCGAACAGCAGCGGAATCGCCGCGTAGGGCTTGGCGGCGGGCCTGCGCGCCAGGTTGAGCGCGACCACGCCGCCGGAAGACAGCGCCGCACCGGAGATGAAGCTCGCTTCCGCCGAAAAACACATGCCCCACCCTCACTTCACAGGCGTTCGGAGCGCCGCAGGCCCTCACCGCGGTGTGCGCTCCCCCAGAAACGACAAACGCCCCGGAACCACATGGGCCCCGGGGCGTCAGAAGGACCGAACCGGTCGAACGCTCGTTACATGTCCAGGTCGTCGCCGCCGTAGTCCGGCATGCCACCACCCGCGCCGCCCGCCGACTTGCCCTTCTTCTTGGGCTTGTCAGCGATCATCGCTTCGGTGGTGAGGAGCAGCGCCGCGACCGAGGCCGCGTTCTGCAGCGCCGTACGGCTGACCTTGGTCGGGTCGATCACGCCACCCTTCTCCAGATCTTCGTAGTCCTCGGTGCGGGCGTTAAACCCGAACGCGCCTTTGCCCTGGAGCACCTTGTCCAGCACCACCGCGCCTTCCTGGCCGGCGGTGGTCGCGATCTTCCACAGGGGCTGCTTGATGGCCGCCTTGATGATCTCCACGCCGAACCGCTGGTCGCCTTCCGCCTTGTACTTCTCGAGCGCGGGCAGGCAACGCAGGTACGCCACACCGCCGCCAGGGACGATGCCTTCTTCCACCGCGGCCCGCGTGGCGTGGAGCGCGTCTTCCACGCGCGCCTTCTTCTCTTTCATCTCGGTCTCGGTCGCCGCGCCGACGTGAATGACCGCCACGCC
>CAZFXD010000079.1:0-13992 GCA_964522795.1 uncultured Myxococcaceae bacterium
CGAGCAAATGGCGCCCGAGAAGTTGGCATCGTTTATCAATAGCTACCTATCCCCGATGACGCAGATCGTGTTCGACGAGCGCGGAACGCTCGACAAGTACATCGGCGACGCGCTGATGGCGTTCTGGAACGCGCCGCTCGACCAGGCCGATCACGCGCTGCGGGCGTGCCGGGCCGCCGTGCGCATGCTGAAGCGCCTCGACGATCTGCGGGGCGAGTGGCGTGCCCGGGGGCTCCCCAACTTTGAGATCGGGGTCGGCATCAACTCCGGTCCGATGATCGTGGGCAACATGGGCTCCGATGTGCGCGTCGACTACACGATCATGGGCGACGCCGTGAACCTGGCCTCCCGCCTCGAGGGCACCAACAAAGAATACGAGACGAACATCATCATCGGAGAGGGGACGTGGGAGCTGGTCAAAGGGCAGGTCACCGCCCGCCGCCTGGGGGCCGTGCGGGTCAAGGGCAAGGCCCGGCCGACCCACATCTACGAACTTCGGGCGATCGGCGCCCCCAACGAGCAGGACGCCAAAGCCATCGCGGCGTTTGAGGCCGCGGTCGACGCCTACGCCGCGCGGCGATGGGACGAGGCGATCGCGGGCTTCACCCAGGTGCAGTCGATCTGGCCGCACGATGCCCCGTCGATTCGGCATGTGGAGGAGATCGAGGTGTTCAAGGACAAACCGCCACCGAACGATTGGGATGGCGTGTTCACCGCGACAACGAAATAGTCGGGGTGAACGAGGGCCGGGTTTGAATTTGACCCGGGTGGAAAGTCGCGGCTGAATTGGAAGGTGACCTTGCGATGAGCGCCGAAGAAACGCTGTTCCAGAAATTCGGCAAGGAGCTCCCCCGGGGCACGGTCCTTTTTCGCGAAGGCGAGCCCGGGAAAGAGATGTTCGTGCTCCAGTCCGGCCGCATCGCCATCTCCAAGAAGGTTCGCGACGTGGAGAAGGTGCTGGCCGTGCTCGGGCCGGGCGAATTCTTTGGCGAGATGGCGATCATCGCCAACAAGCCGCGCGCCGCCACCGCCACGGTGGAAGAAGAGGCGAAGCTCCTCGTCATCGATCCCAAGATGTTCGAGAACATGATCCGGGGAAACTCCGAGATCGCTGTCCGCATGATCAAGAAGCTGGCCGACCGCCTGGCCGAAGCCGACACCCAGATTGAAAGTCTCCTCATCGCCGACCCGTCCAGCCGGGTGGTGCACCACCTGCTGCACCTGGCGCAGACCCGAGGGCGTCCCGGCGACGACGGGGTGGAGGTGGACTTTCCGGTGCGTGAACTCCCCCGCGAACTCGCGGTGGGCGAGCCGGCCATCCGGTTGACCCTGGACCGGTTGTCCCGCGCCGGGCTGGTGGTGGTCGGCGTGGACAAGGTGGTCGTGAAAGACACCGCGGCGTTGTTCGACTTCCTCCGATACCTGGAGATGAAGTGGAAGTTTGGAGATCTCTAGGTGCACCTCGACGTCCTCGGTTGTCATGGTGGAGAACTGCACGGGTGTCGCAGCACGTGCTTCCTCGTTGATGGCGTGCTCGCCGTCGACGCCGGCGCGCTGACCAGCACGTTGATGCTTGACGCGTTGTCGAGAGTCGACGCCGTGCTGCTCACGCACAGCCATTTCGATCACATCAAAGATCTGCCGTTGCTGGCCGACCTGATCGTCGAGCGGCGAACCTCGCCCGTCGACATCTACTGTTCGTCGGCGTGCACCGACACCCTGAAAGCGCACCTGTTCAACGACCGCATCTGGCCTGATTTCTCGGTCATCCCCAGCGCCGAGAAACCGGTCTTCCGCTTCAAGAGCTTCACCCCGGGAGACACCTTTCAGATTGGCAAGTACCAGGTCCAGTCCGTGAAGGTGGATCACCCGGTCGAGTCGTGCGGGTTTGTGGTGCGCGATGGCCAGAGCGCGTTCGCCATTTCAGGCGACACCGGCCCCACCGTCGATTGGTGGAAGCTGGTCAACCAGCAGAAGTCACTTGGCCCGGTGCTGGTGGAGACCAGTTTCCCCAACGCCCATCAGAGCCTGGCCGATATCTCCGGGCACCTCACGCCCCAGACGCTCGAGGCCGAGCTGAAGAAGCTCACGCGCCCCAACGCGCAGGTGGTGCTGTATCACCTGAAGCCGGCGTTCGTGCGCGAGCTGAAGGCTGAAGTCGCGCACCTGCCTGTTCGCGTGCTCGAACTCGGCGACCGTTTCGACTTCTGATACACCGCCAAGGCATGGCGACACCCCTCGTGGTTGGCATTGCGGGCGGCACGGCTTCGGGCAAGACGACCGTGGCGCGAAAAGTTCACCAGGCCCTCACCCAGGGGCGGGTCGCCTTTCTCGACCTCGACTCGTACTACTGCGATCTGGCCGGACTCACGCTGGCAGAGCGGCGTGAGACGAACTTCGATCACCCCGACGCGTTCGACACCGACCTCATCGTGTCTCACCTGCGGGAGCTCAAGGCGGGCCGCGCGGTGCAGAAGCCGATCTACGACTTCGTGACGTCGGTCCGGGCCGACCGCACGATGACGGTGGAGCCGGGGGAGCTCATTCTCGTCGAGGGGATTCTGGTGCTCCACCTGGAGCAGCTCCGCTCGGAGTTGGACGTGAAGATCTTCGTCGAGACCGAGGACGACGTGCGCATCATTCGCCGGCTCACCCGCGACATCAAAGAGCGCGGGCGAGACTTTGATCACGTGATTCACCAGTATTTTCGCCACGTGCGCCCCATGCACATGGGCTTCGTGGAGCCGTCGAAGCGCTTCGCCGACATCATCGTTCCGCACGGCGGAAACAACGAGACGGCCATCGACATGCTGGTGGGCGCTTTGCGCGGCAAGCTGAGGGCCGCGGGCGAGACGCCGGCGGGGCCGCGTTAGTCGAGCGCGCCCAGAAACTCGCGCAGCTGCCCTTTGATCCGCGGCAACGCGGCCCACACGTTGACATGGCCGCCGTCCACCGGGAGCTCGACGAAGTTCGCCTTGGCCGAGCCCGCCGAGGCCCGGTGGTACGCGTCGCGCACCGCGGTCACGGGCGCCACCTCGTCTGACGCTCCGGCCACGAAGAACGCCGGGCAGCCGAGCTGTCCCAGCGCTTCCTTGAGGTCGCAGCTGGCGTAGGCGGCGCTCAGGGCGACGTAAGCCGCCGGAGGAAACCAGGTGATGAACTCGTCGGCCAGCCTGGACAGATAGGCTTCCGCGGCGTCGATTCCGCCTTCGCGTTCGGCGAGTGCGCGCCGATCCCACGCCTTGCGCAGGAATTCGAGCCGAGCGGTCTTGTAGCCGCCCGCCCGAACCAACTGGCCGCACAGCCCCACCTGGGCCTGCAGAGAAGCTGGCAGCGCCGCTCCCGCCCCGACGGCCAACACCCTCGCGGTCCGCGTCGGAAACAGACTCGCCGTGCGGAGCGCCACCATCGCACCCAGACCCGAGCCGATGAACGCGCCCGCCCGCTCGACGCCCAAGAGGGTGAGGGCGGCGGCGGCGGCCCGCGACATGTCTTCGACTGAGAACGACGGAATGTGCTCGCCTTCTGCCGAGGTCGAGCCGAAGGGGCTCCCCAGCAACCCCAGGGAGATGATGCGCCGCCCTTCGGTTTCCACGCTCAGGGCGGGGCCGATCACCCCTGCATTCCACCCGGCGCCCTGGTGAGCCGGACCGTCAAAAGCGTGCGAATCCGTGAAGTCGTGAAACACTACGGCGCACGGTTGTCCGACCTTCCCCACGGAAGAGTAGGCGAGCGTGACGTTGGAGATCAGCTCGCCGCTCTCCAGCGGAAGCGGTGCGGTCAATTTTACGCTGTCGGTCTTCTGGATCACGTGGCTGAATGCTCATATCACGTTGGCTTCCCGTAAAGGAGACGTCGCTTTGAAGCGTTCTTTTGGACTGATTGTTGGGATCGTTTTTTTCGTGGCGCTGATCGTCTTCGGGTCGCGTCGCATCAGTGAGAAGACCGCCGAAGCGGCGAAGGCGACCGCGCTCGGAAAATTGAAGACGGAGTACGCCGAGCGGGTGGCGTGGGTTCGCCTCAACCCTGACGAGAAGAGCTACCGCGACGAGGTGCAGAACTTCTTCGGCTGGTACTTCAAGGAAGTGAACGAGTTCATCAACAAGCACGGTGGCAATCGGAAGTTCGATGACTACCTGCAGGAGCTCGCCGAGCGTCAGCCCAAGGCGGGCAAGGGTGGCAAAGGCGGCGACGACGACAAAGACAAGGACAAGCGGGCGATCTACGACGTGGTTCGCAAGCAGTTCGACGAGTTCAACAGCCGCAACTACAGCCCGCTCTGGACGGCCACCGATCACGGCATTCGACTCGACGTGGTCACCGCGAGCGCGATCTCCTCGGGTGGCGAGAAGAAGATCCGCTTTCAGCTCGTGGTGTGGGGGCTCCCGCGAGAAGAACGGGTGAACGACAAGAACGTGCGCAGCGTGCGCGCGATGGGGTCGTTCAACGTCAACGCCAAGCTGTTCGACGCGAAAGACAAGTTGGCCGGCGAGTTCAGCATTTCGGGAGATCCGGGCGAGAAGGTCGAATGGCCCGAGCGCTTCGTCCCGTTCTTCCCTTCTCAAATCGTGCTCGGCCACTACGACGTCGACCTGCTCATGGCTGAGGCGGTGAAGACCGAGATTACTTTCACCATTTCTTCGCGGTCTCCCAGCGGAGGCGAGATCGTCGCCAACCTGGTCTGGAAGCTCGATGTTCCCGCCGAGTGGAAGCTGGCCGCGGGTGAAAAATGGAAGGGCGCGACGGACTCTGTGCGCCCGGAAGAAGAGATCAACGAGAAGGTTCAACCCGCAGGTGGGAAGGGGAAGAAGTAGCCCCACCTTCGACGAGACCAAACGTCGCCTGGAGCTGGTGCGACGTGACCCGACCATCGTCGGTCAGCCCGTAGAGATGACCGTGGCGGTCGACCGCCATGGCGGACAGCCGCGCGTCGCGAGGCATCTGGGCGAGCGTCCGGCCTGTGGTGGCATCGATCGCGTTCATCGCCGCGTCGTCGGCCACGATAAGCAGGTTGCGCCCGAACGCCGGAGGCACCCTGGCCAAGCGGGCTGTGGCGGGCGCTGGACGCGACCAGAGCACGTCCCCGCGGAGGCCGATGGCACTGACCTGGCCGAAGGCGTCGACCACGACGCAGTGCTGCTGGGCGGCGAAGAGCGCCTGTGGCCGCGCGCCGCCGAGCGTGGCCCGGAGCGTGGCTGCGCCCGCTTTGGAGAAGGAGCTGACGGCGGTGCGCCCCGGCTCGTGGGTCACCGCCCACAGGGTGCGCGCGGTGCCGGCCGCCAGCGCCACCGGGGTTCGCGAACTCCACGGCGGCTGCATCGGAGGGTGACCGTCTCGAATGTGCCAGAGCGTCGACACTCCGCGGGTTCGGGTGAAGACCCACAGCGCGCCGTGCGCGGCCACCGGCTCAGTCTCGCGGAGCCCGAGCCCGTCAACCGTCTGCACGCAGACGCCGTTCTCCAGATCCAGCGCCTGGCAGCGCCCGGTGCGTGAGAAGATCCACAGGCGGTGCTGGTGCACCTCGAACACCGAGGCCGTGGGGACCGTGGGGCGATGGGCCCAGCGCAGCGCGCCGGTGTGCGGCTCGAGGCCCACCGCGGTGCCATCCCCAAATCCGACCACCACGGTTCGGGGCAGCACGAAGAGCGCGGTCGCTTTGCGCGGGGTCGGCCGCGAGCGCACCCATCGCGCGGTCGATTCGGTGGGGCCGAAGAAGGCCTCCCAACGGGGAGCGTGGACCAGCACCTCGCCTGCATCGGACAGGGTGACAGACACCTCGCCGTGAGCGTCGAGGGTGACGTCGCCGGTTTCAGCGAGTCGCACCACGTCTCGCGGGCCTCGCGCGGCGACCCCGTGAAGCAGCGGGACCAGCGCCGTGACGCCAGCTTCGGGCCTCAACTCCGAGGTCCACCGGGGCACGAACCGCAGTCGGCGCAGCGCTCCCGCCGAGGGGAGCGGCCTCCGGGTCGACGCTTTTCGAAGTGGCGTGCGCCGGGCGGGCGCATGGTGCGCGGTCGAACCGTGCCGCCGCGGGGGGGCCACGGCACTCAGAAAGTCGCGCATGGCGACGGCGCGGCCGAGGCCTGGGTTTCGGCCGAGCAACTCGGGGACCACCTGCGCCGCGATCTCAGCCGCCAGTACCTGCCGCTCGGTTCCCGGGGGCCGTTCCAACGGCGTGTTCTTGAGCAGGGCCCACAGGCGCAACAGCGGAGGCGCGCTTCCTCGAGGCTCCCTCGCAGTGCCGTGCGTGAGGCGGCCCGGGGTGACCAGCCAGGCGGAGCTGCGAGCACCGCTGGCGGCCGGTTGCAGCAGTCCGTCGCGATCGTCCAGCGTCAGCCGCCAGGACGGCGCGCCGACCTCCACGACGCCGGCGGGCGGGTTCGGCGCGTGAGCACCCCCAACGAGCGCGGGCCGCCGTGTGAATCGCTGGACCGCGTTGACGAGCTCGAGCCAGGGCAGCTCCACCGGCCCGCGAAACTCCTCCGCCGGGCTCAGCGTCGAATACGAGGCGAGCACGACGGACCCAGCGCCGCGCCGCCAGACGCACAGCACTCGACGAGACTCCCGGAGCACCACGTCGACGGCGTGCCCGGTGGGCCGGCTGAGCACCTCCACCGCGTGCCGAAGCTGGCGCTCCACGGTGCCCCGGGGTTCGGCCACCGCGCCCTCAAAGAACTCAACCCCGTCCACGAGGAGCTCAAACCCCGCCACCCGGCCTTTTCTGCCCGGTTGAGCCGTGGTTCGTCCGAGGCGAAACTCAAGCATGCTTCGTTGACTTCCTATGACCGTCGGGTCATGTACGTCACGATGACGTTCTACGATGCTGCGCTGAAAGTTCTTCAGGATGCGGGTGCACCGCTCCATTACAACGAAATCACCCAGCGTTCAGTGAGCCAGGGGCTCCTGTCGCACGTGGGGAAGGCCCCCGACGTGACGATGCTGGCACGGCTGGTCTCCATGGCCAGGCGCGCCCGCGACCGACGGGTGATCGTGACGGCGAAGGACACGTTCGCCCTCGTCGATTGGCAGCTGCCGGAGGACCCGGCGGCGCTTCAGGAGACGGGCGTGGCCCTCAAGAACCCTGAAGAGGACCTGCCGCCCCTTCGGGGAAGCGAGCGCCACCCCGAGGCTCGGGCCGAGTACGTTCGCACGCTCCAGCGCCACCAATCTGATCATCAACGCCGTCGACGCGACGAAGCGAAGCAGAAGCGCCGCCGGTTCCCGCCCCTGGCGGAGGTGGCGTTCGAGTTCTTGTCCGAGAGCAACGAGCCCATGGCGCCGCTCCTCATCCTCGAGCGCGCGCTCGCCCGAGAGCAGGTGGGCCCCGATCTCACCCAGGAAAAACTGATCACCGCGCTGGTGAGCGAGAACCAGCGGCGCATCGACGACGGCCGCCGCCCGCAGTTCGTGTGGGTCAACACATCGGGCGTGGAGGGTGACGGGCAGCTAGCGCTCGACACCGATCCGGCCCGCGACGCCGCCGAAATTCAGCAGGCGCTCTGCACCATCGCCCAGATTCCGTTCGAGAACGGCCGCGCGGTGTTGCCCCAGTCGCGAGACGCAGCGCCCATCGCTGCCCCCAGCGCCGAAGATCAAGAGCTGCAACACGCCGCCCGTCACGCCGTCAAAGAAGCCCGTCGCGCCATGGCACGGCAGTTCCGGGCGCGGTTGGCCGCGCTCGACCCGGCGACGCTCGAGCGGGCGATCATGCGCCTGCTCAAGGCCCTGCGGTTCCGGGAGATCCGCGTGCAGCGCCGCACCAAAGACGGCCCGGTGCTGGGCGCGCGTCGGACCGACGGCAGCCTCGAAATGCGGTTCGTCATTCGCCTCGCCCGGGGAAACGCGAACATCGAGCGACGGCACGTGCACGAACTTCGGCGCGAAGTCGGACAGGCCAACGCGCATGTCGGCCTGCTCTGCTCCACCGGCGATTTGCGCGGCGACGCGCGGGGCGATGCCCTGGGCGGTGGCTCGCCCATCATGGTCTACGCAGGCGAAGGCCTGGCGGAGAAGTTCTTCGAAGCCGAAGTGGGCGTCGAGTCCCACCGGCTGTCCCTGGTGAGCATCGACGACACGTTCTTCGACGCCGTG
The DNA here is from genome assembly GCA_964522795.1 of uncultured Myxococcaceae bacterium. Lineage (GTDB taxonomy): Bacteria > Myxococcota > Myxococcia > Myxococcales > Myxococcaceae > CAZFXD01. The sequence continues at coordinate 8,092 of CAZFXD010000079.1, forward strand.
GCTATTGAAGCCCAGGAACACCTGAAGCGCCGAGAGCTGCGACGCGAAGAGCGAGAGCGGACCCCGACTGAGAGTGTCACGCCCCCGCCGATGGCCGCGCCCAGCGCCCCCGGGGTTCCGGTGGAAGGCATCGTGGAGTTTGACGCTGACGCCGGCGGAGCCGACGAGGGCGATGATGAGGGCGAGGCGGGCGGGGAGGGCGGCAGCGAGAGCGCGAACCCCTCAGCGCCTGGCGCACCCACCGATGGGACCCGCCGGCGCCGCCGCCGTCGCCGTCGGGGTCGTCGCCGCGATGGGGCCCCGGGGCAGCCGGGGGCTCCAGGCGGGCAGGGCGCGTCGGCTGCGCCCGGTTCGTCTTCGGGTGAAGCCGCGTCGAGTGGCGGGGCCACGGCTTCGGCAAGCCCTCCCCAGTCGAGCGAGCCTCAGGGCGGCGGTGACGCGTAGTCAGGTTGCGATTGTCTCGTGCGTGGTCGTGTGCGCGGCGTGGGCCTGTACCCGCGCCGCTGCGCCTGTGCTGGGCAAGATGACGATTGAAGTCAACCGCGCGACCTCCGCTGGGTTGACCGACGCACGGGTGCGAACAGCGGTCGAAGCAGAGCTCACCCGCGGCGCTCTGTTTCAGCTGGCTCCGGTCGGCACGAGGGCGGGGCCCAGTCTCCGAGTCCAGGTCTGGTTCGACGAGGGTCCGGGGGCGACGGGGCTGGTGCGAGTCCGCGGCGCGCTCGGGACGGGTGACGTGCAGACGGTAGAGGACGAAGACGCCCCGGTGAGCGGGAGCCCTGCCAGCCTCGACGAGCGGGCGGTGGCCACTGAGCCGGCGCTGCAGAAGGCGGCGCGCGCTGTGTTCGTGCGCCTCCGAGCGGTTTCCGATGCCCGGTCGAAGAGCCGCGACGCCTTGCTGGCCGACGTGAAGTCGGCGGACCCGGTGGTGTCGGTGGCGGCGCTGGTGGTCCTGACCGAACTCGGCGATCGCCGGGCCGTCGGCGGGTGGAAGGCAGAACTGGCGGTCGATGACGTTCGACGGGTGCACCGGGCGATTGGCGCGCTGGTGGAGCTGAAGGCGCAGGAGGCGGTGGCGGCGTTGATTGAGACCGCTGGGCCGCGTGACGAAGTGCTGCATCGGGAGATCTTGTTCGCGTTGGCGGCGCTGGGCGGGGACGAAGCCGCCGCCTACCTCAGCATGGTGGCCGAGAATCACGACCATCCGATTCTGCGGAATTCCGCCAAACTCGCGCTAGAAGAGCTGCAGGCCGCACGTCAGGCCTCAGACGCCGGGAGAAAATGAGCCCATGAGAACGTTTCTGGTGTTGGCCATGATGATCGCCGCCACGAGCTGCGTGAAGCGCGCCGTGGGGGACGACGGGCGCACCCTGGTGGCGCGCGACTACTACCCGCTCAAGGTGGGAAACGCCTGGTCCTACGACGTCAACATGTTGGGAGAACGGCGGCAGTTGGAGATCCGCATCGAGAAGGAAGCCGACGCGGCGTTCGTAGACTCCCAGGGCCAGAAGCTCTTCTACGACGGCCTCGGCATTCGAGACGATCGCCGCTACCTGCTCAAGAATCCGCTCGAGCTGGGCACCAAGTGGACCAACGTGGTGTCAGTGTCCTCGGTGGAAAAGTACGAGATCGTGCGCGTTGACTACCGCTGCAACGCTCCCTCCGGAACATACGAACATTGCGTGTTGGTCGAGAGTCAGAACCCGGCGCCGAAGGGGCTGACGCTCATCAACGAGATGACCTTCGCTCCCGGGGTAGGGCTGGTATCGATCCAGACCGCGATCGTCGACAGCACCGGCCTGCGTCGGCCCCAGTCGTCACTGTCGTTGACCCGCTTTACCAGGGCCCCGTGAGGCAATGTAGGCAACGCCCGCGTTGCTTGGGAGTCGGGCTCTCGATACCCTTTCCCTGTGGAAACCGCCGAAGTGCCCAATAGCGACGAATTGATCCTCGGGATGTTGGTCGAGGCGGGGGACGATTTTCTCCCGGGCGCGGCGTTGTGCGACAAATTGGGGCTGTCGAACTCGGCCGTCTTCAAGCACCTCGAGGGGTTGCGACGGCTGGGGTACCGGATTGAAACCAGCTCGACCCGGGGCTTCCGGTTGATCGAGGTGCCCGATCGCCTCACCTCGCTGGAAGTGGCGCCGTACCTCTTCACCCGCGACATCGGCCGGACCATTCATTTCGAAGAGACCACCGAATCGACCAACGCGCTCGCGATGTCCCTCGCCAACGACGGGGCCCAGCACGGCGATGTGGTGATCGCAGACCAGCAGACGAGCGGTCGGGGCCGCCGCGGTCGGCGTTGGGAGTCTCCGGCCCACAAGAACCTCTACTGTTCGGTCATTCTGCGCCCCGACCTCCCCAAGGCGCGAGCCGGAGAACTGACCCTGGTCGCGGCGGTGGCGCTCGCCGACACCCTGCGCGAGAGCGGTGTCGACGCGCAGATCAAGTGGCCCAACGACGTGCTCGCCAACGGCAAGAAGCTGGCCGGGGTGCTGTGCGAACTCTCGAGTGCTGACGACGAGACCGTGGTGGTGATGGGGCTCGGCGTCAACCTCAACGCTGAGCCGGCCGATTTTTCGGACGAAGTTCGCGCCCTCGCCACCTCCGTGCGGGTGGAGCGAAAGCAGGTCGTTTCCCGGCCGCTCTTCACCGCGGCGCTCTTCTCGAAACTGGAAGACTGGCTCGACGTCCACGCCAACGAAGGGTTCGAGGCCATTCGCCGCGCGTGGAAGGAGCGCGCCACGACGATCGGTCAGGAAGTCCTCGTTCGCACCGATTCAAAGGAGACCCGCGGGGTCGCGTTGGACCTCGACGAGACCGGTGCGCTCCTCCTGAAGACGGCGACGGGGACAGAGCGCATCGTCGCGGGTGATGTCGAGCACGTGAAAGCCAAGAAGAGCACTTGACCTTGGGGCGCTGACACCTGACCCTCCGCTGATGCTGCTCGCCATCGACGTTGGAAATACGAACACGGTCCTCGGCGTCTTCGACGGCCCGACCCTGAAGGCCCACTGGCGGCTGCAGACCAACGCGCAGCGCACCGCCGACGAGTACGGCATCACCCTCATCGCCATGATGCGGCACGTGGCCATTGACCCCGGCGCGATCCGGGCGGTGATCGTTTCGAGCGTGGTGCCCACCATGCAGTTCGCCCTCGCTTCGATGACCGAGAAGTACTTTCGCGGCCCGCCCACCTTCATCGGCCCGGGCGTCAAGACCGGCATGCCGATCTTGTACGACAACCCGAAAGAGGTGGGTGCGGATCGCATCGTCAACGCGGTGGCCGCGTTCGAACGGTTCCACAGCGCGCTGGTGATCGTCGACTTCGGCACCGCCACCACCTTCGATGCGGTCAGCGCCAAAGGGGAGTATCTGGGTGGCGCCATTTGCCCGGGCATCACGATTGCGATGGAGGCGCTCTTTCGCAACGCGTCCAAGCTGCCGCGCGTTGAATTCACCCGGCCCCCGGGAATCATCGGAAAGAATACGGTGCACTCGATGCAGTCGGGGCTCGTCTTCGGCTACGTCTCGTTGGTGGATGGCATTTGCGATCGCATGCGCGCGGAGATGGGTGGGGCGGCCAAGGTGGTCGCGACGGGTGGGCTTGCGCCCCTGATCGCCCGCGAGTCCCGCTGCATCGAAACTGTGGACGAATTTCTGACCCTCGAAGGCCTTCGATTGATTCACGAAAGGAATCGCGCATGAGCGACGTGGTCCCCGCGCCAGAACCCGCAGCAGCCCCGCCTCCCGAGACTGCGGCCGCCGTGGCCGCGTGTCCGATTACAGCTGATTTTCTGCCGCCGAACATGAAGAAGCACGTGGACCCGAAGGCCCCGGTGCCACTTCGCATGATGGCGGCCAAGTCCCTCGTGCCGCTGGCGCCGCCTGAGATGCTGGGCGCGTTGTTCATGCTCACCTTCGATCCGGACGCCAGCGTTCGAGAGACGGCCGAGAAGACGTCGGCGTCGCTGCCGGACCGGATCCTGTCCGCCGCGCTCCGTGATGAGCGGGTGCCGGCGCCGGTGCTGGCGTTCTTCCTCGAGCGGTATTGGCAGAACGATTCGTACGCCGAGTGGATGATTCTCAATGACTCCACGCCCGATGCGTCCGTCGCCATGGTCGCCAGCAAGTGCGGCTCACGCACGGCCGAGATCATCGCCCAGAACCAACTGCGCTTGCTGCGGCACGAGGACCTGGTGCGGCAGCTCTGCTTGAACCCCAACGCGACGCCCGCACTGCTGGACGGCGTCTGCGACTTCTGTGTTCGCAGCGGGCTCACCCTGGCGGATGTGCCCCAGATGAAGGAGGCCCGCATTCGCTTGTTCGGGCCTGAGGCCGCCGCGCAGGCCCCGGACCCGGGCCCGACCGCTGACGAAATCCTGGAAGAGTTCCAGTCCGACGTGGCCGACGAAGGCGCCGCGCCGATGGAAGAGCGCAAGAAGATGAACCTCACGCAGCGCATCATGAAGATGAACGTGTCGCAGAAGATCAAGCTGGCCTCCAAGGGGAACAAAGAGGCCCGCGGCATCCTCATTCGCGACACCAATAAGTTGGTGTGCGTGGCCGTGATGCGCAGCCCGCGCATCACCGACGGTGAAGTGCTGCTCCAGGCATCCAACAAGGTCGCCCAGGAAGATGTGCTTCGGCTCATCTACTCAAGCCGGGACTGGACGCAGGACTACCGGATCAAGCTCGCCCTGGTGAAGAACCCCAAGGTGCCGCAGGCCATCGCCATGCGCTTCATCGCCACGCTCCGGGAGACCGAACTGCGTGGGTTGGCGCGTGACAAGAACGTGCCGAACAACGTGCGCGGCTTCGCCAAGAAGCTCGTCGACAAGAAAGACGAGCCGAAGAAAGACGGCGGCGGTCACTGACGCCAGCCCGGCGACCCACCGGATCTGCCCCGTGCGGCGCGCGGGGCGGACGCTACGCCTCGGCCAGCTCGTCCAGGCTGAGCTCCTCGGCGCCCTGCGTGGGGGCGTCGAGCGATTCCGCCAGCGAGGTCAGCTGGTCTTTCAGCTGCGCGCGGCGATCGGCTTCGGCTTTGACCTGTTCCTTGACGGTCCGGAGCGCCGCCTCGTGCTTCGAAGCCTGGGCTTCGGCGTCGGAGATCTTCCCGCGAAGGCTCGACATCTCCTTCGCGAACGAAGTGGCCTGCGCGGTGAGCTGACCGCGGGTCTGCTCCAGCTGCGATTGGAGCGACTGCGCCTCCCGCGTCTTCTCTTCGAGGTCTGCTTTGGCCGGTTCGAGTTCGGCCACCTGCGCGCGAAGAGTCTCGACTTCGCTCTCGGCGCTCTGCGCCCGGGTGGTCGCCGCGTCGAGGTCGCTCTGGAGCGTGCCCACCTCGGCGGTGGCCGCGCGCGCTTCGTCTTTGGCCGTCTGAAGCTGTTGCTCGAGCTTCTTCTTCTCCGCGGTGAGCTGCTCCGTCTTGGCGGTGAGCGTCTTGATCTGGGCGTCCCGCTTGGAGAGCTCTTCGGTTGATTCTGACTGCGCCTGTTCGAGCGACGTTTCCTTGTCGCGCAGCTCGATCAGCTCTTTTTCCTTGTCGTTCAGCTCGCTCTTGAGCCGGAGAATCTCTTTGTCCTTCTTGCTGCCAGACTCGCGCAGCGCGAAGACTTCCTTCTCGTTCTTGCCACCACCGGACTTGGCGGAGTCGAGCGCGGCGGTCTTGGCTGCGAGGTCAGTCTCCAGCTCCTGAACCTTGGCCTCGAACTCGCCGGCGCGGGTGTTGGCGTCTTCGAGCGAACCGGTGAGCTGGGCCACCTTGGCGCGGAGCTCGCGAAGTTCTGCGGCGTCGGCCGCTCCGACTTTTCGGTCCGGGGTGGTGGTCGCCGGTGCGGCGGCGGACTTGGGCGCGGACTTCTTCGGCGAAGGCGCCGGCGGGGGCGGGGGCGG
>CAZFXD010000079.1:14002-18794 GCA_964522795.1 uncultured Myxococcaceae bacterium
CGATCCGCCCCGAGACCGACTCTTCGGCCGGCGCCTCGGCGGGGGCCGCCGGTTCGTCGAACATGGCGTCGACCATGTCCAGCTCCGGATCACCCTGGATCGTCTCCTCGGTGTTTCCGGCCTCGAATCCAGCCGCGCTGTCTTGCGCGCCTCCGTCATCGAGCAGCTCGTCCAACGCCAGGCTCTCTTCGGCTTCGGGCTCTGCTTCGGCCGCCGCCGGTCCGACGATGGACTTCACTTTCTCGACGATCGCCTTCGCGTCGAACGGCTTGGCCACGTAGTCGTCGGCGCGCGTCTTCAGCTTCTTGTGGTTCGCGAAGCCGTCAGGGCTGCCGATGATGACGACGGGGATCGTCTTCAGATCGTCGTCCTTCTTCAGCTTGCCGCAAATGATGTAGCCGTTCTGGCCCGCGGAAAGGTCGACGGCCATCACCACGAGCGCGGGCTGCTTCTTGCGAATCAGCTCCTGACACCCTTTGGCGTCCGTCGTTTCCTCGGCCTCGTAACCTTTGGCCTTCAAGGCATCTCGCATCGAACGAGCGAACGCCTGATCCTGCTCCACGATCAATATTGGGTGCGCCATAGAGGCGGCGGACGCTACTTGTGCGGTGTGGAGGCGTCAACGAGTTGGGACATGTCTCAGAGGTGAGAAAAGTCGTGGGCTATCTCACATGTGGGGGTGTCGAAAACGTTGGCCTTGCAGCCTGCATGCTATGTTGAATGCGCCTTGGCAGTTGAAGCCGGTACAGCCCCAAAGGAATTAAACACAATGCCCACGTTCTCCCGCGTGTTGATCACGCTCTCGCTCATGCTGTGCGGAGCTGCGTTTGGTCAGACGATGGCGCGAGTCACGGACCTGAACTCCGCGACCCTTTCTCGCCCGGTTCCACCCGTCATCGGAGGCGGCAGTCCGGCGGTCTCCCCCGACTTCACCCCGGGCCCTGGCGGGTTCGCGCTCTTCGTCGGCTGGTCCTCCAGCACCGGCTACGAGCTGTGGAAGAGCGACGGCACCAACGCCGGCACGGTGATGGTGAAAGACATTCGACCCGGGGCCGGGAGCGCGTTCGACGTGGCCCTGGCCGGAGCACGCTTCGTGGTCATGGGGTCGGCCTGGTACTTCGCGGCCGACGACGGCGTGGGCGGCCTCGAACTGTGGAAGTCGGACGGCACCACGGTCGGGACGGTCCTCGTTCGGGACATCGCCGCCGGTGCAGTGGCCAGCAGCCCGCGCGATTTCGTCGCCTACAACAACGTTCTCTATTTCGTCGCCACGGAGGCGGCGACGGGGTCGGAACTCTATTCCAGCGATGGCACGGTCGGAAACGCGGCGCTCTTCAAAGACATCGCGACCGCTGCGCCGTCGAGTTCACCGACCGGTTTTACCGTGGCCGCGGGGCAGATGTTCTTCTCCGCCGCGAACGTGTCGGGGGTGCGGCAGTTGTTCGTGACCGACGGCACCAGCGCCAACACCCGTGCGCTTTCATCCTTCGCGGCGCCGTATGGAGGAGTCTCGACGCTGGTGGCGGCCCCGACGGTGTTGTTCTTCTCGGCCACCGACGACGCCGGGACCGAGCCGTGGAAGGTCGATCTCGCCGACGCAGGCTCGATCGCGCGAGCCGCTGACATCAACCCCGGGCCGCTGGGTTCAGCCCCTGCCTGGCCCGTGCTGATCGGCAATCGGGTGGTGTTCGCGGCCACCAACGACGCCGGGACTGAGCTGTGGAAGTTCGAGACGTCGGACGGCGGCGGAACGATCAGCCGCGTCGCGGACCTCTGTGCCGGCGGCTGCTCCAGCAGCCCCGCCGCGCTGGTCAATGCAGCGGGGACCATCTTCTTCGTGGCGACGACCGATGATGCCGGGACCGAACTCTGGAAGACCGACGCGACCGACGCGGGCGCCGTGATGGTTGCTGACATCAACGGCGGCGCCGACGCGGGGCTCTCGCCCGTGGGGCCGCTGGCGGTCCTCGGGAACAAGGTCATCTTTGAAGGCACCGACCCCACCAACGGGACGGAACCATGGGTGAGCGACGGCACGCTCGCCGGCACGCTTCGCCTGAAAGACGTCAACTCGGGCGCGGGAAGTGGTCGCGCCCTCTACCCCGCGAACGGCGGAACCCGGGCGTACTTCGGCGCCACCGAACTGACCATCGCGGAGCTCTGGGCGACCGACGGCACGCCCGCGGGCACCGCGCGCGTCAAATCGACGGGCCCCACGTCTTCCAACCCGCGGATGCTCACGCCCATTAACTCCACCCAGATGTTCTTCGTTGCCAACGACGGGACGACCGGTGACGAACCCTGGATGACCGACGGCACCGCGGCGGGCACACGGCGCGTGGTGGACCTCAACGCCGGTCCGCCCAGCACGGTGGTTGACTGGGCCGCCCGCGTGGGCGATCGCGTGGTGTTCTCGGCCACCACCGCCGCGACGGGGACCGAGCTCTACGGGACCGACGGTACGGACGCCGGGTTGTTCTTGAAGGACCTTTTGGCGGGCGGCGCGAGCACCGCGCCGTTCAACTTCACCCCGGCGCGCGACGCCGGCTATTTCTTCGGTCAATCCGCTGCCGGCCCGGCCATCTTCCGAACCGACGGCACCGCCGCCGGGACGGTACAGGTGGCGGCCCTGCCTGCCGCGGTCACCGCGAGCGCCGGCGTGATCGGGACGTCGTCCTACCTGCTGTTCTCGATGGGCTCGAGCAGCCTCGGGGAGGAACCGCACGCATTCTTCTTCGGAGACGGTGGAATCACCGGCATCGACGTTCTACCCGGCACGTTCACCTACAGCTGCACCAACTACCCGAACCCCTCGAACCCCTCCAACTTCACCTTCATGAACGGCAACGCGTACTTCTCCGCGCTGGACACCGCGGGGTCGACGACCCGGCGCCTGTGGCAGTTGAACGGGACGACCGCGGGGTCGCTGGTGAAGGTCAGCACGACGGCGACGGTCGATGGTCCCATGTGGGCCGCCGCCAGCCAGGTCTTCTTCATCAGCAACGGCGGCAGCGCAGACACGGAAGTCTGGCGCAGTGACGGCACCGCGGCCGGAACGCGCATGACCAAGGATCTCAGCCCGGGCTCGGTGGGCACCACCGTGTACGAGGCGGCGGTGTTGGGCGACAAGCTCATTTTCAGCGCGTCCGCTACGACGGGGGCAGGCGCAGAACTCTATGTCTCCGACGGCACCATCGGCGGCACGATGCTGCTCAAAGACATTCGCCCGGGCGACGCAGGGAGCTTCCCCACCAACTTGGTGACCGTCGGCCAGGCCGTCTACTTCGCGGCGGATGACGGGGTGAACGGGAACGAGCTGTGGAGCACGGACGGCACCGGAGCTGGCACGCAGATCGTGCCAGAGATCGTCTCGGGGCCGCGTGGTTCGTACCCCGGCAAGCCGGCTTCGGCGGGCGGTCGCCTCTACGTCGCTGCTGCCGACGACAAGGAAGACGTGGAGCTGTACGCGGGCGTCGGTGAATTCACTCCGCCGGTCATCACCGCCACGGTGACTGGCACGCTCGTTGGCCAGTACTACGTGGACAGCCCGACGGTGACGTTCACGGTCACTGACATGGAGTCGGCCATCACCGCGCAGTCCGCGCCGTGTACCTCCACGACGACGGTGACGGTCGACGGGTCGACCACCATCACCTGCACGGCCACCTCGGGTGGCGGCACGGCGACCAAGTCGGTGACCATCAAGCGTGACACCACTGCCCCGGTGCCAAGCTGCGCCGACGTCACGGTTGAAGCGACCGGATCGTCCGGCGCCCTGGCGACCTTCGCGGCGACGGCGACCGATGCGATTGACCCTTCTCCGAGTGTGACGCTCTCGCCCTCCAGCGGCTCCATGTTCGCGCTGGGGACGACCAACGTCACCGCCACCGCCAAAGACGCCGCGGGGAACACCGCGACGTGTACGCTCAAGGTGACGGTGCGAGATTCGACCGCGCCGACCGTGATCTGCCCGGGGGCGCAGACGGTGGAGGCGACTTCGCCCACGGGGACGCCTGTGACGTACAGCGTGAACGCCGCGGACACCGTGGACGCCTCCCCCACCATTACCGCCGATCACCCGTCGGGCAGCGCCTTCCCGCTCGGGACCACCATGGTGGTCGTCACGGCCAAAGACGCCTCGAACAACGCGGGGACCTGCTCGTTCACTGTGACGATCCGCGACACGACGCCGCCCATGTTGACCTGCCCGGCCTCGCTCGCTGTGGAGGCGACCAGTGCTTCGGGGGCCATGCCCAACGTCGCGCCGATGGTCGCCGACAACGCAGACCCGAACCCCACGGTCGCGCTCACCCCGGCCGCGGGTAGCTCGTACCCTATCGGGACGACCAAGGTCACCGTGACGGCTACCGACTCCTCCGGAAACACGTGGAGCTGCAAGTTCGACGTCACCGTGGCCGACACCACGCCGCCGGCGTTGAGCTGCCCTGCGCCGATCGTGCTGGAGGTGTCGTCTGGCTCCAGCATGCCGGTGAACTACATGGCGACCGCCAAGGACGCCGTCGACCCCAACCCGTCCATTACCTACTCGCGTCCGCCGGGCAGCACGTTCGGTATCGGCACCGCCAGCGTTGAAGTGACGGCGCGCGACACCAACTACAACACCGCCAAGTGTACGTTCACCGTCACCCTCAACGTGGGAACCGGTGGCACGGGCGGTGGCGCAGGGGGTGGCTCGGGCACGGGTGGCTCCGGCGCGGCGGGTGGTGGCGGGGGCGGCGGCGGAAAGGGCTGCGGCTGCTCCAGTGGCGCCGACTTCGCCTGGTACGCGCTG
>CAZFXD010000080.1:0-10906 GCA_964522795.1 uncultured Myxococcaceae bacterium
GGCGAGCAGGTCACACCTACCGTGTTTGGCGCATCACGTTGTGGATTCTCCAGTCAGCCGCGCTCCTACTGATTCCATAGTCCTCAGCGAGTAGCTGCGGTTCCGTCGCGTATTTTGGGACGATGGCGGCAGGCGCCAACAATTCGGCGGCGAATGCTCCGGCCCGTCTTGTTTCCTGCACTCGGGCGTGTTCACCAAATGCTGCGCCCCACATTTTTCCTCTCGAATCACAGAGGAGTCGTCCGAATGCGGTCGTTAGCGCGACACGGCGTGCGGTCACGCCGCTGACGCTGGTGTCCACCATGATTGTGGCTTGCTTGCCCTCAACCCGACACGCTGACCGAAACACCCTTCCAGAATCCACCTCGCGATCCGAGATGTCGAGGTTGCTGAGCAGAATGTCCACCCTATCGATGGGGTCGGTCCCGAGCTTCAGATCGTGCCGGACTTTACGCGCAAGCTCGTAGCCCTCTTCGTACGGCTTCGCCAACCCGAGTGGGGATTTCGCCACGAGTCGTTTCCAAGCGGCTCCGTCGTGAGCGTTACTTTGTGTCGGACGAAGAGCAGCAAGGAGCCGAGTTAGGTCAGCATCTGACTCGATTTCTTCAACGTCAGAGAGAACGCCTTCGACGATTGCTTTCTCGTCAGCGAGCGGCGCGATCTTCTGCTCCCACGCGGAGGAAACCACCTCTCCGAATCGAAGTCGTCGCCGTTCTACTTCTGAGGCCTCCTTCGCCTTGGCGTTAACCCAGCGCGCTGAAAGCCAATTCACCCAGCGCGCGTTTTCCAGGTCTTCTCCGCCTCGCTGTAGGGCAGCCTCGACGAACCTCTCGAAGCGGTCCCTCAAATCGGCTCGCTCAAGCCAGTATTCTTCCGGGTCTGATGGGAGGTGCAGTCGGATACTCGGATCTAGATCTGCTGGGGGTAGCGAAACGTAGAGGCCGACGCGCCCCGCTTCGGGAACGAACACCATCGACGGGACCGCCAGTTGACTTGCCGCCGCACCAAGAGTGTGGCGCGCTTGCCAACCCGCGATCCGCGCAAGGTCGTAGTTCCCACCGACATCCCGCCACCAATTGGCCGCGGTAGCTAGACTTGGAAGGCCTGACCGGAATCCCTTCGAGGCGTCGAGCTTCGGCACAGGGACGTGCGACTCCCATAGAACGAACGGAAGGTTGTCCACCATCCACTCGGCTAGTCCGCTCAACGGTCCTTCAATCGCATCCTCAACCGGCCTGTCGGGAGCGAGGAAAGCGCCATCCAAGCTGTGCCGCGTTAAGACGGCATCCCCCACACGCATTTCGAGGCGGGCCCATGTCGGCTTCTCTGGACCGAACGCCTCGTCTAAGGGGGCGGTCTTCCACTGCACCGAGACCTCAAGGCGGTTCACGGATTCGTTCCCCCGAGAACGTCTTCGATTCTCCGCTCAGCCCGGTTCATCAGTTCCTCTGCCAACGCTGTGACCGGCACCTCTGGGTAGCAATTATATGCGGCGACCTGCTCGTTCGATGACACTCCGATGAACGTCCAGCCCGCGACAGCGTTCCAGATCTTGCGGGGCCTTCCGAACGAATCCGTGTCGCCGCTGGGATCCACTAACGCGTCATCGACAAGGCGTTGTTGGATCTGTTGGGTGATCCAGCCCGGACAACGAGATTTCAGGTCAACTTTGGTTCGGGTGTTCCCGCTACCTGACTTTGTGAGTGAATGGTGCTTCGGCTTGCAGCGTACGATTGCCTGCGAGGGTGCCCCATTCGCGGGCGGTGACGGAAGGGGTGGGAAGTCCATGGTAACCTCGTGCCACCCTAGCCGACGCAACAGCGGAGGACAAAGACTGGGACTGGCCCGCTTTCGCTGACGCCTCGAAACGAGGAACATCGCCGCATCAAAATCACTTCCTAGGGGCCGGAGGGTTCGGAGGACGAGGTTCCACTGGGACTGTCGCGCTTCCCCCGGTCGGCGGGGGTGGTCGAATGAGTGGTGCGGACGTCGGCTGGTAGCCCTTCTTCAGCGGCTGGTAGCCGTCTTGCCGGGGTGCTTGGGAGCCGTTGTTCTCGTTCATCCGGAGCCTCGTCTGCGAAGATTTCTAGCAGGTCGCACTCCGCGAGAGAAATGATCCCACCTCCCGTGCGTTCAACTCGCTCGATGAAGTGCCCATCGGTATCGAGTTTCCAGAGTTCTTCGACGTAGACCTGTGGCGGCTCTGGATACGACGAAGCGAATGAGTTGGCTCCGAAGTAGCCGCCGACGCGCTTCCCTGACCGTAGCTGACACGACAAGTAGAGCGTTTTCCCACGACCAAACATGAAATCCCAACCAGTTGGCGTCGGATGAATCAGGCGACCCTGCAGGAAGGCCGACTTACGCAGACCAACAATTATGGCCGCGCCTAGCGACGGAGCGATAACGAGTGCTGCGACGAGAATCAGATACCAGATGGCAGGGTGCTCGACCCGGAACGACGGCACGAGCAGCGGTTCGAGTGGCGTGAACACGGTGACGTGGTTGAGCAGGCTGTACGCAATCAGTTGGACGCTGGCAGTTCCGAAATCTCGGCGAACCCCTGGGACGAGCAGGTCGTACACGGTCAACGCAACAAAACCCGGCGTGACGAACCACAAAAAGAATTGAAGCGTTCGCTCGTTCAGTAGCTCGGCCATGTCTACTTTCCAGACGCGTTGGGCGGTTTGGGAGGCTGCAGAGGTTCGGTTGGGCTCGACGTGCTGGGTCGCTGCGCCTCTGGCAGCCAGCCGGGCGCTGGAAGTGCCGATGGGGCACCATCCGCGGGTCGCACAACACTCGACGCCGAGGTGGCTTTCGCCATGTATCCGAGCGTCTCAGGGTGTAAGGACTCTCGCGCCTTCGTCATGAGTGAGGTCATCGTGGGGACGTAGCGAACCGAAGTCCTTGTGGCAAACTTCACCGCGCTGCTACTGACCTGCGGCGGAAATTTCGGCCCCGTTGAAGCTAGGAAGAGGCGCCCACGGGAATGACCGTTGGACTACTTGCCCGAAGAAAACAGCCGCACCAATTGGAGAACCGGTCCCGCTAACGCGGCGTAGGAAATCCAAATGACAGTGGAGAAAATTTTGGCGTAGACGTGCCAGACCGGTCGCCCTTCTCGGGCCATTCGTGCGAGCAGTTCGAGGGCATCCCCAACCATCTCACCACACATCGAGGTTGGCAGGAGCACCTCGATCACGTCGAAAACTGCAGTCGCCTTTGAGTGAACCCGGCTGTGTTCGGTCGCGGAAAGTTTTCTCGTAGCCGCCCGTCGGAGCGGGGGCCAAAACGTCAGTGTCAGACCGATCGCGTGCGAAATCATCCAGGTTAGTCGCCCCGTTTGAACGATGGCGGGCAGCATTTGGAGGGGAGCGAAGAACAACGGAATAGTAGCGACCACGTACGTCGTAAGAATCGCAAGGTGCAGGACATGGACGGCCCACGCCGCGGTTGACAAGAATGCCAGCCCGATTCGACGGTCCCAGTCCAAGAGTTTGTGCAAGGAGGGCTGATGCCGCACGAGTTCGGATGACATCGTGAACCAGCGGCGAACGTCAGGGTGGTCCAGAAGCGTGGCGTCGAAACGATTGGACGTTCGCGAAACAGACTTGCCGAAAGCCGCGAAGGCGCGCTGCCGGGCTTCACGGGCGTCTCGAAAGGAAATCCGAGCGCTACGCACCGATGTCATTGTGCCTCCGCCAAAGTGAGAACCGCTTTCATGGAATCGACGCTCGCTCTGGCGGCGAGGCGGCCTTTGGCAGTGAGTTCGTAATACTGTCGGCGGCGCCCTCCCCGGGGGGCCAAGGGCACTGACTCATGGCACCGGAGCAACTTCTCCGACACGAGAGCGTGCAATGCCGGATAGAGTGCTCCGGCATTGAGTTCGATACCGGACGCATCCCGGACCGAGTCGATGATCTCTAGTCCAAATTTCTCACCGCCCAGCAAGGAAGTGAGAATGAGCGCGCGTGTCGAGAGCGGGTTCTCCATTAGGACAGTATTATCAAATTTTGATAATTGAGTGCAAGCCCCGCCATCAGGCACCTGCATCCGGGGGCTGCTCGGGATCGTCTGCCAAACGTGGGCGCAGAAGGCCGTAGACCTGCTGGGTCAAACCATCGTCCGTGGTTCGACCAAGCCCGACGGCGAGCGCGTCGAGACATGAGAGAGTGGAACCGACGAGGATGAACAGCGTCATGTCCCTGTCTTGGGAAAGCGAGGGCGCTAGGGCACCGTGGCCGGCTTGAATGCTGGCGTGTGCTCCCAACGAAAGGTATCGGTACCAGAGGTCGTACAGCTCGGCCCATTGTGCGCCAGCTGCCGTGGCCCTTTCCTCCACGCCGATCGCGACGCGCCGCTTGTTCTTGCCTCCACCGTGGCTCTGTCTGCCCACCTCTAGTGCGCGCGCTGCAAGCTCCAAGCGGTCATCCATGACGCTCATTCCAAGCGCACGACGCTTCGCCAGCAAAACGTAGGCGCTCTGTGCTGCGTCGGCTTCAAGCCTGCTGGCGCGGTTATCGCGCTCGCCCACCGGCAGCAATTTCCCACGCTCGAAGGCCACGTAGGCCGCAGAGAACGCGATCTCGAGAACGACCCGAGAAAGTGCCGCGCTCTCGAACGCCAAGTCTTCGTCTTGGAGAAGAATGCGCGCAGCCTTCACTACGCGAACCAACCGCGCCGCTTGAGCTTTGCAGTACAGCCCGCTCTTTCCGTATTGCCCACCGATGAGGTCGGTTGCGAATTTTGATGCACCAGACTCAACCAGAGACAGCGCTTCTTCGATGGCCGCGATGCGCTCTTTGACGGACCGCAAATCAACGCCACCCTTCACCTCGTCGCGAGTTCTGAGCGGCGGTACGACCTGCCGCCTGACCGAATCCTCGGGAACGAGGCCGGAACGAACAGGGTTTTCGATCGCTGGTGGCGGGGTGCCGTCGCGTTTGCGTTCCGACGCCTCTTCCGGACCGCGCCTCCGAAAGCGGCCCCACGCGAGAGCGCAGAACAAGGCGCCACCCGCAATGAAGGCAAGAGCGTGGGTGATCAAGCCGTCCATCGCTGGAAGGGTAACCGAGAGAATCGTTCGGAACGACCTTCACCGCGAAAACAGGTCGATATAGAAACTCTGCACGCGATTCTCGCCCTGCTGCGCGCCCCACCGGGCGAAGCATGCGGCGGCGACGCGGTCAGGGCAGTGGCTGCGAGGGTCGTAGTAGAGCAAGTCGCGGGTCAACGAGGCCACTTCGCCCGCTGCGACACCGCCGTCCTCTGAAGGCAGTATCCACTTCCCGTTCGCCATCTCCGTAGCGAGCGCCTCGCACTGCCACTCCAGCGACGATTGCCCGCGTCCTGTCGTGTACGAAACGACGGGCACGGCGGACGAATGTCGAACCATCTGACCGATGTACGCCTGCGCGGCGTTCGACTCGACGATGATAGTGCTGTGAAACCGTCGGTGCGTTCTCACGATGCGCTCCACGATTTCCGGCCCAGCCCATCGGCCTGCCTCAATCGATAGCAATTCTCTGTCGCCGTTGGGGTGCACCGCGATGGTGAAGAACACGGTGAGGTCGGCGCTCGACTTCGCGCTCACCGCCAGGTCCACCCCGGTGATGGTGCGCACGCCCGAAGGCACGTGGGCGATGTGAGGCAACAATGTTTTGCCGCGACCGCGATCCAGCGCGACGCGAATCCATTCTTCCTTGAAGCGGGCATCAGCCTCTGACCGCGCCATGCAGTCGAGCTGGCGCGCTGCTTCGAGTGGACCGAGTTCAACGCGCTTCTGCTCGATGCGCTCCGCGTTCCATCGCGCAGGCCATCGAGGCGTTCCGTCGTCGTTCGTGACTCCGTGCCGGACCGCGTGCCAGCCCGGCTGGCGCGCAAGCCGGTGAAGCAAGTCGTCGGGGTGGTATGCGGTGCCGACCGCAATGACCCGGCCAGCCGCAGTCAATCGACCGGCGAGCGTGGACTGATACCAAGCCCACAACTTCTCACGCTGGTCCGCGGTACGCGTGTTTTCGAAGTCCACCACGTCATCGAGCACGATGAGGTCAAGGCGAGCGCCCAGCACGTTCCCGTGTACGCCGAACGCCTGCACACTGAAGTCTTTCGAAATGTGGGGACGGGCGACGGTGAGCGCGGTCGTCGTCCAGGGGTCCGCCGCTTGGAGGTTCGGGAACACCCACCGCAGCTCCTCGCTTCGTTTGATGTACTGCGCGACCGCGGCGAGCATCTTCTCGGCCTGCCCGGCAGTGCTGCTGACCAGCGCGATGCGCGCCCCCGGATTTCGTCCCAACTCGAAGAGCACGCGCGCCACGGAAAGTGCGTTCGTTTTCCCCGCCTCCACATGACTGAGAATGAGTAGGCGGTCGTGCTTCTCTGCGAGGTCGTGCCACTCGTAGTGCATCGGTGCCAACTCAACGGGGCCCCCGGTCCGCTCGTCACGCAGAACAAGCGACGTGAACGCGGCACCATCACGTTGGGCGGCGAGGGCGTGCGCTTGAATCGCGACGAGTTCGTCACCGGGGACAACGCTGGCAGGGGCAGCGACGCTCACGAAACCACACCAGTCGCGAGCTGTTGCCGTTCTAGCGCCACGAGGGCGTTGCGAAGCCGCGTTTTCCGCTCCTCGACTGACATGGCCTCGATGGATTGAACTGCGACCGTGGCTCGGACGTTCACTGTCACGCCGTCTCGAAGTTCGCCGCGCAGCTTTCCGACGAGTTCAATCTGCCGAGCGTGCTCTCGGATGGCGAGTAGGGCGGTCTTCGTGGCGTCGAGTACCACTTTGGACGGCTGGCCTTCTTCGGCGGCAATCTGTTCCGCGCGCGCGAGTGCCCGCCGAGCGTTGCCATCGAGTTCGTGCAGGCGGTCGAGAAGGTCGGAGCCGAACGCTGTTTCCCTCGCCTGCTTGTCGCGACCAAGGCTCGCGCCCATGTGATTCCGATGGCGCATCAGCGCCCACGGTGATGTTGCGCTTCGTTCCGCAATTGAACGCAGCGAATCGCCACGCACAAGGCTTCCCTCGATGTCAGCTCGATGCTCGTTGCTACAGACGGTGCAGGTGCGGGGCATGGTTGAGTCTCCTCGCCGCTAGTTTCGGGTCGGATTGCGCCCGACCGCGAGGCCCAACCGCAACGCTTCGCACCAAAGTTCCGTCTCCATTATTTCTCCAAGACCACCGGGTATTCCCGAGTACTGGAGGGACGGGTGAGGACTCGAAGCTCCATCGAAACCACCGACAATCATTGCGAAACAGACGAATGGCGTGCGCCGTCGCATGTTTGGGTCTGTGCCTCGCTACGGTTTCAAATCCTGTCTCCCCGACTCATAGAAGGCCCGGAAGCCTTCGGTAACTCGAGGGTTTCCGGGCCGCGGTGTTTCTGGGCCATCCGGTCACGGCACCCCCGGGCTGAGCAGCCCTGCCCAAGCGCCGCGCTTCGAGAAACCCCGCGCGTTCAGTCCGTGCGGCGCTGGTGGGTTTCGGCAGCTGTTCACCCAACCGCAGCACCAAAGGGGGCACCACGGGGGTTTCACTCGTTTCCTCACTCGCGTTGGCGCAGCCCAACAAGCAGCCGGGTCAGGACATCAATATGGCCCCGCCCGGCAGCACCGGCGGTGGCGGAAGCAAACACGACCCAGAGGCCCTCAAGAAAGCGCAGGCTGAGGCCGCCAAGGTCGCCAAGGCCGCGGAGTACTGCGCCAAGCCGGAGAACGAGGGGAAGTTCTGCACCAACTCGCCGGACCCGATGAAGAAGTGCCTCAAAGGGAAGTGCGTCGCGCCCTGAACCAGCGCCGCTGACTGCATCGCGAAGCGCGTCGTCCGTCTCCCCAGACCCCTACTTCTTGATGCCGACAATCAACGTCGGCGGTCCGGTGGTTCCCGCGAGCACCACCACGTTGCCGGTCGCGTTGATCGTGCCGGACACCGCGGCGCTCCCGCTGACGGTCACCGTCCCGTCCGACGTCACGCTGTACGTGAGGGTCTGCGGGGCCATCGCGCTGGTCGCGCCGTCGCGATTCTCGCTACCCACCAGCGTGGCGCCGCCTGCGCCGTCGAAGGTGAGCGTGCCGGCGAGGGTGGAGAAGCCCTTCGGGGCTGGAAGGGGCGAGCCCACCATGGGCGTGTTCGGTTGGCTCGCGTTGGGTTCAAAGCGGTACTGGGCGAAGCCATAGGGGCCGTTCAGGCTCGGGTTGCCGAAGCCGGTGCCCCGCTTGACCGCCACCATCAGCGTGGGTGAACCCGAGCTGCTGGAGAGCAGCGCGACGTTCCCGCCCGCGTGGAGCGCGCCGGTCTTGCTGCTGCCGCCCAGCACGGTCAGCGCCCCGTCGGTCGCCGTGGTGTAGGTGAGGCCGGGCGCCGTCTGACTGTTGACGGTCCCGTCGACGTTCTTGTTTCCGGAGACGTTCGCGCCTCCCGCGCCGTCGAAGGTGATCGCGCCGGCGAAGGTGCTGAACCCGCGCGGCACCGGCACAGGCAAAGCGAACGCGGGCATCAGCGCCTGTGCTGCCGCGGTGGTGTCATACAGGTACTCGCCGACCGTCCAGGTGCCAGCGAGGCTCGCGTTGCTGAAGCCGGTGCCCTTCTTGACGCCAATCAGCAGCGCGGGCGCGCCGGTTGACGCGGTCATCACCGTCATCGAGCCGTCGGCCAGCAGTGGGCCCACGAACGTCGTACCGCCGCTGACCGTCAAGGTTCGATCGGAGCTCACGGAGTACGACAGGGCGCCGGCGGTTTCGGGACCGACGACGCCGTCGCGGTTGCCGGTGGGATTCACCGTCGCGCCCCCGGCCCCGTCGAAGGTGATGGTTCCCCAGAGCGCCGCGAAGCCGAGCGGGCGCGGCCGCTGGAGGCCCGCATCAGGCGTGTTCGGTTGCTGCGTGGTGTTCTCGAACTTGTACTGCACGAAGTGGAAGGCGCCGCTGACGAGGGACGTGTTGCCGGCGTCCGCGGTGTTCCCACCGTCCCCCATGCTTCCGGCGTCGGTCACGATGCCCGCGTCCGACACTCCAGCGTCCTTTCCGGCATCGGCGCTCCCCGCATCGGCCGGCGGGATGACGGCCACGCACGCCGACCATCGGTCGTAGTGCAGGGCGGTGCCCTTCAGAAACGAGCACGAGCACGAGCCCACGCCGCCATCGGCCGGCGTGTAGCGGAAGGACTCGGTGTTGCCCCACGTGCCGCCGAACTCTGAGCAGCACTGTTGGTAGCTTGCGGAGCCTGAGGCACACCAGTCGGGGAAGGTGATGACGCGGCCCCACCTCGACAGGTGCGTGGTGGTCGCGACCAGGGCGTTGTTCTCTCCCACCAGCGTGGGCTGTGCGACCCAGCGGCCGCCCTGCTCAGTGGCGACTTGCATCGACGCGCCGCCCGCGCCGTCGATGGCAATGGCGATTGGCGAGGAGAACGTCATTCCTTCGGGGCCGAGCTCGTAGACCGGGCCCGAAGCTCCGGGCAGCGGGTCGGCGACTGGCTTCACCGTGAAGGTGACGTCGGCTCCCAGCGCGCCCGAGGGCACCTCGACCGTCAGCTTGCCGTCCGCGGAAGAGAACGTGCCGCCCGCCGGCCCGACGACCACCGAGGTGACTTCGGATTTTCCGGAGCAGGCTGAAAGAAGAACGGCGACGAGGGCCAAAAGGACGGGAGCGCGTGACATGAGGCGGGGGAGCGTAGCCGACGGGCCTGAGCGCGAGCGAGCGCCGCGCGGACGTGGGTGTCGTCGGACGTCGACCTCTCGTGGACGACGGAGACCGGCAACGTCCTCTACTCAGGCCGGTCCGGTGGTCCGTGAGGGCGCCCCGGCGGATGCGGCCGTGGCGTCGGTGAACGCGCTGTCTTCGGCGCGCGCCCAGTGGCCCACCGACTCCGGCAGGGGCGGGCTGGTCGAGGAGAGCCACGGCAATTCAGCGACGAAGCGCGCAGGTGGCACGGGGCCCCGGGCGGAGAGAATCGTCCCGCGGGCGAGCACCAGCGCGACCAACGTCTCGCCGCGAAAGAAGGTGTGCTCGAAGTACATGAAGCGGTCATCCCACCCCAGCACGCGGGTGGAGAGGCGAACGCGCTGGAAGCGGTACACGGGCTTCTTGAAACGCACCAGCTCTGACGCGATGACGGGCGTCCACGCGTTGCGGCGCGCCACGGCGAGGAACCCCGCGCGAATCATCATCTCCGTGCGCGCGGCTTCGGTGTACCCGAGGTAGCGCTCGCTGAAGAGCAGCTTGAACCCCGCTTCAAACGGCCAGACGCGGAAGTGCACGTCGACGGGGCCAAGCGTGCGGAGCGGCGGGAGGAGGAACCCGCGGAGCACGGCCGCGACGAGTCGGAGGAGGAGCCCCATCGGCGCCGGCTCATAGCAGGGCTGACCGGCGGGGACGACCACCGCGAGGACCCCGGCGGCGGAACCGCGCGTTTGTGCTGTGACTCTCCGGTTCTCGAACTGTGAGAGCGTGAGCAGGAGAAACGGGCGCAACTGCGCGGGTGTGCGGCCGATAACCGGCTCGTTCACTTCGCCCCCACGCAAGGCCCCGAGGAATCCATGCCGCTCCCGATCTCGACTGCTTCGTATCAACAGAAAACCCGCGGTCTGATGGCCGCGCTGCGCGACGGCAAGGTGACCAAGCCTGAGATGAAGGCGTGGGTCGCCGACCTGCGTGCCATGCACGTGAAGCCCGACGACTTCGACGTGAAGGTCTTCACCGAGCTCTTCAACGAGCGGCTGACGAAGTACGTCACGGTGCCGGCGCGAAAGGTGTTCGACGAGTTCGTCAACGGCGCCTCGACCAGGCCCAGCACCGGCTCCAGCGCGACGGCGACCAAGGCCGCCAAGGCCTTCGACGCGTACATCAAGAAAGTTCAGAGCCGGTTGACCGAAGAGATTCGCGTCGAAGACTCGGTTCGCAAGGTGGA
>CAZFXD010000080.1:11006-18692 GCA_964522795.1 uncultured Myxococcaceae bacterium
AACGCGGCGATTTGCTGCGCGAACCAGGTGTTGATGGCGCGCATGTTCACCACGTCTTCGGCATGGCTGTAGTGGTGATGTGCGTCGCGCCCGGTCATTCCGCTCGCCCAATTGGCGTGATCGATCATCGACACAGACGGCGCGGACATGAACGTCGCCACGCGCGTGAGGTCGCACGCCAGCGCCAACCGGAGAATCTCGAAGTTCGCCTGCATGAACGTCGGCAGCTTGGTGAAGCTGCTGTCAGTGTCGGAAGGGTAGGAGGCTGTGTTGGGGGCCACGCAGTTCATGCCGGTAGCGGCCGGAGACGGGAGCGCCGCCAGCTTCAGCTCCAGTTGGTGAATGGCTTCGAGGTGGGCGTCGAAATACGCGCGCTGCGCCGCGGGAACATTGGCGGAGAGCCTCGCGCCGTCGCGCTTGATGACGAGGTCGAGCACGCTGCGGCGGTTCGCGGTGAGAGGGTTGATCGTGGTTCCGGCGTCGCCCGCCGCCATCGCGATGCCGGCGAAGATGCGGTTGAAGTTGTTGCGCGGCCGGTACTCCGCCATCAGCGGAATATTCGGTCCGCCCCAGGACATGGTGCGATGCGATTGCTCATTCGCGCCGCCGGTCATGTCCGCCGCGAGCTGGAGTGATTTGAAGCGGGTCGAACCGACGAACGCGCTCTCCGCTGCCACCACCTGATCCACCGACAGCGTCTTCGAGGCGGTGTAGTTGGCGTTCCAGTCGGTCACGCCGCCCATCCCCGTCATCCACTGCACGAACGCCTGGCAGTGCGGCTCTCCACCGTTGGCGAGGTTGTTCAGTCCTTCCACGACGACGAGGTCCGACTTGAGCGCGTTGAGTGGCTGCATCGACGGTCCCAGCGTGAAGCTGGTGCCTGAGATCGTCGGTCTCCAGTTTACGCCGGGCTGACCGTCGGGCGTCTGAATCACCACCAGGCGTTTGGGCGCCGCGCCCGCCGTTTGCGCGCGTGCTTCTCGCTGCAGGAACGGCAGCACCAACGCGGCCCCGCCCGCGCTCAAGCCCGATAGAAACCTACGACGGTTGAGGCGCGTTCGAATGAGCACGGTGGTCTCCTCAGTTCTGCCGGACGCGAAAAGAGTCGGACACCGCGATGTCCACGATGAGCGGCTCGAGGCCGCGGCCGTTCGCCACGAAGGTCCTGGTCAAAGCCTCGGTGGCGCAGCTGCGTGGGTTCGCTGTTCGCGTGATGCCGAGCGAGAGCATGTGAGTCACCGTGCAGGTGGCGGTGAGCGCACTGGTCGACATTCGCTGGCCCAGGTCCGCAGCGCCCGTGAGCGGCCCGTTGAAGTCGGTGGCGACGACGGTGGAGGTCGTATCCACGAGGGCGCCGCTGCTCGTCGTCGGTTGATATTTTCCCACGGCGTTGAACCCGGTCATGGCGAGGCCGAACGGATCAATTCGTGAGTGACAGCCCGCGCACGTGGGGGTGTTTGCCCGGTAGGTGGCGAATTCGCGCTCCGTGAGTCCTTTGCCGGGCCCGACGATGTCCAACTGCGGCGGCGGCGCGCTCAGTGGGAGGCAGAGTGCCTCTTTGGCGACGAACGCTCCGCGCTGAATCAGTTGGCCGCTGGTCTCGGTGGCGTAGCGCGCCAGAAAACCGGGCTGCGTCAGAATGCCAGCGCGCTCGAGGGGCAAGGTCACCTTCTGAAACCCTGTGCCCGTTGGGGCGGCGACACCGAAATAGGGAGCCGAGGCCGCGTCGACGAACCCGGTTCGGCTCGAGAAGAGCGCTCCTACGTCTTTCGACGCGCCCCACAACACCTCTGCGATGAACAGCCGGCTCGACTCCTGGAGACTGGCGCGCGCGTTGGCGAACTGCGGAAAGAGCGTGGCGTCCTTGGTCTTCTGATTCAGCGTCGATACGCCAGACCAGCGCATGAAGGCCTGTGTCAGGTTGTCGCGCGTGCGCTGCAGGGCGAGCAGACGCGTGACCTGCGCGCGCAACGTCTGGGCGTTCGAAAGAGTCCCCGCGTTCGCCGCACTCCAGAGCTCCGCGTCCGGGGGTGACTCGGTGAGCCAGAACGACAATTGCGCGGCCAGCTCGTGGTTGGTGAGCGCGACTTGCGCCCCTGTGGCGTTCGCTCCCAACTCGGTGCGGTACAGGAAGGACGGCGCTTGAACCACGCCTTGCACCACCAGCCGCAAGCCGCCCGATGCTCCCGACGACGCTCCCGCGAGAAAGAGCGAAACGTAGTCGTCCACTTCTTCAGCGAGCAGCGGACGTCGGTACGCTCGGCCGACGAAGTCTTGCAGCCACGTTCGCACGCAGGTGGTGGCGGTGGTCGTGCTCGCGGGGCAGGGGAACATGGTTGCGACCCGCTGCGCCGCCAGATCGGAGAGTTGCTCGGCGGCGAGTTGGAGCTGTGAGGCGAAGGCGTCACCCACGGGAACTTTGCTGGTGTCGTCGAAGAAGCCCTCGGCCGAGCTGCCGGGCGCCTGAAAGCTGAAGACGAGCGCGGGGTCTTTGAAGAGTTCGCGCACGGCGTTTGCGAAGTGGCGATCAGACAAGCGAACGATTCGGCGTGCCGGGAGCGCGTCGGCTTCGCACGGTGGGGCGTTGTTGGTTGGGGTGGTGGGACCGACCGATGCATCCGGGGAGCCGGACGAGGCATCTCCCGAAGCGCCGGGCGTGCTGCCTCCCTGGAAATCGAGCGAACCGCCCGGGACTGAGCCCGTCGAGGTCTCGGTCGAACTGGCGCCGGAAGAACCCGCAGCCGCCGACCCGGAAGGCCCATCAGCCGAAATGACTCCCACGCAACCGCTCGCGGCAAGTGTGGCGGCAACGGCGAACCACGTCGCAAACCTGTGAGCGCTGGACCGAGTCATCGCACTCCTCAGAGCAACGACTGCTCCAGCGTGAAGTGCCGATGGTTCCTCCTGCTCGTGTCCTGGTGGCGCCCAGGGAGCGTGGTCTGTCGCCCCCACTTATCGACCCTTGGTTGTCACTCCACAGGGAGCCGCCAAGAGGTTGCTGCGCCATCGGTTGACCCTGGGAACAATCGCGTCATCGAACATGGTGCCTCCGGTGAACGAGTGAGTGCTGCGGCGCCCGAGCTCCCAGGTGGCGGAGTCAGCGCGTGAAGCGTGCGAGCGAGAACTACGGGAGCGCGTACGGCCAGCGGTACACCGCGTCGGTCGTCGACCCCCACTGATTGACGAGGAAGACGCGCTTGACTGAGTTGTAGACGACGCCGTACGGCTTGATGGGGATTGGGGGGCCGAGCGGCTGCCAGGTCGCGCCGTGATCTTTCGACGCGTAGAGCTGCATTCCCCCCGCGCCCACCAGCGTGCCGTTGGGGAGCTCAATCATCCTGGTGCGGACCGGGCAGTTCGAGAGCTTCGTCCAGGTGTCGCCCCCGTCCGTGCTTCGCACGAATTCTCCGTTCCAGAGCGTGGACCAGTAGAGCGTTCCGTCCGAGGTGACGAGGGCGGGATATTGCGGGCCGTCGTCTGCGACCTTGGTGAACGACTTACCGCCGTCGTTCGTTCGGAAGATTCCCCACGCCGCGCCGCTCAACCAGCCCGACGACGACACCAACATGTGGTCGGCGTCGAACATCACGTTCTCGGAGGCGAAGTTCGTGTTCGAAGGCAGGTTGTCTCCGATGCTCGACCAGGTGGTGCCGTTGTCCGTCGACCGCATCAGCCCGTGGGCCTTCTCGTGCAGGCCGACCACGATGGTCTTCCGCAGCGGATCTTTGAAGTCGACGCCGACGCCGTCGCAGTGGGTGAGCGTGCCGATGCGCGTCACGGTCGCGCCGCGATTCTTCGTTTCGTACAAGCAGTCGCCGTACATGCCCGACCACCAGAAGTGGTTCAGGTCGCGTGGGTCGAACACGAACTGGTTGGGCATGTGGTTGATTTGTCCCGGCGCTCCGATGGGCGCCCAGGTCTCACCGCCATTGGTCGACGAGAACACGCCCGTCTGGCTGAGCCCGACCAGGATCTGATCGCTCCCGGGCGCCGACGCCAGCTGCATGGTGCTGAACTTCAGCGCGCCGTTGGGCGCCTTGACGTTGGCGGTGAGGTTCGTCCATTTCGTCGGGTCACCGATGAGCGCGCCCGTTTCCGGAGGGAGCCAGCCGATGGGCTTGGCGCCCGAGCCTGCGTCGTACGTCGATGGGGGCGGGGACGAAGTTCCGGCGTCTTTCACGAGTCCCGCGTCGCCCTGTTTGCCGGCGTCGAGCACGATGCCCGCATCGACTGCGCGGCCGCTGTCGACGGCGAAAGTCATCGAAGCGCCAGCGTCGCGCACGGCCATCGGAGCGCTGGGTGGCTCGATTCCCATTTCGCCGGGCGTCTGCTCGGAGCCGACAGTGCCACCGCACCCCACGCAGAGCACGCATGTAACGACCACGATCCAGCTGTCGGGTTTCAAGTCAGAGCGCATCGACGATCACCTTCCCTTGTCCGCCACCATGCAGGTGGCAGTAGAAGTCAGCCGATCCCACCGTGTTCGCGGTGACGACGTAGCTTTGCCCCGGCTGCGATGGCGTTGGCGCGTGGGGCAGAACGCCGTTGATGTGCATTTGATGCGCGATGGAATCGGCGTTGAAGAACGAGACGCGCATGCCGAGCTTGACGTGCACCTCGGCCGGGAAATGGTGATTCCCTCCACCTGAGCCGTTCGGAATCGTGATCACCACGCCAGCGTCTGTTGGCTTCGACGCGAGGCCGGAATCGGCGAGCCCGGCGGCGAACGACGGGAGACTTCCAGCGTCGCTGTGCGCCCCGTGGCTTTCAGGTTCGCGTTCCACGACGTGCGCGGGGACCGCTCGGAGTTCGGCACCGCAACCGAAAACGGGAGCGCCTGAGGCTGACCCGTCTTGTGCCGCGTCGACGGCGCGGGCGCTCGGGGACCAATCGTTCGACAGGGGACCATCAGGAAGCAGCTCACCTGCGCAATTGCCAAGCGCCACGGCCGCGAGCATCAGCGATGGCAGATGGGTCCTGGGTGCGGGCATTGCGTGGCTCCATTCGGCGGATGTCGGTTTCGTCCCTCGAGAAGAGCAACCGGTGTGCCTCGCTCAACCGCGCCTGATGACAGCGATCATCGGTTTTCGCCCTCGCAGGCGTGGTGTAGGGCTCGCCCCTCAAGTCCCTCTCTTTGGTTGACGGTTGCGGGGAAGGGCGGCCTACGGCGCTCGCAAGAGCGCGGCGTCCGGCCCAGCACCCTCGAGTGCCTGCAGGAACGCGACGAGGTCATCCACCTCGTCAGGCGACAGGCCCAGCGGCTTGAGCTCGTTGGTCCCGAGAAAGCCCTTCGCCGAGGCGCCCGCGGGAACGTGGCCACCCTGATTGAAGAACTCGACCACCTCACGCAGCGTGCGCAGTTGCGCGGTGTGCATGAAGGACGGGTTGTTGGCGCGACAGCGGAGCATGGGCGTGCGGAACGCGCCGAGCATCGAGGCGGGAACGTCGCCGGGGAGTCGCCCGT
Source organism: uncultured Myxococcaceae bacterium (assembly GCA_964522795.1). Lineage (GTDB taxonomy): Bacteria > Myxococcota > Myxococcia > Myxococcales > Myxococcaceae > CAZFXD01. The sequence goes on from CAZFXD010000080.1 coordinate 16,471, forward strand.
CGTCTTGATCCGCGTAGATGCTGCGCACGTTGAGAGGATCTTCCAGGGCCGCGTGCAGCCCGACCGCGGCGCCGGGGTCGTTGTCGTTCAGCTGAACCTTCGCCACGGGGACCGGCTGCAGCCCGACGTTGTGAAACTTTTGATCAGAGAAGAACGGACCGCTGTGACACGTGGAGCACTGCCCCCGGCCGACAAAGAGCGCCGCGCCGCGCCGTTCATCTGGGCGCAGTTGGCTCGGGTCGCCTCGCATGTACGCATCGAAGCGGCTGGTGCCACAGGAGAGCTTTCGCTCGTACGCGGCGATGGCCTTGCCCACGTTGATGGCGATGGAGGTCACCGCGCGCTGTTGCGCGGGCGTGAGGCTGTCGTACTCCGCGCCATCCCCGGGCATGCCGTGGCGTACGCCGCCGGTGCAGGTGGGCGTGGGCGTGGTGGCGAAGTTGAGCGGCATCACACACCCGGTTTGAGTCGGGGCCAGCTGTGGATAGGTCGAGCCCAGCACCTCGACGGGATCAGCGCCGAAGACCGCCAGGTATTCCGCCCGGTGCCGGCGGGCGATTTCCTGAGCGAGGAACAGGCGAGAGCTGTTTCCCTCCATGGGCGACTCGAACACCCCCAACACCTGTCGCTGCATGGAGTCGAACCGTCCGTCCCACATGAGGAGTCTGGCCTGGCCCACGTCGAGCACGGAGGGCGTGCGCCGCGTCGTCCAGCCCGAAGCGAGCGAGACCTGCCCGTGAACCGTGCGCGTGTCGACGAAGCCCTTGTCGGGGACGTGGCAGCTCGCGCAGGAGACTTTGCCTGCTTCCCCCTGCATTCCCACCCCGCCGTGCACTCCGTCGTTGTCGCTCTCGAGGAGCCGGCCGGAGAACCCCGGGTCGAAGAAGAGCCGATGCCCGAAGGCGGCGGCGCGAGCGTCATCCGCGAAGCGGTTCGAGCGGTCCTCTGGGGGCGAGGGGAGCACAGGAGGCGAGAGCTCGAGCAACGCGGCCCACTCGGGGTCCACCTGGGGAACCGGTGTTGGTCCTGGAGTTGCCCCGGCGCCACACCCCAATGCCAGTGCGGGCAGGAGCGACCAAAGGCGGCGGTTAATCACGGCGTCACGCTCTCGACGTTGCTGATCAACGTCGCGTCCAGTGTGCCTCCCCCGAGCTTCGTGCAGGAGATGTCGGCCAGCGTGAGCGGGGCGGCGTTGGCGGGGAACTGCGCGTGCCACGTCAGCCACTGATCAGCGGGTACGACGGGGCCGTCCGCGGCCTGTCCTCGGATGGTGCAGGACTCCGCGTTTCTGGCGCGGAACAGAATGTCCTGCTTGCCCGCTGGAGTGAGCGAATTCAGCGGGAGCGCGGGGCCGTCGAACGCAAAGTTGTCCCACGGGAAGGTGTTGGCCTGAACTCCGATCCAGCCCGCTTTCACCGGGTTGTACGACAGTTGCTGGAAGTGCACGTACGCGCGATCGAATCCGATGTCGGCGATCGTTGCTTTGTGGACTTCGACCCCGTCGACCAACAAGCGGAAGCTGGTGCGGGTGATGTAGAGGTCGAACGCGTGCATCGCCGTCAGGTTGGGCATGCCCGGCACTTCGCCGAAGCTGGAGACGGTCTGAGTGCTGTAGCCGTTCTTCCAGGTCATGGCGACGAACGGAACGAGACCCTGCCCCTGGAACGCCAGGCTGAATCCGACCGACGTGTTGAGCGAGCCCTTAATGATGTCCCGCACGTCGTGCATGCTGTTGGTGATGACGGGGGTGAGGAATACGACGCGTTGCAGACGGCCTTCGCCGCGCAAGTCAGACTCCCAGTGAATGTGGCCCACGCGGCCTGAGAAATCGAATGGCTGCTTGATGCGCGTCTGGGTGATGCCGAAGCCGCCTTCTTCGCCGACCGTGAACATCGTTCCGTTGCGCGTGTACGGGGCGCAGTCGATGGAGGTGTCGCAGCCCACGCCAACCGCCCTGGCGTGGCTGAGCATGTGGAAATCGAGTTTGGCGCCGACAGCGCCGGGCGCCGGGTAGGGCGCTTTGGCCGTCGACCCCTGACCGTCGAAGTCCTCGCAGAAGGCCCAACCGCCATCCTTGCAGAACCCGTCCGCTGGGTAGCTGGGCTGAATCGGTGTGATGCTGCCGCCGCCCGAGCCGCCGCCCGCGGCGCCACCGCCGACGCCGCTTCCATCCCCTCGGCAGTGCTCACCGCCAGGAACCCGAACGCTCCGAGCAGCGCCGG
>CAZFXD010000081.1:0-18685 GCA_964522795.1 uncultured Myxococcaceae bacterium
GCCGTGGCTCCCGCCAGAAGATCACCCGATCTTCGAGGCGTTTCGCGTGGCGCGCCTCCCGGGGACCGTTCGCACGTACACCCAGTTCCGCCAACTCACAGACGCCGCGCGCGAAAAAGACCCCACCGTGGTCGGCGTGGCGCAATACGCGCTGGTGCAGAACGAACAGGGCCGGCCCGTCTCAGTCTCCGTGTGGCCTCACGACGCCGAGCTCCTGCTCCCCCGCGCGGAGAACATCGGGCTCGCCACGCCAGACCCGAAAGACGAGTCCAACACGCTCATTCAGGTGATGCCGTGGGATCACGTCGCGTCGCTGCCCGGCGTGAAGCTGACCCAGAAGTCGAAGTACCCCGAGCTGTGGTTGGCGGAAGGGTTCCCGCCGAAAACGCTCACGACCCCGAGCTGACCTCGCGTCGTCGCCACGGCGCCCCCTCCCTCTTGAACTACGGCGTGAAGAAGCCCGCCGCCGGCCCGGGCTGAATTCGCCCCTGGCTCGCCCGAATCGCCGACTGGCTCACCAACTGGAACACACGCTTCAGCCCCTTCTCGGTGGCGTCGGCTTCCACCAGCACGCACCCGTCGGGAATCCCCATCGCGCGAGCGACCTTCTTGAAGTCGACGTCTTTCCCCACGCCCACGAACGCCACGATGAACTGCTCCGAGGCGAGCACGTCGCGCGTGATGGTGGCGCAGTCCCGGGTGGTGCGCCTTGAGCCCGTGTCCTCGCCGTCGGTGATGACCACCACGATGCTGCGCGTGGGTGTGCCGCCGTCCTTCAACTGCTGTGCGTACGCCACATTCGCCGCGAGCGCGTCACACCAGGTGTCGTAGAGCGCGGTCCCTCCGCTTCCCGCGTAGTTCTTCGTGTCGAGCGCGGAGGCGTCACCCACCGGCACGTACGAATGGAGCACGTTCACCTGGTGGTTGAACAACCACGTCGCCATCAACACCGCGTCCTTCTCCTTCGACTTCGCGAACGCGGCGAGGAGCTGCCCGTGCCCGTCGCGCACCGGCTGTTCGAGCTTGCGGCCGGGAATGGATGAGCTGGCGTCGATCAGCACGGTGACGAGCGTGACGTCGGCGGCGTCGATGTCTTCCAGCGCCCGTCCGGCCGCGCCGGCGATGACCACCGCGCCGAGGTTGCCCGTCACCAGCGACGCCGAGGCCGGCGAGAGCACCCCCTGCCCCGCCGCGCTGCTGATCCACTGAGAGACATCGGTCGCCGTCGGCTTGTTGGTTGAGTTCGACATGTGGGTCTCCTGGGTTGTGCGACGTTCGCTTCGTTCAAATCACCACGGCATCAGTCGTGCGGACGACGTGCATGCCCGCCTTGCGCCACGCTTCAATCGCCTCGTCCGCCAGCTTCGGGAAGTTCAGGTGGTCAGGGAGTGGATTGAGCGGCGGCGCCGGCACCGGGCTCATGGCGTCTTCCAGAATCCACACCTTGTCGGCGAGGCCGGGGTCCGTCTTCTGAATGTGCGCGAGGATGTCGTTGAGCGTGGAGAGCACGCAGTGGCTCTTCGCCTGGCCGAAGACGTAGACGCGGTCGTACTCCATCAACATCTTGAAGAACGGCGCGTTGAAGCTCCCCACCACGTGCCCCGAGAGCTCCGTCACCTCGGGGGCGAGCACGGAGTAGTTCTCGGTGAGCGCATGCGTGCCCTTGGTCTCGAAGTGGGTCTGCACCTTGCGCGCGGCGGCGTGGAACAGGGCCGCTTCCATCATCGCCGGCACCAGCGCGTGCGAGAGTCCGCCGAGGAGCGTGTGATACGGCCACACGGTGAGCACGTACTTCCCCGTCGCCTCGAGCTTCTTCACGTACTCAAGGCTCTCTTTCGGGTGAACCACGGGCGTCCACCGCCCGGCCCGCACGTCCTCATGAAACACGGGCGTGAGCGGTGCGGGGTGCTTGCCGTCTTTGTCGACCCACCAGGCCGGGTGAAAAATCTGGAACACCCGATGGGTGTCCATGGAGAAGAAGAGCCCAGAGATGGAAGGCAGGTTTCGATAGAGCCACTCGACCGTGCGCTGGGTGTCCTCCACCGCGCCGGGAACGAAGAGACTCGCGCCCGGCGTGCAGAAGCCCACCTGTACGTCGATGCCGAACGCGGCCACGCGGAACTTGTCCTGCCCGGCCGGTCTAATGCCGTGCTGTTTCGCGAACGCTTCGCCAGCGTCAGTCACCAGCCCTGCGCGCTCGAGGTAAAGCTGAGAGACCTGCTTCGACTCGTAGAATGCGGGAAGCGGAATGGACGGCATGGCGGACCTCCTCGTTACGTGAGTGACAGCACAGCGACAGACTTCGTGCCGACGACCACCAGCGAGCCGTCGGGTTGGGCCAGCAATTCATCGTGGGTTGACACCAGGGCTTGCGTATCGACGAAGACTCGCGACACCGCGAGCACGCCCTGTTCGGCGCTGAGCGTGCACAGGCCGGAGTCGCCCGCCGCCACCACGCGCCCGAAGAGCAGCGCGCGCGCCGAGACGCGGGTGAACAGCTCGCCTTCTCCGCGGCCCACCCCCAGGAGCGTCCCTGTTGCGTCGAACAGGTACATCGCGCCCTCCGACTTCCCGCCCGCCTCCCACGAGAACGAGAAGAGCGCGTGCCCGTCGTCGAACACCACCGAGGCGTCGAGGAGCTTCATCGCGTCGGGGAGGCCCGGCAGCTCCACGCGCTTGAGCCCGGGCTTCGCCGCCCGTCCCAGCGAGGCCACGGTGACTCCGCCGGCGCGGTAGAGCGTCGCCGTGAGCCGCTCGCTCGTCCACACGCGCGTCTGCCCTTCGAGCACCTGTCCCAGGCGCGCCTGCGTGGCGTGATCGACGAGCCACGCGCCATCGAGCCGCAGTTGATGCCCCATCGCCGCTGACAGCACCGGCCCGGCGGGGCACAGCCCGGTGCCGGTCCGTTCCACCACCGTCCCGGCGCTCCAGATGGTCACGCGGCCCGCGGCGTCAGCGACGAACGTCCGGGCGCCCGCGAGGCCCACCACGCTCCCGAACGCAGGCGCCGGCCCGACCGCCGTTCCGTCTTCGCGTTTGAGCACGCCGTCTTCTTCGTACGCGTAGCGCAGACCGCCCTGCATCGCCGCCGCCCACACGCGACCGTGCGTGGAGAGCACGGATCGCACCTTGCACCGGCCGACCACCGTGAGCACCGGCCGCGCGGAGACGGGCCCCAGCGCATGGCAGTCGGGGCACACCGCGCGTTGGTGCTCGAGGCCGCAGTGGCACTTCGTCCACGGAGCGTCGAGCAGCTTCGGTGGAATCGGCGTGCGTTCGCGCCCATCGAACACCCGGGTGAAGAACTGCAGCAGGTCGTCCGAGAGCCCCTTCGGCGTCGCAGCGCCGCGAGGCCAGGTCACGTCCGGCTGGAGCGCGCTGTGCCCAGCCTCGGCGCGACGCAACAGCGTGGGGTATTTCGCACAGACCCCGCCGAAGGGGTGGAGGTAGAGCAGCGAGGAGAACAGGAGCACCGAGAACGCGTACCAGTCGGACCCTTCGTCGAGCGTCGGCCGGGCGTGGAGGTCGCGGCCGTAGAACCGCGGGTCGAGGAAGCGTTCGTGGGCGACCGGGCACGGCAGCCCGCCGAACTGCATCGAATCGAAGTCGATCAGCGCCGGCTGCAGTCCGCGCACCACGATGTTCCCGTCGTTGAGATCGCCCACCACCACCTGCCGCTGGTGCAGGGCCGCGACGGTGTCGCGGACGCGGGCGAACACCCGGGCCACCTCGGCGTTGGAGACCAGGCCGTCGCGAAATCGACGCGAGGCGTAACGGCCGATGTCGTGCGCGCCGTTCACGGCCAGCATGGCGTAGCCGAGCGTCGTCCCCTGCTTGTCGGTCACCAGGCCCCGCGGCGTGACGACCGCCGCCGGCAGGCCCGGGGGAACGTTGCGCAGCTTCCGGAGCTTGTCGTCCCGCACGCGCTGCGCGGCGCGGTTGTTGGTGGCAATGGGGTGGAAGATTTTGAACGCCAGGTCACCCACGCGGTAGACGCGGGCCTCCCCGCCCTCGCCCAACAGGTCGCTGTCGAGCAGCGTGTGCGGCTGTCCCTGGAAGTAGACGCGCATGGCTCAGCCCACCCTTTCCAGAACGGCGAGGGTGGTGTCGTCGGACAAGCGGGTCGTCCCGGTGGCGGCCATGCGCAACCGTCGGGTGAGGGCGTGCCGGTTTTCGAAGGTTCGCGCCTCGCCACAGAACGCGGGCAGGCCCAAGCCGCGGTCCGTCTGCACAAGGGGCACCAGCCCGTCGGTGGCGATGACCACGCGCGACGCCGCGCCGTCGTGCCACACGGTGGGGCGCACGTCCGCGGCGGGGGCCGTGGGGAGCAGCCGGTAGCCGAGGTAGGGCGGCGCGTTGCCCGGACCCGAGTCGATCACCATCACCGTGTCATCGATGGCGACCACCCCATCGCCAATCCCGAACACGAGTGCGCGCGTGGGCGTCATCACCGCACAGAGGAGCGAGAAGAGCAGCGAGTCCGCGGCGAAGGCGGTCGCCCCGCCCCCGAACGACGCGGCCAGCGCCGCCATTCGAGCCCGGGTGCGATCGCACGCGCGCTCCGGCAACGCGTCCCAGGCCCCCTCGCTGGCGAGCGCGTGCACCTCGTCGACCAACCAGCGGGCCCCCAGTTGGGCGCCCGTTTCGGAGTGCGCCGCGCTGGAGCACCCATCAGCCACCACCGCGACCGTCAGGCCCTCCGCCTGCCGCACCACCACCGCGTCCTGGTTGTTGCGGAACAGGCGCAGGTGCTCGCGCCCCACCACCGAGCCCGCGGCGGCACGCACGACGGGCAACGCGAGGTGCGCGAGCGCGTTCATGCGACCCGGCCTTTCTTGGCGGTGAGCCTGGCCACCAGGGTCTGCGTTTCGGCGGAGAGTGCGACGGAGACGTCCGGCGTGGTGGTGACCAGCGCGCGAGGCGACAGGGCCGCGCTCGCTCCGGTCAGAACGGCGTAGCCGGGCGGCGGTGCCTCCCCTTCCTGCCCGACCAAGCCGATGGGGCCCTGCCCCGTCTGCCGCCGGAACACCACCGGCCGCCCAGGCACGCTCTGTTTTCCGCTGTTCGCTTCGTTCCCGAACTTCATGGTGGGCCGAGCGCCGGTCTGAGACAGCTTGTAGACCGCCGCCACCCGGTCGCGGGTGAGCGAGGTCCCGCTCGTCTGCGCCACCAGGTACCCGCCGTAGCCGTAGACCTGCTCCTCAGGTGCGTACCCGACTTCGCGTCGGAGCTCTTCGAAGCGGCGGGTCTGCACGTCGTCGAACCCGTCTTCCAGAATGTGCACCGGCCGCACGCCGAGGAACTCAGCGCGGTCGCACGCGAAGCGGTACTGGCGCTCTTTGTCGCCTGAGTCGTAGCGAATGGAATCGGCCCTGGGGCCCCGCTCCTTCATCAACTCCAGCGCACGAGGAATGCCGGACTCGATGGTGTCGAAGGTATCGAGGAGAAAGCTTGAGCGCTGAGGGCGCCGCTCGCACATGGCGCGGAACGCCGCGTCGTCGCTCCCGTAGCGCTGCACGTGCTCGTGCCCCATGGTGCCCACCGGGGTCAGCCCGAGGACCTTCGCGCCGTACACGTGGCTGGTGCGACGGACCCCCACGTCGCGCAGCGCCTCCAGCGCCAACAGGTGCTGCTCGGGGCAGGTGGCCGCCCGCAGGCCGACCTCGAAGATGCGCCCGGGCTCTCCCACGATGTTCACCAGCGCCAGCGCCCGCTCTCGCACCCGCGCCTGGTACGCATCTGACTCCACCACCAGCGCCGGGGCCGCGACGCCCATCGCGTCGAGCGTCTGCCGCACCAGCGCGCGCTGCGCCTCGCACGTCAGGGTGGCCAACTGAGCGCGCAGCCCGTCCGGTCGCAGCGCCGCTTCGGTGGCCACCTGCACCCGGTAGCTCCACATCAGCACCAACGGCTCCAACCACGACACCAGCGCCGACGGGCCGGTGATGGAGCAGATGGGCTCCTGCGGCAGAAACCAGGCCCCCTGCGGCAAGGCCCGCACGACCAGCGCCTCGTGCTGGGCGATCGCCGCCTTGAAGCCCGCCCCCATCTCGTACTCATGCTCAGCCAGAAACGCGCCGTCGGGGTCGGTCCACTCCGGCAGAATGCGCTTCAACTCGGCCACCACATCGAAGGGCAACACCGCGGGCCCACCCTTGCGATGAACCCAGTGGAAGGTCTCGGTGCGAAGCGGCCAGCCCGCCTCGGCCATGGAGAACTTGTACCCGTCTGTCAGCAGCACCGAGGTCGACATCGCCATCTCCCGTGAAAAAGTATTAACCACCAATAAAAGAGTCGTCAAGACTCTATCTTCCCAATTAACGATTCCCGAACCGAATCAGGGCCTTCGTTGACCGTCCGATCCGGCGAGGTGTACATCGCCCGCCATGACGCTCCGCTTCCCGATGGCGCTGGCGCTGGTGTTGGGCGCCTGTGGCGCCCCCATTCCCAATGTTTCTCGTGAGCCCTCGGTGTCGGTGGTGTTCGACCCTTCGACGTCAAATCTCCCCACCCCGAACGACCTCGCCCTGCTGGACGGGGTGGTCGCCCTGGAGCCCAACCCCGCCCTGTCCGACGTGGAGAACGAGCTCAAGGCGACGTTCAACGGCCGCGGAGGGTGGTCGTCGGGCTCGTCGGCACGGGTGCAGTTTTCGGGGGCGCTCAGCGCAGCGAGCATCACGGACCAGACGGTGCTCGCGTTTGATCTCGGTGAAAAGCGAAAAGGGCCCGTGCGCCGAGCCACCGTGGCCCGCGCGTACACCGACTGCGATCACGCCATTACCGTCACCTCTCCCACCGGCTTTGCGCCTGGTCACACGTATCTCTTCGCCGTGATCGGCGAAGCCACCGAGAACGCGGTCCTGGGCGCCGGCGGTGAGCGCGTAACCACAGCGCCCGCGTTTCATCTGCTCCGGGCTGGGAAGGATCTGACCCAGCACCTCGACGCATTCCCCGGCGCCGAACGGGAGGTCCGCCGCGCCACCGCCCAGCGGCTGGAGGCGGTTCGCCAGCAGTTGGAGCCGTTGTTTCAGGTGTTGGAGACGCAGGGCGTCACTCGCCGAAGCGTGGTGGCGCTCTGGCACTTCACGGTTCACAGCCAGGGCGAGGTCTTCTTCGACCCGGCCCAGAAGAAGGTCCCCTTCCCCAACGATCTGTTGAAGGACCCGGCCACGGGGCTGGTGGCACTGCCCGGCGACCCGACCGATTCTCCAGAGTCGAGTGCGCTCAAGCAGGCCTTCAACCAGCTCGACGGGTTCTCCACCACGGCGGCGCTCTCTTTCGAGTCCACGGCGCCGATCGATCGCAAGACCGTCACGCCCGCGAGCGCGCGACTCTTCACGGCCGGGACGAACATCGAGGTCACCAACCTCACCCGCACGTTGAGCTCCGATGGAAAGAAGCTGACCCTGCAACCCACCGCCCCCCTGCTCCCCGGCCAGCGCTACGTGGTGCTGCTGGCCGGGCTCAAAGACGTCGCCGGCGCCGCGCTCGCCCCCATGCCGTTGTCCTCCGTGCTCTCGCTGTCCCGCCCCCTGGTCGACGCCGAGAAGCACAGCGCCGTCTCCTCACTCTGCGACGCCACCGCGACGCAGCTGGAGACCGTCCGGGCCTCCATCGCCCAGGTGGAGGCGGCCGCGGGCGCCAACTTGGCGAACCTGAACGGCGCCTGGGCGTTCACCACGCAGGACATTCTCAAGCGGACCCGCGAGCTGTGGAGCACCGCCTACGTGGAGAACCTGCCGCTCACCGTGTCGCACGTCTCCGCTGACGCGCCCGTGCCCCTGGTGATGAGCAACGTGGCGAAGATCTACTCGGGTAAAATGAGCACGTTCGATCGGCTCGACCCGACCACCCGCGCCTTCAAGCCGAACGGCGCAGGCACCCCTCGGGAGATCGACTTCATTCTCACCACGCCGAAGAGTGCCGCACCCGGCTCCCTGGTGAAGACGGCTATCTACGGGCACGGGCTGTTCACCGAACGCCGGTTGATGCTGATGGTGGCCGACAAACTCGCGTCCATCGGGTTCGCCACCTTCGCCATCGATTTTCCGTACCACGGGGAACGCTCGGCCTGCACCACCGACGCCCAATGCTCCAGCGGCGCCACCTGCGCCAAAGACGGCTCGTGCCTCAAAGATGGAGCGCCGGCCGATTTTCTTCGCGTCCCCATTCCCGGCGTCCCCGGCAAGGGCACGCCGTCGGCCACCGGTCAGGCGTGGATCAACGTCGAGTACCTGCCGGCGACTCGCGACCACTTTCGCCAGGCGTTGATCGATCTCTCGGCGCAGACGCGGCTGGCCCGGGGCATGGATTGGAAGCCCGTGCTGGGCGGCATCGGACTCGACCCGAACGAGATTCACTGGGTGGGAATCAGTCTGGGCGGCATCGTCGGCTCCGAGCTGACGGCCGTCGAGCCCAACATCAAGAGCATGTTGCTCAACGTGCCCGGCGCCAACCTGGTCCGGCTCATTCGCGAGTCGCTCACGTTCAAGTGGCAGCTCCAGGCAGGCCTGTCCGCGAAGGGCATCACCGAAGGCACGCCGGCCTATGAGGAGTTCGTCAACGCCGCGAAGTGGATGCTGGACGAAGTCGACCCACTCAACCTGGCGCCGTACGCCATGGTTCGACCCTGGACCTACCAGGACCCGATGACCGGCCAGACGCTCACCGCCCCCAAAAAGCGGCTGCGAATTCAGGAAGCCATCGGTGACACCGTGGTGCCGAACGCGTGCACGCAGGAGTTGGTGGACGTCATCGGCATCGACCGCGCGACGCAGTACCGCGAGTTCGTCGGCACCCACGGCTTCCTCGCCGACCCGACCGAGCCTTCGTACTACCTGGGCCTGAATGACATGGCCGCTTTCCTGGAGAACAAATAGGCCGGGCGCGCCTCCCTTCGGAGAACTTCAACTCCGCCCGCGCCTCCCGCGACCCGATCAGCTACGTTGCTCCCCTCGTTGCGGCCCATCAGGATCAAACGCGTGCGCGCCTTTCTCGCTTGTGCAGTCGCCTTGGGTGTCCTTTCGGGGTGCCGTTCGGACAACACGGCGGTGGTGCGCGCGACCATCAATTTCGGCGCCCGCTCCAGAGCCCAGTGCATCGTCCTCGGAGTGAAGAACGCCACGACCACCCCACGCCTCGCTGCCGGCGAGACGATCTACAGCCCGCCCTTCGATCGACCCGAGGGGACCTCGCTCATCATCGCTGTTCCTCAGACCGACGCCCTCAGCCCCCAGGTTGAGCTCGTGGCGCAGGGATACTTGAACCCATGCGGCACCCCCGGGGCGACAGACGCGCTCAAGCTGAACGAAGAGTCGACCCGGCAGAGCCGCACCTTCGTCCGGGGTGAGGTGATTGAAGTCGCCTTGTCCATGGACGGCCCGGCGACCGACGTGGACGGCGATGGGTACCGTGACATTCCCAGCATCGACTGCGTCCCCACCAACTCCGGGGTGAACCCCGGCGCGAAAGAAGCCGGCGCCGCCTGCCAGAACGGCTTCGACGATGACTGCGACGGGCTCACCGATTGCGCCGACCCGGCGTGCGACAACCAGCCCTGCCCGGCGGGAGGCTGCGCCATCACCTCGGTCTGCAGCGCCGGACACTGCGTCACGGCCCAGGCCATCGCGTGTGACGCGCCCTCGAGCATCTGCCAGGAAAAGCACGGCGCCTGCGACGGAGGGAGTTGCTCGTACTCGAACCTTCCGGTCAACACCCCCTGCCAGTACCTCAACACCGACGGTGGCCACTGCGGCATCGACGGGCTCTGCCACGACACCGAGCGGAACTGCGCCGACAAGGTGGACAACGACGGCGACGGCAAGACCGACTGCGCCGACACTGACTGCGAGAGCGTCTCGTGCACCGATGACAACATGTGCACCACCGGCGACAGCTGCATCGCCTTCGCGTGCGTGCCGAACCAGCAGTTGAACTGCGGGACCGTGGGCGTGTGCGAGAAGAGTCGCAGTTGCTTCGCGGCCACCGGCTGCAACACTCAGCTGTCGAACCTGGGCGATGCCTGCCTCGGCACCGGCGTCTGCAACGGCGACGGCGGGTGCTTCAAGCTGGGCTTCGACCCCGTCAACTTCACCCTCGCCGGGCTCGCCCGGGTCTCAAGCCCCATCAACGTGCAGACCAACACCACCTTCGACTCGACGACGCTGACCTTCACGCCGCCCATGACCTTCGAACCGGCCGTCACGGTGCAGAATGGCGATGCGGGGGAACCGGTGGTGGTGCTGTCGGCCATCGCGTGGGACGTGGCGGCGGCGGCCACCCTGACGCTCACCGGCTCCCGCCCGGTCATTCTGATGTCGTACGGGAACTTTACGGTGGCGGGAAAGATCATCTCCGGCAAGAGCCCCACCACCCCGGGCTCCGGTGCCTCCACGTTCGGCAACCCCAAGGCCCACTGTCTGCCGTTCGCCGCGACCAGCTCCGCGCCCGGAGACGACAGCTGTGGCGGCGGTGGCGGCGGTGCCTTCGCCGGACCAGGCGCGGCCGGCGGCTCCGGGCCCACCGGCACCCCGGGCGGCGACGGCGGCCAGCCCAATGGTTCATCGACCATCGTGCCGCTTCGCGGCGGCTGCAACGGCGGGAACGGCACGCCCAACAGCGGCGGCGCCGGCGGCGGCGCGCTGCAGCTCACCGCGGGCGGGACGCTGCCGGTGACGTCCCCCGGCGTCATCTCGGCCCCGGGCGTCGGGGGCCTCGGGGGCAACTCGCAGATCGTTCCGACCCGCTGCGGCGGCGGCGGTGGGGGCGGGAGCGGCGGGGCCGTGGTGCTGCAGGCCTCGACGGTGGTCCTCCAGTCTGGTGCGTGGGTGAGCGCGAACGGAGGCGGAGGCGGCAGCGGCGACGCCAACCCCTTGAGCACAGCGACCCACGACGGCGCGCCGGGCAACGTCAATTCGCTCACGGTCGCGGCCGGCGGCCAGGCGCCCAACACGTACACCGGCGCTGGGGGCACGGGTGCCATCGCCGCGGTCGCACCCGCGGGCGGCGGCGCCGGTGGGACCACGACGATTGCTGGACTCCCACGGTGGGGCAACGGCGGAGGCGGTGGCGGCTCCATCGGTCGGATCTGGATTCGCGGCGTCGACGCGTGCGCGGTCTCAGGCGCTCAATTCAGCCCGGCGCCCCTCATGCAATGCGGCCCGTGACGACCTCACGCGCAGCGTTGGCGCTCGTGCTGTCGGCGGTCGGGTGCACCCGCGCACCGGCACCGCCGGCACCCGGCCAGAAGCCCGACATCAAGCTGTGGAACGCGGTGCTCGAGCGGCACCGGGGAGGGGCGGCGCAGGTGGTGTCGACCGCCGACACCATCGAGTACTGGCACGCCTCCGGCGCCATGCACGCCACGTCGGTCGACGCCGGCTTTCCCGCCCGCGGCGCTTCCCTGCAGGCGCTCTCGCTCCGGGGCACGCCCGCGCCAGCCTCAGCCGAGGCACCGCTCGGCCTCTCACTGCACCTCTCCGATGGCACCCACGTGGTCTCCGCAGACGCGTCGCTCCGCACCGGAAAAGACGGGCGCCAGACGGTGCGCGGAGCGCATCGAACGGCGTTGCGCCGTGAAAATGTCTCCACCACCGGCAGCGGCTTTGAGCTCGACGTGAACTCGGAAGCGCTGGAGCTGCATGGCCCGGTCGAGAGCCGGTTCGGAGGGGCGCCGTGATCGCCGTGGCCGTGGCGGTGGTGCTCCTGGCAGCCGACGCGGGCACCCTGCTCTCGCGGCCGGTGAAGGTCACGGCCGACTCGCTCCGCGTCTTCAACAAGGAGAACCGCGCGGTGTACGAGGGCCACGCCACGGCGGTGCGCGACTCGATGACCTTGACCTGCGACACGCTCATCGCCCACTACAACGCCCGGCAGCAAGTCACCCGAATCGAGATGAAGGGCCACGTGCGCGGGGTCGACGGCGATCGATGGGCCACCGGCGAAGAAGCCACCTTCGACAATCTGACCGGACTGCTGGTCGCCACCGGCCACCCCGAAGGCGGCGATGGCGCGCGCCACGTGGTGGGGAGCAAGGTCACCTTCTCCACCGAGCGCGACGAGACGCAGGTCGAAGACGCCCGGACCTCGAGCGAAGAGAAGACGCCCCAGGGCGCGCGGCGCATCGACATCAGCGCCGACCACCTGACGCTGGAGTCCCGGCGCCACCTCGCCACCTGGGTGGGGCACGTGGTGGCGCATCGGGAATCCGTGGTGGTGCGGGCCCCGAAGATGGTCGCGTACTCCGACGACTCGGGCGCGGTCTCGCGGGTGGAGGCGATGGGCGGCGTGGACGTCACGGACAAGGATCGCTGGGCCCGCGGCTCCCGCATGGACTACGACAATCGCTCGGGCGTGTTGGTGGTCACGGGGAAACCTGAAGCGCGACAGGGAACGCATCGCATGCGGGGCACCCGCGTCACCTTTCATTCAGACCGCGACTTCCTCGAAGTGGAGAACGCCGTCACCGTCGTCGACGGCAGCGCGAGGAAACCAGGGCCATGAGCGTGCTGTTGAGTGCTCAGGGGCTGCGCAAGTCCTACCAGCGCCGCTGCGTGGTCGACGGCGTCTCGTTCGACGTGCGCGCGGGAGAAATCGTCGGCCTGCTCGGGCCCAACGGCGCCGGCAAGACGACGAGCTTCAACATCGTGGTGGGCGTGGTTCGGGCCGATGGTGGTCGGGTCGAGCTGCTCGGCCAGGACGTGACGGCCATGCCCATGCACCGGCGCGCGCGGCGGGGGCTGGGGTACCTGGCGCAGGAATCGACCGTGTTCCGACGCCTGACGGTTCGGGAGAATCTGATCGCCGTTTTGGAGCTCGACAAGCACCTGAACGCCGCTGAACGACAGGCGCGCGCCGATGCGCTGCTCAACGAGTTCTCGCTCACTCACGTCGCCGACTCGTTGGGAGAAACGCTGTCGGGCGGAGAGCGGCGGCGCACGGAGATTGCCCGGTCCCTCATTCCCGGGCCCCGGGTGATGCTGTTCGACGAGCCGTTCGCCGGCGTTGACCCCATTAACGTGTCGGAACTCCAGAAAGAGATTTCGGCGCTCAAGGGGCGCGGCATCGGCGTGCTCATCACCGATCACAACGTGCGCGATACCCTCGGTATCTGCGACCGGGCCTATATCCTCGCGAGCGGTACGGTCGTCGCCTCAGGCGCGCCCAGCGAGATCGCCAACTCCGAAACGGCACGCCGTGTGTATCTCGGCGACCGATTCAATTTGGCGCCTTGAGATTCAGGGGCTTGGCCAAGCGTTGCGTTGTGGCAGCACCTGCCCACGCGTACTAGCCTTGGCACGCCGTTTGAATTCCGGCCAAAGGACGAGCGCATGGCGATGGAGCTAAAGCAGAGTCTCAAGCTCGCACAGCAGCTTGTGATGACGCCTCAGCTGCAGCAGGCGATCAAACTCCTGCAGCTCTCTCGAACCGACCTGTTGGAACAGGTTCGCGAAGAAATCGAACAGAACCCGGTGCTCGAGCAGCCCGACGAAGTGCCTGATGACGCGGGGGAAAAAGACCCGGGCCAGGCCTCGCTGGAGGCGGCCAACGCGGAAACCCCGGCGAACTTCGAGGTGCCCGTCCCCGACAAGGCCGAAGAGGTCCGCGGCGACGAAAACCCGCCCGATATCGACTGGGACGCGTACCTGAACAGCGCGCAGTTCTCCGAGCCCACCTCGGCCTCGAACAAGAACAACATCGATTCCGACGACCTCCCGTCCTACGAGGCCACGCTGTCCACGCGCGAGGACCTCCACGAACACCTGTTCGAGCAGCTGCGCATGGTGCGCATCAACGACGCCGAGCGCCGCATCGCCGAGCTGATTCTGGGCAACCTGGACGACGACGGGTACCTCAAGTTGGCCGACGTCGAGGGCGACCCGCTCATTCGGCTGGCCGCCGAGTGCGACGTCTCGCTGGCCGTCGCCGAGAAGGTGCTGCGGAAGATTCAGCACCTGGACCCCAAAGGCTGCGGCTCGCGCGACTTGATGGAGTGCCTGTTGGTCCAGGCGGCGGCGTTGGAAGAACCGCTGGCGGGGCTGCTCGCCAACATCATCAAGAAGCACATGAAGTTCCTCGAGTCGAAGAACTACCCGGCCATCGCGCGCGAGATGAAGATCTCGCTCGACGAAGTGGTGGCGGCGTCGAAGCTGCTGCCCCGCCTCGACCCCAAGCCCGGCCGGAATTTCTCAGGAGACGCGACCCAGTACATCACGCCCGACGTGCACGTGATGAAGATCGGCGACGAGTACACGGTGATGCTCAACGACGACGGCCTGTCGAAGCTGCGCATCTCGCCAGCGTACCGACAGGCCCTGCGCACCGGCACCATTCCCACCGGCGTGACCAAAGAGTTCGTGCAGGACAAGATGCGCGCCGCCCTCTGGTTGATTCGTTCGATTCATCAGCGCCAGCGCACGATCCACAAGGTCACCGAATCGATCGTGAAGTTTCAGCGCGACTTCTTCGACAAGGGCATCGCTCACCTCAAGCCGCTCATTCTGCGTGACGTGGCGGAAGACATCGGCATGCACGAGTCCACCGTCTCGCGCGTGACGTCCAACAAGTACGTCCACACCCCCCAGGGCATCTTCGAGTTGAAGTACTTCTTCAATTCCTCCATCGCCCGGACGTCGGGAGACGACATCGCCTCGGAAGCGGTGAAGAACCACATCAAGAACATCGTGTCGCAGGAAGACCCCAAGAACCCGTACTCCGACCAACGGATTGTGGAGCTGCTCCGGGCCCAGGGCATCGAGATCGCCCGCCGCACAGTGGCGAAGTACCGCGAAGTGCTGGGCGTGTTGCCGTCGAGTAAGCGGAAGAAATACTTCTAGCCCGTCGGGAGTTTCTCACATGGCCATGCCGTCGATTCTCATCGTCGAAGACGACGCGATGATGCGCGAGATGTTGAAGGACATTCTGGCGCCCCTGGGCGCAACGGTCGTCGAGGTCTCCGATGGAGACGCCGCCATGACGGCGCTTCGCCGTCAGACGTTCGGGCTGGTGCTGCTCGATCTGATGATGCCGAAGAAGAGCGGCCTGGAGTTGCTCCGGGAGCACCGGGGCCAGTGGGGCAAGACGCGAGTGTTGGTGGTGAGCAGCCTGGACACCGACAGCCTGGTCGATCAGGCCTTGGCCGACGGGGCCCACGGGTTCATCGCCAAGCCCTTCCACGCCCTGGAGGTCCAGACCGCGGTCCGCAACGAGCTGGAGCAATACGACGGTGAGTGACTACTGGTTGTCCGATGCCGAATCGCGCGTGCTGGGGCCGATCGGCTTCTCGGTGCTGGAAGATCTGGCCGCGGCCGGGAAGTTGAAAAACGTTCGCGCGGTCTCCAAAGACGGGGTCAACTTCTCGCCCGTCTCCGACTTTCCTGAAGTCACCGCCGCGCTGGCGCCGAGAACCGCCACCCAGATTCGCGAGCAGCAGCTGCAGATGGTGGACAAGGTGCGCGCGTACCTGGCGGACCTCAAGCGCTCCAGCCCGCACGACGCGTTTCGGGTGCAGAAAGACGCCAGCCTGGAGATCTACCGCGCGGCGTTCTTCACGGTGCTGAAGCGCTTCTACCCCGACCGACTCCCGCCCACCGCGCCGCAAGAGCTCCGCCGCGCCTGCGAAGACGTCTTTCTCTACCTCTGCGCGCTGATGCTGTCGGTCGAGCAGCGGCTGGGGGGCCAGTTCGTCAACCTGGCCGCTCCCATCGAATTGGCGCGCCTGAACTGGCGCAGCGGCATCGTGGAGACGCAACTGGAGCTCGGTCGGGGGCGGCTGGCGGCGCTCACCCTCCACCCGGACTGCAACTACCAGAAAGACGGCGTCTACCTGGTCAGTGATCAGCGCGTGCCGCTGGGAACGTCGGTGGTGGTGACGATGATGTTCGACGGCGCGGCCTCACCCATGCGCCGCCACGGCCGCGTGGTGGTGGAGAACCCCGGTGGAATGAACGGGTTGCCACCCGGCTTCGGCGTGAAGATCGACGACCTGGTGGAACACGACCGCAACTTCATTCGTTCGTACGTCGCCCGGTCGGGCCAGACCTGATCAGGCGCAGATCTGATTGCCTTCGCCGTCCAGAAGGCGTGAAGTGAGTTCCGCGGCTGACACGTGCGGTCCCCAAGCGAAAGGACACCACCATGCACATGAACATCACGTTCCGTCACATTGACCCCATCGAATCCCTCAAGGTCTACGCGCGCGACAAGGTGGAACGCGCCAACAAGTACCTGGAGCAGGCGGGGGAAGCCCACGTGGTTCTGTCCCTGGAACGCCACCTCCATCACGCCGACATCACCATTCACTCCGGGCCGTTCGTGCTGCGCGGGCGCGAGAAGAGCGAAGACATGTACGCGTCGATCGACCTCGCGATGGACAAGATCGAACGCCAGCTGCGTCGCTACAAAGAGCGCCTGAAGCACCACCACGGGCGGGACCGCGTGCACCACCGTCACGAGCTGGCGCGCAACCTCCGGGTCCGGCACGACGTGGTCGCGGTGCCCAACCCGGAGCAGGTTCCGCACACCGAAGAAATGCCGTCCCGGGTGGTGAAGACCAACGACTTCCTGCTCAAGCCCATGACGCTCGACGACGCGATCATGCAGATGGACCTGATGAACAACGACTTCTACGTGTTCACCAACGCCGCCTCGCACGAGATGAATGTGATCTACCGGCGGAAAGACGGCCACTACGGCCTGATTGAGGCCAGCGCCGCTCACGCGCCCTGAAACAACGGCGACTCCTCTCGTGCTCGAACAAGTTTCACGCCTTGCGCAGTCGCGAAGGCTTTTGTAATCCGCCCCGAGATGCGCATCGTCGAGTTCCTCAAGCTGGAAGCGGTTTCGTCAGAACTTCAGGCCACGACGAAGGCCGCTGCGCTTCAGGAGCTGGCTGAACTCCTCGCTCGCGGTGCCGCGGGCCTTTCGGTGCAACGCATCGCCTCGGTTCTAGAAGAGCGCGAGCGCCTCGGCAGCACGGGGGTCGGCGAAGGGGTGGCCATTCCGCATGGCAAGTTGGCCACTGCGCCATCGCTGGTGGCGTGCCTCGCCGTGTCTCGCGGCGGCATCGACTTCGAATCGCTGGACGGCAAGCGAGCCCACGTCTTCTTCGCGTTGGTCGCGCCCGAGAACTCCGCCGGGCTGCACTTGAAGGCGCTCGCCCGCATCTCGCGCTTGTTCAAGAACAGCAGCTTTCGCGAAGCGGTGCTGGCCGCGCCGAGCCCGACCGAGCTCTATGCGCTGATCGCCCAGGAAGACACGCGCGCCTGAGGCTCACCGCGCGTAGAGCACCCACGCGGCGATCGCCCCCACGCACAAGAGGTTGATGATGAAGGGCCGGTCCGTCAGCAGCACGCGATCGGGCGAGCCCCCCATTCCCTTTTTGTGGACGAGAAACAGGTAGCGAAAGATGGCGTAGACGACGAACGGCACGGTGTACTTGAGGTTGTCGGAGTGGACGTGCTCCACCGTCTCCTTCGAGACCGTGTACAACCCGTAGGCCAGAATCGCTGACGCGGCGCTGATCGACATCATCTGATCGATCATCGGCAGCGAATAGTCGGCCAGATTCTTGCGATGCGCCTGCGCGTCGCCTTCGAGCGAGGCCAGCTCGGCCCGTCGCTTGGCAAAGCCGAGGAACAGCGCCAACAGGAGCGTGCAGAGGAACAGCCAGTTGGAGACCGAGACGTCGATGGCCACCGCGCCCGAGTAGACGCGCAGAATGAACCCCAGCGCGATCACCATCACGTCCAGAATCACCAGCCGCTTGAGCGCGAAGGTGTAGAGGATCTGCATCACCACGTAGACGAGCTCGACCTTGACGAACTCCATTCCAATCCACGCGCCCACCCCGAAGGCCACGCCCCACGCGCCCAGGAGCAGCGCCATCGCCGTGGGGAGCGTGACCAACCCCGCCGCGATGGGGCGGAGGCGCTTCTCCGGGTGAAGCTTGTCTTTGTCCCGGTCGAACCAGTCGTTCAGGACGTAGACGCCGCTGGCCAGAAACGAGAACGCCACGAACGCCAACAGCGCGCTCTGAATGAGGCCGCGCTCGAGAATCGCCCGCGCGAACACCAGCGGGGCGAACACGAACACATTCTTCGACCACTGCCGTGGCCGAAGGGTGGTCAGCGCCGACCGCAGTCCCACCTTCGCTTCGGTCATCGTCTCCCGAGACCGAAGTAGGTGAAGCCGGCCTCGCGCACGCGATCGGGGTCGTAGATGTTGCGCCCGTCAAAGATGATCGGCTGCTTCATCAGCGTCTTCATGCGAGCGAAATCAGGGTGACGGAACTCGTTCCACTCCGTCACGATGAACACGCCGTCAACCCGGTTAAGCGCCTCGTACGGCGTCTGCGCATAGCTGATGGTGTCCTTGAACCGGGCCCTGGCCACGTGCATGGAGACCGGGTCGTGCGCGATGACCCGCGCGCCCTTCCCGACCAGCCCTTCAATCACCTCGACCGCCGGCGCTTCTCGCATGTCGTCGGTCTTGGGCTTGAACGCCAGGCCCCACACGCCGAACGTCTTCCCGGACAAATCGCCGTAGTGCTTGACCGCCTTGTGCACGAGCAGCTTCTTCTGTCGCTCGTTGGTGCGCTCGACCGCGCGCAACAGGTCCAGCTCGACGCCCACGTCGCGCGCCGTGGCCACCAGGGCCTTCACGTCTTTGGGAAAGCAGCTGCCGCCGT
>CAZFXD010000082.1:0-18557 GCA_964522795.1 uncultured Myxococcaceae bacterium
CGCCGCCGCTGCCGCCCGAGCCACCGCCGGCCGAACCGCCGCCGCTCCCGCCTGAGCCGCCGCCGACTGAACCGCCGCCGGCCCCGCCGGAGCCGCCGCCATTTCCGCCGTCGTTTCCTTCAGGACCACCCGCGCAAGATGCCAACAGTGAGAGGCCAGCCATCAACGCTACGGTCCTGAGCAGGTTCGTCATCGGTTCCTCGGGCAGGCACTCCCCCACGGAGCGCAGGGCGCGGCGTCTTAGCGAGACGACGACGGCCCCGCCACATCGCCGCGGGATTTCAGGAACGGGGGCCGAGCGGGCGCGTCACCGACCATGGCGTGCGAACACGGGAGCAATTCCAGCCCGTCCAGCGCCGCGACGATGGCGTCGTACGTCAGCGCCCGCAGCGGCCTTCGCGCAATCGTGTAGCTGCACCAGGCCACGCTCCGGTCCGCGCCGATGCTGGCGAACCGCTCGCTCTTCCCGCACTTCGCCAGGCAGCTCATCGACTGAAAGCGGGGAAAGGGAGCGGCGACTTCGGCCAGCTCACGCGGCGAAGGAGTATCCGCTCCCACGCCCCGAACCGGCAGCAGCATGACCTGCTCGGCGGTGAACCCGGCGTCGACCATGCGCTGAACGGCGTGGCGCGCGGCGGGCTGCTGGGCGCGGCGAACGAGGAGGTTCACGCCGGCCTTCAGCCCCAGGCTCCACAAGCGCAGGACCTGGGAGATGACCCGGTCCACCTCGGGGGTGAGCTCCGGTGAGTGAATGGAGAGGTGGATGTTGTCGGGGCTCGCCTCGGCGCAGCGTTCGTACAATTCGGGCCGGGCCACGAAGGGCAGCCCGTTGCTGGTGAACGAGCGCCCCACCACGCCACGCAGGCCCGCGAGCGCGTCGAAGAGGCCGGGCCACTCGAGCGGCTCGCCTCCGCCGATGGAGAGGTACCGCACGCCGTGTCGCGCGCAGTCCGTGGCCAGCTCCACCACCTCGGCGGCCGAGAACCCCTGCCCGCCCGCGCGGCTCGAGCCGTTGTAACAAAACGAGCACGCTTTCGAGCAGAAGCGCGAGGGCTCGATGGAGAGGCGGTCGAACTGCATCAGCGCTGGCCACCCGGCCAGAAGATGGCGAGGGCGATGCAGAGCAGCGTGAAGATCCCCACACCGATGAGGGCCATGCGCGTCTTCCGAGCCTGCTCCGCGACCCTGGTCACTCGCTGGGCTTCGAGCGCAGCTGCCTCCTCGGCCGTCGGCGCCTTGAGGGGCACGTCGCCCCAGGTCGCGACGTTGCCGATGCCCGGCAGGTCGGCCAACTGAATCGACTCGTCCGTGCCGAACTGCACCGGGAGCTTCATCGTCAGCACCTTGGCGCGAATCGCCTCCGGCAGTTGCTCCGCCGTCAGAGGGTCCTCAGCCTCGTTCATCAGCATGTACCGGCCAGGCTCGTCATAGTCCTGGCACTCGAACCGGGTGATGCCGGGCAGCTCGTCATCGAAGAACGTGTCTCCACCCTCGCCAAACACGGCCTCCGCATGGCCGGCGAGTTCGTTCAGTTGGCCAGCCGACCACGCGGCCGTGGTGACGGCCCAGCAGTGGCGCTTCTCCCACAACGGCGAAAGGCCGAACCTGGCCACGTCGGCCCCGGGCGGAAAGGCCGCCAGCACGTGGAACTTTTCGCTGCCCTTCGCGCTGAGTTCGCTCCACTCGTTGAACTCGCTCAATTCCCGGTCGTCCAACGCGCGAGCGAGAGACGCGGCCTGGAGATAGAAGACGGTGTACGGGTCGTCGTGCGCGGTCGCGGCTTCTCCGTCGACGGCCTGCGCGTTCTCTGGGAACCCGCCCGCCTCGCCCGTGTCGAAGCGCGCCACCTCCCCGGTCTCGTCGACGGCGTACCAGGCCGAGTCCATCGAATGCGCGGTGGGGACGTGGGAGGTCGGTTTCATCTCGTGGTTCGTGCCAGTCCCTGCGGACCGCGGCAACCGATTTCCCGACGCTCGTGCGGCGCCACCATCGCGCCGGGGTGACTTCATGTCCGCGCCTGACGGCCAACCGCCCCAACGACACGTGGGGTCATGTGCACTTGTGAGCGACAACGCTGCGCGCGAGCGAAGGCTTGAACAGAACGCATGTACGGCGAGCGTGGAGCGCCGTACAATTTCGCCAGTCCGCAGTCCCCCCCCACCCCCGGAGTCACCGCGCATGTCGTTCACCTCGAACCTCTCCTTGAAGAAGCTCCTCCTCGCCGCCGTTTTCGTGGCGACGCCTGCGCTGGCCGACCCGCCGTGTCCCGAAGCGACCAAGATCGAGGGCGAGCTGAAGAAGGCGTACGACGCCTTCGACAAGCTGAACACCAAGGCACTGATGGAGAAACGCAACGCGCAGAAACAGGTGATCCTGAAGCTGGAAGCCGATCGGACCGCCGCGAAGAAGAAGTGCGCGGCCGAAGCTCCCAAGTAGTCCCGGTCACACCGCGCGTCGGAGTGTCCTCGCTCCCCGCCTGACCCAGCGTCGACTTCTCACTCACCCGTGCGCCACGGAGGGCTCTCGCCCAGCACCGCGCGCGGATCGCGGCCGAGGTCCACCTGGCGACCCCACTCTTTCGCGAGGTACTCGCGTTGCTCACGCACGGTGGCCGCTTCGTCCGCCGGGGGCGCCTCACAGCCGTCCTGCGCGTACGCGGTGTACGGGCTGCAGATGGCGACCTTCACGTCCGCGACCGAAGGCACCATGCGGAGCAGCCACTCACGCAGGGGCAGCGGCCGCATGGGTTCAATGGCGGGATCGATCACGTACCGCACGTTCCCCACGCGCACGATGGGCGCCACATGCCACGCCCACCGCACGGTCCGAACCCCGCCGTCACCGTCCAGGTCGAGCGCGGCGAAGGGTTGATTGATGATGGGCGGACTGGTGCCAGCGTTGGGAGACGCCACGACGAGGTTGCCGAACGCGAACACCTTGGCGGGTCGCGGGAACTCCGCTTTCGCCAGGCGCAGCGCGGCCAGCTCGGCGCGAATCCAGCAGCCGTCGTCGGGGAAGAGCCAGCTCACCCGCCGCATCATGACCCGGGTCGGAATGAAGCGCGGATCCCTCGCGGCCGTGAACCCGGCCTTGAGCTGGGCGGCGCCGGACCACTCGGGCACGCTGGAGTCATCCAGCAGCGCCAGGGGCACCGCCGCCTCTTTGGCCGTGCGCCCGAAGAAGGCCGACGCCACCGGGGGATTCAAGGCCGCCGTCCGCGCGTAGGCCGCTTCCCAGTCTTCGCCCGGGCGGCGCGCCGCGCTGCGCGTGCTGCTCGCGCTCAGCGGGGCCTCGGCTTCAGTGAGGTTCCCATCGTCCCAGGCGACGTCGGGACCGCAGGCGGCGAACGTCAACACGGCGGGCAGGAGTGAGGCGAGGCGCATACCGAAGCGAACTGCAACCCGTGCGCCGCGCGATCGCCCCGTTGATTCGCGAGCTTGCTTTCGAGTGGCAGCGCCGTGGACAGACCGCCTCGCTCCTTCGGTGGCGGCGCGCGCCTTCAGGCGAGGCGCCGAGGAGGGAGGCGGTGTGGGACAAGGTGTGATCGACCCGCGCTGCGGGAGCCGCCGCACGGTCTTCGACTCGCGTCGCGGAGCGGTTCACCTCAGCGAACGTGCCGGAGCGTCTTCGAGGAAACGCCTCGCGAGCGGCTCGTGTAAGGTCTCGCGACCGTGAAATCGCCCCGCCCTTTCGCTCGTTGGTCCACCCTCGTCGCGCTGCTCGTCCTCTCGTCCTGTGGGAGCCCGCCGCGCGAGTTGGTGGGAAAAGTAGAGACCACCGACGCCTTCATCGGCCTGGTGGTCAACCAGGATCGCGTCGTTGGCTATGTCTGTGACGGAACGGACGCCACGGTGTCGCTCTCCATCTGGTTCTCCGGCGCGGTGTCCAAAGACGCGTTCGACATCACGGCCGCGGGGGTGCGCTTCGTCGGCACGGTCGCTTCCGGAAAAGTGGCCACCGGCACCGTCACGCTCACCGACGGCTCGACGCACGCGTTCTCCACCGAGGTCGCCACGCCCCCGGCCGGCGTCTACGCGGACACGACGAGCTTCGCGGGCGACCTGTTCGGGTGGATCGTGCTGAACGACGGGAGCGCGCGCGGCGCGGTGAAGAGCATCAGCACCGGCTTCACCAGCCCGGTGGGAGGCACCACCGTCAGCACGAGCGGAATTACAGCGACCGTGAGCGGCGTGCAGCTCACCCCGGTCCGCGTCACCAGCCCCGCGCCGCCCACGGCGGTGGCCGACGCCGGCACCTGCTCTGCCGCCTCGACCTGCAGCGGCCATGGGACCTGCACCAGCTCGGGCGCATGCGCGTGCGCCACTGGGTTCTCGGGCGCGAACTGCAACTTCTGTGCGGCGAATTTCTTCGGGTACCCGAGCTGCGCTGCGTGCAGCGCGTCAACCACCTGCAGCGGCCATGGGACCTGCACCAGCTCAGGCGCCTGCGCCTGCTCCACCGGCTTTGCGGGCGCGAGCTGCAACTCCTGTGCGGCGAATTTCTTCGGGTACCCGAGCTGTACGGCGTGCACCGCGGCGTCGACCTGCAATGGCCACGGCGCGTGCACCAGCTCGGGCGCGTGCGCCTGCGACGCCGCGTTTACGGGCGCGAGCTGCAGTGCGTGCTCGACCGACCACTACGCCTACCCCACGTGCAAGTTCTGCTCGGCGGCGACGACCTGCAGTGGCCATGGCACGTGCGACTCCACCGGGTCGTGCGTGTGTAACCCGGGGTTCAGCGGACCATCGTGTAACTGACGCGCCGCCCTCGCGCGGCGGAACTCGAGGGGCGGCTATCGGACAGCGGTGCCCTCGTTCGGCGCGGTGGCGTACGAGGCGGCCCGGTCCTGCGCGCTCAGAAATTCGAGTCCACGAAAGTGTCCGGCACCTGTCGTGGTATGCAGGACCGCGTGTGGAGCTCACTGAAGCGCAAGGTCCAGCACGCCATCGCGGGGGTGCCGCCGCTCGAGCCGATCGATCAGTTGCTCGCCGATCCCATCGTGATCGCGGGCCTGCTGCACGCCTATGAGCGGTTCGCCGAGCGCGTGGTTTCGTTGCGCGCCCGGGAGGAAGCGAGCGGCCACCCGGCCAACCCGCGCATCAAATCGATTGGCGGGTTTCAGATTCTGCGCGAGCTCGGTCGAGGGGCCATGGGCGCGGTCTACCTGGCCCAGCAGGAGCGTCAGACTCCGGTGGTGATCAAAGTCCCCTTCACCGAGTTCGGGGCCGACCCGAAGTGGGTCGAGGTCTTCTTCCGTGAGTTTCAGGCGCTCTCCACGGTGCGCCACGACAACATCGTCCGCGTCTATCGGTTCGCCAAAGACGAGGAGCACGGCGTCTACTACTACGTGGCCGAGTTCGTGGACGGCGCCACGCTGAAGGAGCTGATCGAGTCGAAGCCCGAGCTGTCGCTCACGCCCGGCGAGGTCGCCGCCTTCACGCTGGCCGTGATGCGCGCGATTCGGTTCCTCCGGGACCGCAACGTCAGCCACCGCGACTTGAAGCCCGGCAACATCATGTTCACCAAGGGCGGCATCGTGAAGCTGATCGACTTCGGGGCGGCGAAGATGGCGGGCCCCTCGTCGGAGCTGAGCGACGCCGGCGTGGTGATGGGGACGTTCGACTACCTGGCGCCCGAGGCGGGAAAAGCGAAGGCGACGGAGTCCGCGCCGCTCGGCCCCGAGCGCGACGTGTTCGCCGCGGGGGTGATGCACTACCGCCTGCTCAAGGGTCGGCTGCCCAACGAGTTCGGCGCCGGAGCGCGCGCTTCGGTCGAGTTCGCGCGATTCGCCGATTCGCGTTCGCGGGTGCTGCAGGACCTGGAGGGGCTCGACCCGCTCACCAAAGAGCTCCTGCTTCGCATGACCGAGCGCTCGCCCGAGAGGCGCCTCGTGGAGTTCGACGAGCTGGAGTGCCGGCTGCTGCAGATCGTCCGGGAAGAAGGCCGCGCCAACGCGCCGTGAATGGCAAGGCGTCAGCCCCCGGCGCCCGGGTCTTTCGCTGCCTGTAGGTCGCGCTTGGTGCGACATCGACGCGTTTCGCGAGCTGGGAACTTCCAAGCTGCGAATGCGTCTGGCACCCGCCGGGGGCGCGTGACTCTCAGAAGGTGTTGGAGCCCGGCCAGACGTAGCCTTGCTGACCACGAACGTCACGGTCGACCGTTCCGTTGTGATCATCGTCCATGAAGTTCCTGAACTCCCGCCCCTTGGAGCGCTGCTCCCAGTTGATCTTTCCACTCTCGTCGGCCCAGTAGGTGACTTCCGCCCCCGCTTCACGGAAGGACACGCTCGCTGAGCTGACCTGGTTGTTTCGGTCGATGAACTTCACCACCAGGCAGTCGGCCTGGCCATTCCCGCGCGTGTCGTATTTCCAGTGCGTCTGCGGAAAACTCGAGGCTCCTTCTTGGGCGCTATAGGTCTTGGTGCTCAGGAGCCCCGATGTCGGGATGAGCGTCGAGATGTCTTGACCAATCCGCGAGGGAGCATCGAGCCCGGGGAAACTTACCGTGCGGACGGCAGGACCGGCATGAGAGGCAGACTCAGTCCGGGGCGTCGTCGGCGCGTCGGTCTTCTCGAATCGATTGGCTGAAACACCCAGGTAGCCCTGCACGAGAACGTCAGCCGTTCCATCACGGTTCTGGTCGAGGATGTTCTCAAACCAGGAGCCGCGGCCTCTGCCTTCGCTCACCTGTTGCCAGTCGATGACTCCGTCCTCGCGAGTGGCCCAGAGCGTCGTGTTCTTCTCGCCTTCCTCGACGTCGACGGTGTGAGGATGAGCCCCGTCCTGACCATTCCGGTTGACGGTGAAGGTGACCCGCGTTTCCGCGAAGCCGTCGGAGTCTCGGTCGTACCAGTAGTGCCGCATTCGGACCAAGCCGTTGCCACCGGGTTGCTCCGTCACCTTCTTGGGCTGCAACGAGGTCGATGGGACGAAGTCTTCGATGCGCTTGCCAATGGCGCTGTCGGCCTTGGGCGTCGGCAGCGACGAAACACGCTTGATGCTGATCTCTCCAGCCATGATTCCCCCCCCGGGGTTCTACAAATCGGTTCAGCGAGCGTTATCGGCCCCTGGGTCACAAAGTTTCCTCGGATCTGCCCGAGCGGGGGCCTCCCCAGCGCCCCCTACAACATTGAGGACTCACACAACGGGTGGCCTGGCAACGGGGGGCAGATCACTCCGCCCCAGCTGAGAGCGGCACGTCATTCCGCCTGCGCGCTACGGGCCCTGCCCCGCGTCGAGTTGCGCGCAATCCGTGACCGACGGAATGAAGTTCTGACGCTCCCCGTCTCGTGAGTAGTTGAGCTCGGCCGGAGAGTACCGGTGCAACGTGACGAGGTACCCGCCGTCGCCCTGGTCGAGCCCACCGCTCCCGGCATCACCGGTCGTGTACTCGAATTGGTAGAAATAGAACGTCGACGCCGCCATCGGGAAACAGGCGTTCGCGACGTAGCCGCCATCAACGCGGGTGAGTGGAATTCCAGGGGACAGCGGAGCCACTTCGCCGACCAGGGTCGCGACGGAATCGACCGGTTCGCTGCCCGTATCGAGGTGAAAGCTCAGCTTGCAACACCGGTTGTCCACGACGACGGAACCGGCATCAACCTCGATGGTGCTCTTCGCGCCGGCGTCGATGAGGTCGCCCGAGAAGTCGGGAGGATTTTCCGCTCCGGGCCCTTCGTATTCGACCTCTTCCATGCCGGAGTCCGGAGTGCCCGAGTCCACGGGAGCCATCGTCGAGGTGCAGCCCCAAAGGACGACTGAAGACAGAACGACGAGGACGCGTCTCATTCGACCTCCATGACAGACTTCGGACCGCGCGCGGCCTCGGCGTTCCGGGCTTCCAATTCGCGCACCTTCGCCTGTGCGTTCGCGCGAGCCTGAGCGCCGTACTGGTGCGCGAACTCCGGCATCATCGACAGGGCCAAATCAATTTCTGCCGGCGCCAGGTACATGGTGAGTTGGGAGTAGAGGCCCGACTGGCTCCGGAACTCTTCGGCGAGCTGTTCCATGAGCAGGGTCTTGATCTCGGGGTTCGTGTCTTTCAGCGGCCCCAACAGGTGAATGATCGACTGACGCGCCAGCACCAGCGGTTTCATTCTCAAATGGCGCATGGCCTCTCGGGCAACAGCGGGCCCTGCGTTGCGACGAGCGTCGGCGAGCTGGTGGTAGATGATGTCGAAAATCTCCTCCTTCACCGCCGGCGACGTTTCGCGAGCGAGCCAATCGCCCCACACGTCCTCAACGTCAGCGTATCGGTAGCCCCGCAGTGCCTTCGGCACGAGCTCGCGCACGCGCCAGTCCGGGTGGCGGGTGTAGCCCACCAGGTTCGACAACAGGCCCGGGTCGGCCAGATTGCCAGCGGCCGCAAGCGCGGGGCTCAGCTGGTAGGTGTCCTGGTCCGCGGCCTGAAGGCTCGACTCAATGGCCGCTCGCGCCACCGCCATCGTCTCGGAGTCAGACCGGTGCTCGGCCGCCAAAACTCCCAGGTGCAGCAACGTGCTTCGCGGGAAGAAGTCTGAAGCGGCGTCCCCCGTCGACCCCTGAAGTGCGTCTTGAGACATCTCGCGCGCAAGCTCGACCCCAACGTCTTTCCGGGTCACCAACGCCAACGACGCGCGAACACGGTCGCCAGGCGAAACTGAGCTGTCGCTGCGCAGCCCGAGCAGCGCCACGCGGGCTTCGTCGGGGGCCGCCTTGCCCAGCGCCATGAACGACACGGCCTTCGCGTCTTCAGGGAACTCCTTGTCCTTCAGCCCTTCGGCAAACTCAGCGATCTTGTCGGGGTGGCCGTTCAAAAATCCGGTCATCTCGTGCCACTTGTCTTCGATGTTCGCCTTCTCCTCGATGCGGTCCTGGAGGTTGGCGAAGGCGCTCTCCAGCGTGGCGTTCTTCATCGCGTCGACGTAGCGCTGTTCCGAGGGAGGAACGGCCAACCCTCCTGAACTCAGGCGATCGGAGTAGTCACCGGGCAGCAGGTTCACCCACTCGTAGTCGCTCTCGTCGCGGCTGGCTGACTTCGCAACGGGCGTCAGGCTCTTCCCTTCGCGAGTGAGCGAGGTGCTCGTCTTGGCTTCGACGAGGATTCCGCCCGAGATGCCTTCCACAGCGCGGAACGATTCAATCCAATTCTCGTTGAGGGTGATGCTCGCAGCGCTCGTGGTCACCGCAAACGTGTTTCGAGTGCGCCACGCCGACTCATACCCCGTGATTTTTCGCGTCACGACGCTGGGCTCAATGGCCGAGAAGCGCGCTCGGGCTTCACCGACGCCATTGTCGTAGGTGGTTTCCGCCGCGCCTGACCTGGGGACTTTGAAGTACAGATCGGCGAGGACAAATTGCTGCCCTTGCGCAGTCTTGAGGGGCGTCGTCTTGGCTCGAGCAAACCCCTTCGTCTCGCACGACGGGCCAACTTTGATCAGAAACGGCAGACCGAACTTCTCGCCGTACATCCGCGTGAGCAATTCATTGGGCGACACCAACTGGGCCAGCAGCACCGTGTCAGCGTCCTTCGTCGACAGAGCCTCCACCGCGAGCTTGGCCGAGGCTGTCTGCGTCTTGCGCACCGGTTCAGGCATGCCCTGAACGAACATCGCTGAGTCGACGATGGCCTCGTAGTCGTACGACGTCTTGAAGCCCTGCGGAAAGTGGCATCGCGTCGCCGCGGGAAACGGCGCTTCTTCCTTCTTCGACGCGATGATGGACGGCGACATGGTGGGCAAGGCCCCCGTCGAGGCCGACGGCGTCGCGCTGGGGTTCAACCACGCATACGCGGCCGCGCTCACCGCGACCGCACCCACGATGCCGCCAATGAGGAATTTCGTTTTCATGGGGTACCTCCGTCCGACTTATTGCGTCGGAATTTTTCGACGTTGCTCCACAGTTCGTTCTCTTCGCGCGCCACCCCGGAATACGAAACGATGGTGAATTCGTCGGACCCGAAGAAGTAGCGAACCTCCACGAAAATGCGGCCGGTCAGCGCGGCCCACTCCCACTTGGCCGTCGAGCCGCTGCCGCCAATGGTGGCCCGCGGGACCGTCGTGGTGTCGGACGTGTCGAAAATCTTCGTCGACTTGGAACCGTTCTCGATGCTGATGCCGATGGTGATGAACTTGAATTCCGCCGAGAGGCAGCCGCCGATGACGCCCGAAGGCCAGCACCCCGAAGCGGTCACACCGATGGAAGCCTCCACGCCCGCGCTGATGCTGTTCTCCACGGCCTTGTACGCCGCCGCCGGGTCGAACTCGCAAATGTACTGTGCAGTCTTCAAGGGAGTGCCCGAAGTCACCGAACTCGACGACGAGAGCTTGTCGGTCGCCGCGTAGTTCCTGAGCGCGCCGGCGCTCGTCATGAGAAGTCCAGAACGCAGCGGAGACCCATTGTTCGCAATGCTCCCGTAGGCGCCGAACCCGTTGACTCCGGCGTTTGCGTACACCGACTGGTTGTACGCAGTTCCATCCGCATAGGTGTCGGCCATCGCGACGTTTCCGTTGATCCACAGGTACCGCGTCGCTGATTCGGCTTTGCAGGCCGCGAGTCGCGCCGCCTTGTCTGCGTCCGTGACGTTGCTCAAGTCGTTGCAGGTCGTGTCCTCGAAAATGTGCGACGCCTGCGCGCCAAGCCAGATGTCGTCACTTCCCTGCACGGACTTCAGGCTGGTGACTTGTGCTGCCGTTCGCGGTTCGGCGAGCCGGCCGCCCTGGAGGCTGCAGTCTTCGTTGGCCGCGATGAAGTCCTTCTCGGCCGTCGACTTCTTCAAACACGGCGTCGTTCCCAAACAGCTGTAGATGGCTTCGCCATTCTTCGTGGCGATCGTTTGCTTGTCGGTGATGAAGGTCAGCGCCACGTCGAAACCGACCTCCAGCCCGAACGCGACTTCCACCCACAGCGTCACGGGACCCGCCGGCACGAATTTGTCGACGCCGATTCCGAAGGCGATGCCGGGCAGCCCGTGCGACCGCTTCGGCTTGAACCACTTCTTGACCGGAGACGGGTTGGCCGCCTCGGCCTTTTTCAGTTGTTCGGCGATCTGCGCCACGCTGGCCCAGACGCGACCCAAAGAAATCTTGGTTTGCTTCTTGGTCAAGCCAGCCAGCTGCCCGGCCTTCCGCTCTTCGGAATCAAGAACGGTGTAGCCGTACACGTTCGTGCTGCTCCGACTGCTGGTGTATTGCTCCGTCGCGGTCGGCGCGGCGGGCTTTGGCCCGTCGGTGTCTTGAGCGTTCTTCACCGACATGATGTCGCGGCCAAAAGCGTCGCCACCCGCAATCATTCCTTTGGACACCTTGGACGTGCACTGAACGTTTTCGGTGGTCTCGGCGCAGACGCCAATCGCGTTGGCGGGTTTCTCGCAGGTCGCACCGCCGCAGTCCGCGTTGGTGGTGCACTGCCGACGGCAGCTTTGCTGAACGCCGACGTCGTCGTTGGTGCTCACCCGGTCGCCGCCCTGCCCTGTGCTGTTCGCCTTCTGCGTCGGGTTTTCGGCTGCGTTGATCGGCAAGACCGGCTTGGGGAAGAGATCGCGCACCACGGTGAACGGAAACTCTTCAGAGCAGCGCTTGGTAAACCCGGCCTTGTACTCGTTGCCGTTGTAGGTCACCGAAACGAACTTGTTGTCGACGTCGGTCTGGTCGATCGGGCGAGCCAGACCGTCCATGTCCATGCACAACCGGAGCTTGAAGACACTGTTCACTTCGATGTTGTTCCTCATCCACCCGTTGGGCCGTTTCGAACCGGTGGTTCCTCGAACAGTCATGATGCGCTGAACCGTGGCCTCTCGGAGTTGCACGGTGAAGCGCTCCTTCTTCTCCTGCGCGTTGCCTCCACCGATGAAGAACTTGCCGACAACTTCGGAGTTCGACTCAACCCACTTGTTCGGCAGCGAACTGTCCTCTTTGGCGATTTCGACGGAGACCTGGAGGTTCCGATAATCGATGCGCTTGGTGACCGGGTTCCCGCCCGAAGTCACCAGACGGCTCTTCGGCGAAAACGGGTGAAACGGGCTATCGCCCAACATCAACCAGCCGAAGTCCAAGTCGAGCGTCTGCCGGTTCTTGAACATCTCCTTCTCGAACACGAGCACCGACTGGTTCAGCCGGGCGCTCGTGGACTTGAGCTCGATCTGTCGGCTCGGAGCGAAGGTCACGGGAATCTTCTGATAGAAGTCCGACATCTGGGCGTAGTAGTCGAACTGGTCGATGAAGCCCGTCGCCGGCGTGTAGAAGAAGCCGATCGGGTTGGGAGCGGTTCTCCAGTTCACATTCACGCGCCCTTTGGAATCAAACGCAGCCACCAGGTACGTCCGCACCAGGTTGTAGGTGTTGCGGAAGACCTGCTCATTCATCACGCCCGCGCGCCGCGAGCCTTGATACCAGGAAGACGTCAGGTCTCCGTACGGCGGATCCTTGAAGCAAGCGTCGGGCAGGACGCCCAGTTGTTTGGACCCTGAGCTTCCGAAATACGTAAACCCGTTCGCCGCCCCGAGGTACCCCATGGAACCGACGGTGCAGCGGAAGGCGTACACGTCCGAACCGGTCCCATCTTTCTTGTGGAAGACGTCGTACGCCCACATCGTGCCTGCATTGGCGTTCGACATGGCTGGCGCTGGGTGCGCTTCCCGAATGTAGGTCATGTACGGGAAGCCCTCTTTCGCGACGTTCGTCAGGTTAAAGGACGAATCGCGCCAGAGAGGGACCGAGGCATACCAGGGGTAGATCTGAATCTGCCCGTCGTCGACGCAGTCCATTTGTGCGTTCCGCTTCTTCGTCGGGGCGCAGGTCCTCGGAATGCACTTCTTGGTCACCGGAGGCAGCGCACCCGGTCGCGGGTTCGGGTCATATGGACAATTGAGCTGCCCGACGAAAACCGTCCCGCCGTCGCCCGCCAAGGAGCCACCGTCGCTCGACTTCACGCCCTGTGGGTAGAAGTACTTGTCGGTTTGCTGGGTGCCTCCACACTTCCAGGCGACGCGGACACCCGCATCACATTGCGTTTGGAGATAGGTCGCGGGAACGCCGGTGAGGGCCTTGCCATAATCGAGCGAACAGGTGGGCGAAGGCGGGCAGACCGGGTCGGCGGCGGTCGAGTAACGCACCATGCTCGAGTTGAACGTTCCCGAGTTGTTGATGGCGCACTGCGCGTAGACCGCGTCGACGACCACGTTGGGCTTGCAGTCCAGGTACTCCATCGCTTGCCCGTCAACCGTCGTCTTCACGCTGATGACTTCACTCGCGTTGGGGCAAACGAATCGGTACTGATACCGCGCGTTGTTCAAGTACGGTTTGATGAGGCAGTTTTGCCTTCCGTTACAGGTACTGAGCGCCGAAATCAGCGGCTTCTCAGACACGGGCTGGCCGTCGTAGCTGACGCCGGTGATCTTGATTCCGATCTCACCGGACTCGAGCGGGCACTCGACGGTGCGGTCAAAGATGCGCCCGCCGTCCGGCACATCAAAGAAAACCGTGTTCGCGGCACCGGCGCCGTTCTCGCAGAAGTAATTGACTCGAGTGCGATCGGCCCCCGGCGGGAGCGAGCACGCGTAGACACCCTCGAGGCAGCCCCCGTCGCTCTGGACCCACGGTCGAGTGCCGTCCGTCACGAGCAGGCGGCCCCCGCATTGCAGGGAAAGCCCTTTCGTCCCCGCAATGCCGGTCCCCCCGAAGATGTCGAGCGTGTAGAAGTACTTGCGCGTCGTCACCTTTCCGGAATTTGCGCCGCACCAGTATTCGACTTCAAACGCCCCTTCCGAACCCACCGGGACATCCTTCCGGTCGATGGCCACGTCGCATTGTCGCCGCGTTTCACACGCGGTCTTGACCCGTTTCGACACGTCATCAACCGTCGCCCGCGGCAGGTCGGCGCCACTCGTCTTCAGGTAGTTGACGCCTTTGATGTACAGAACCGGGTTTGATTCCTTGGCCGTCGGACTCGTGGTGTCGGCACAGTGAAAGTCGATGTAGTTCTTGAAGTCTTGCGACGAACTGGCCGCGGTGTTGTCGATGATCGCCTGACGAACGGCCGATTCGGTCCCGCAGGTGTAGAAGAACTTTCTGAGCTTGCCGTCGTTTTGAATCGCTCTGTAGTCCGCCAAATCGGTCGGGTCGTTGACGTAGCAGCGGCGCTTCCCGTTGCACTTACGCTGCATCCAATTGGGAGCGTCATAAATAAGCGACTGCGATCCGTCGTACCGGTAGTTGTACCCCACGAGATTGATGGTGTTCCCGCAGGCAAACGAAATGACCTGGCTCGGCTCGTTCTCTGGCGAACGCACGATTGCGGGGACGCCCGCGCTCGTCCAGTTGATTCGGGAAATGTTGTACACGGTCGTTTCGTTGCCGCACTGGTACGTCGCCATCAGTGTCTTCCGGACGCACGTTCCCAGCGCCATGGACATTTCGTTGTCGCGCAAAATGGGCCGGTCGCACCGCGTGGCGTTGTCGCACTCCGCACGAAAGCTCGCCGTCAGATCGCGGGACGTGGTGCTCCCCGTGTCGGCACACCGATACGTCACCGACTGAACCTTGATTTCGCTGCCCACGCGCACCGGAATGACGTCCTGGTCGTCGGCCCCACCCGTCGTGAAGTCCCAACCCACCTGGTCGGCCGGGCATTGCAGCGACGGGTCAATCGCGTTGAACGTGGGCGGCGGCGTGACGTCACCTTCCGAACACGCCACGAGCGCCAGGCCCACGCCGAACACAACAGCCATCGACTTCATCTTTGAGTTGATGTTCATGAGTCCGTTTCCGTTTAGCGAGTGAGGCGCGCGACGCCGAAGTCCGAATTGGTGACAGCAGCGGGAATGGTGATGTGCCCGCCCACGATGAGGCGGCCCGTCGAGTCGACGAGGACGTCGTTGCACGCGGCGAAGCTGACGCCGAAGCCCGACTCAAAGAAGCCCATCACCCCGAAGTTCGCAGAGACGAGGCCGTTGTTCTCAAGCAACCCGACTGACATTTGCGTGCCGGACGTGCCACCGATGAACACGCCTCCAAACGGGCCGGGAATGACTCGGTTCACCACGTCGTCGGCCCCGCGGTTGAGGCGAACGATGCCGGCCGTGCCGAACGCGGTGTTGAGCATGCCCGTCGGGCCAATCGAGGCGACCAACAGATCGTTGTCCGTCCCGTTGAAGGCAAAGCCCCCGACGTAGGCGGTACCGCCCTGCATGAACACGCTGTTGAGTCCGTCGGCCTGCCCCGCGGCGGCGAGGTCGACCGTCAGCACGCCCCCGGTCCCGAACGGAACAAAGGCGCTCCCCGCGCTCGTGTAATAAAGAATCAGCGAGTCACTTCCAGAGCGACCGACGACGACAATGTCATCCGTAGGCGTGATGGCCACCGAGGTCGCCACGTCTTCAACGCCGCCCGCCCCATAGAAGATCTTCCCCGATGTCCCGAAGGAAGTGTCGACGACACCCGCCGCGGTCAACGCAACGATGAACACGTTGGCGTTCGTACCGGTTCCGGCCGACCCCACGAGAATCATGCTGCCGTCGGAGCGCACCGCCATGTCGTAGAGCACGTCGTCCGCATTCGCGGCCGAATCGATGTCGACGTACCCTGACGTACCGAACGTCGTATCAAGCGCCCCGGCCGACGTGATGCGCGCGACCGAGAACTCGCGGCTCAAGCCGCCCAACGCATAGCTGGTACCCGCCACCAGGTAACTGCCGTTGCTCAGGCGAGAGACCGCGCGGGCCTGCTTGATGGTGGAGGCCTGTCTCCCGAGGAACAGAGTGCCCGCGCGTCCGAAGCTCGGGTCGGCCGCACCCGACGGTGTCATCTTCGAGATCGCCCAGTCTTCGTTGCTGATTGCGCCGGCCCGATGCCGGCCCACCCAGACCACGGAATCATCGGGGTTCACCACGCCGCGGAACCATTCCTGCCCACCGGTGCGCTGGTCTTCATAGAAGCCGCCAGTGGCGTAGGAGGTGTCGAGCAGCCCGTGTGGGACACACGTCACAACGACGCCGGTGACGTTCATCGTTGCCGTGCCGCTGCCTCCGCTCGTGACCGCACACTCGGCGCCGGGCGGTTGCGTCAGGACAGTCACCGCGTACGCGCCCAGCACTCCGGATGCGAAGGTGAACGTACCGTTCATGCTCACCGCGAGGTCGTCGCCCCCGTTGTTCCGCAAAACGACGGTTTGTGTCGCCGGCAGTCCCGTCACCGAGCCGCCGACGGTGAAGCCGGACGGGCAAGAGATATCGACGTTCGACACGTCGGCCACGGCGGTGCCGCTCGGGTTGGCCACCGTGCACGTTTGCCCCATGGGCTGCGTGAAGATCGTCACCGCGTAGGCGCCTGAGACGCGCGCGGGGAAGAAGTAGAGGCCGTTGCTGGTGATGGTTTGCGAGTCAGTCCCGTTGTTGCGCACCACCAGGCTGTTCCCCTGAGCCAGCCCGGTGACTGAACCTCCGATGGCGTAGGTGCGAATGCAGGTGACCACAAGCGTCGTGTCGGCGGTCGCGGTCCCGCTCCCATTCATGAGCGTGCATTGGCCGTTGCTCGGCTGCGACGTGATGCTGACGTTGTACGGGCCGACGATACGCGAGGGGAACGCATCGGTGCCGTTGCTGGTGAGCGTCAGCGTGTCGCCGTTGGTCGCGTTGGTAAGCGTGACGTTCCCGCCGATGAACAGCCCGGTCACCGACGCTTTCAGAACGAACGATGGCTTGCACACCATCGCGTCGCACACCAGGCCGCCCGCGCAGTCCAGGGTGGTGGCGCACGCCTTCATCGCAGCGCACGGGGCGCAACTGCCGCCGCAGTCGACGTCGCTCTCGTTCCCCGACTTCACCTGGTCGTCACACTGGGAGGCGACGCACTTCTTGGAAACGGCGCCGCAGAAGTTCGAAGCGCAGTCCGCGGCGGCGTTGCACCCCTGATTCAGGACGCACTTGTCAGTGCAGGTCCCGCCACAGTCGACGTCAGATTCGGTGCCGTTCTTGAGGTTGTCAGCGCAGGAATCACCCAGCATCTGCATCATGCCGTTGTTGTCCACCGTCGCCTGAATGCTGCCGGTCATTTGGAGCTGGGTGGAATCGGTCGTCAGCGTGGAATCACCGTTCGAGGTGTACGTCACGGTGCCCGCGGTGGTCATTCCGTTGGCGTCGGTCACGGAGACGCTGAACGTAATCGGCGTCCCGTTGGCGCCAGTCACGTTGAGGGAAATCTTGCCGTCTTCCTTGAGTTCGGTGCTGACGGTGACGCTCCCGCCCTGGAGGTTCGCCGTCACCGTAACGGTCGACCCGCCCACCATGACGGTTTGACTGATGGTGACCGGGTTGTTCGAGACGTTGTGAAAGGTCTGCTGCCGTGCGTCTGCAGACACTTCCCACTGGCTCTCTTGATCAAACTGACTCGTCAGCGACGCGGCTGAGTCCGTGTTGATGACGTCGATCGAAGCGCTGTTTCTGTCGCTCGACAACCCATCGTCAGCACTCCTGACGGTGAAATTGAACGCGCCCGGTGGAAAAAACATCGTGTAACTCGCGCCGTCTTCGTCATTGAGCGCCGAGAACGTCGGACTGCTCTCGCCCGTACCAGCGCCCTCGGCAGTGACCTGGGCCCCACCGGAGGTCGACACTTGCGTCTTCCCGCCCGAGCAGAAGTGACACGGCAACTCGCCGTTGCGCGTAAAGATGGGCGCCAGGTACATCGGGTTGTTGTTCGTGGCATCGCCGAAATAGAGGCTAGATTTCTTGCTCGGGTTCTCCGACGCCTCGTATTCCCAACGGTTGTTCTTGGTGTCGATGCGCATCTGGCGCTCTTCGCCCGGAATGTTGTTGTCGTAGAGCCGCAAGATGTAAACGCCGTCGGCCTTGTCGGCGTAGTACGCGATCGGCGTCAGCGCGTGGCCGCCGGTCACCTTGTCGCCCACCTTCTTCACGATGCCGATGCGGTACCGTTCTTTGGCCCCTTTGGCCAGGGCCTGCGCCAGCACGGGCATGATGTCCTTGGCCATGTAGCCCTTGGTCTTCTCGACCACCGTCGGACTCGCCTGCGTGGCGAACCAGTAGGCGAGCTCGCGCTGCAACTTGGAATTTCCGTCGAGCGTCAGGTCGCGCGCACTTTCGCCACCGAAGGAAACGGGGTCGAGCTTGTGGTCATACAAGAGCGTCGAAAGCACCGCGAACCCCTCGCAGCGGCCGCCGAGCATGCTCTTGTTGATTTTGTTCATGAACGCCGCCGCCGGGAGCGTGAGCTCGCACGGACTGCTCTGATGCTTGCAGACGCTGGGGCCGAACATGCGCTGGAGCGATTCGGAGTTCAGCAGCGCGTCGTCGTAGCCGTTGGCAAAGTTGGCGAAGGACAGAGAGTCCTTGCTCATGTCGAACCCCGACTCGACTTTGACGGGGACCGCCGATTTGCAGCCAACGAGAACGAGAGCGACGAACACAACACTTGAGTTGCGCAGCGACAAGCTTGTCTCCCTGGAGCGCCCCGAGGAACTGTGGGGAATGAAAAAAGTGGGCGGGACCCTTGCAGCAAACTGCAGCGCTCGCCAGCGATTTCCCTCGCTTGCCGAACGAATGAGTTCGTTCCCCAAACAGGTGCC
>CAZFXD010000083.1:0-18516 GCA_964522795.1 uncultured Myxococcaceae bacterium
ACACCGACGGCGACGGGGACGGCGGCACCTCCTCGCGCGTCATCGCCCGCATCAAGGAGTTCATGAGCGACACGGAGAACCGTGGCCGCGTGCTCTTCGTGCTCATGACCAACCGCCCCGACAAGCTCGACATCGACATCAAGCGCGCCGGTCGCCTGGATCGAAAGATCCCGTTCCTCTACCCGCAGACGCCGAGCGAGGTCTCGAACATCTTTCGCGCCCAGCTCCGCAAGCACAAGGTCAAGCACTCGTTCGAGTTCCCCCGCGACGAGGCGATGGTCGAGAAGATCGTCGGCTACTCGAACGCCGACATTGAGGCCGTGGTGATGCTGGCCAACGACTACGCGCTGTCACGCGACGCGGAGTCGGCGGTGACCCGCGAGGACGTCGAGCAGGCGATGCGCGACTATCTGCCGTCGCGCGACGAGAAGATGCTGCAGTTGATGGAGCTGCTCGCGGTGTTCGAGGCCTCGAACCGCCGCATGCTACCCAAGAAGTACGCCGAGATGCCGATCGACGAGTTGCAAGCGCGCCTCGATCTGTTGAAGCTGGAAGTCGGCAATCGCCGGTAGGACCCGTGTTGGCGCGAATCGCCAAGGAGACGATGATGGACTTTTTCCCGGAAGTTGCGATCAGCCGCGAGAGCGCGCACGCCATCGCGCGCGGACTGTTTGCCGTCGCCAAGGTCGACGGCGTACACGAGCGTGAGGCGGGCCTCGTCGCGTCGTTCTGGATCGAGGCAGGCGGCGGCGTCCTGCTCTCGGAGCTCGAGCGCACCGAGCCGATCTCGGCGGCGGAGCTGGCGGCCGCGTTGCCCACGGCCGGAGAGCGCGAGCTGTTCATCAAGACCGCGATCCTGCTGATGTACGCCGACGGCAAGGTCTCCGACCCGGAGCGCCAGATCGTCTCGGAGTACGCGCGCGCCCTCGACATCGGCGATGGCGAGCTCAAGCGCCTCGAGGACGGCGTCAAGGAGTTCCTCCTCAGCCACGTCTCGCACCTGCACAACACCGACGCGGCGCGCGCGGTCGCCAACAAGCTCGGCGTCTAGCAATCCCTCCGAAAACCCCGCCCAAACCCGCGGGTTGACGATCGGCCTTCCGTCGGTATAGTCCCCTCTTCGTTTACGTCCACAACGCCAAGAGGGATCATGTCCAGCTTTCTCTTCACGTCCGAGTCGGTCACCGAAGGTCATCCTGACAAGCTCTGCGATCAGGTCTCCGACTCCATCCTCGACGCCATCCTCGAGAAGGATCCGGCGGCGCGCGTCGCCTGCGAGACGCTGACCAAGACCGGCTTCGTCGTCGTCGCCGGCGAGATCACCACCTCCGCCTATGTCGATATCCCGACTATCGTGCGCGAGACGGTCAAGCAGATTGGCTACTCGGACTCGTCGATGGGCTTCGACTACAAGACGTGCGGCGTGCTCACCGCCATCGAGCAGCAGTCGCCCGACATCGCGCAGGGCGTCGACGGCAAGGGCGTCTATACCAAGGACGATCAGGGCGCTGGCGATCAGGGCATGATGTTCGGCTACGCGTGCGACGACACGCCCGAGCTGATGCCGGCGCCGATCGCGTGGGCGCACCGCCTGGCGCGGCGCCTCGCCGCCGTGCGTAAGGATGGCACGCTGCCGTTCGTGCGCCCCGACGGCAAGACGCAGGTCTCGGTCCGCTTCCACCACGATCGCCCGGTGCAGATCGAGACCGTCGTCGTCTCGACCCAGCATGCCGAGGACGTCACCCACGATCGTCTGCGCGAAGCCGTCATGGAAGAGGTCGTCAAGAAGGAGCTGCCGCCGCAGCTCCTCAACGACAAGACCAAGTACTTCATCAACCCGACCGGGCGCTTCGTCGTCGGTGGGCCGATGGGCGACTCGGGCCTGACCGGTCGCAAGATCATCGTCGACACCTACGGCGGCTGGGGTCGTCACGGCGGCGGCGCGTTCTCGGGCAAAGACCCCTCGAAGGTCGACCGCTCGGCCGCCTACATGGCGCGGTACGTGGCGAAGAACGTGGTGGCCGCGGGCCTCGCGCGCCGCTGCGAAGTTCAGGTGAGCTACGCGATCGGCGTGGCGGAGCCCGTGAGCGTCCTCGTGGACACCTTTGGCACGGCCGTGGTGGAAGAGTCCCGCATCGAGAAGGCGGTGCGCGACATCTTCGGCATGAAGCCGAAGCAGATCGTCGAGCACCTCGACCTCTTGCGGCCCATCTACCAGCTCACCGCGGCGTACGGTCACTTCGGCCGCACCGAGAAGGAATTCACCTGGGAGCGCACTGACAAGAAGGACGCGCTTCGCCAGGCGACATCGCTCAAGCTGCGCGCCACCGCGTAGCCACGCGCATGGCGAGCTCGCCGCTCAAGACTTCGCGACGCAAGTACCCCCGCGCCGAGATTCAGGTGCGCGCGCGCCTGTCCGTGAAGGGCGACCCCAAGCGCAGCTTTCAAGCCACGCTGGCCACCTCGAACATCAGCGTCGGGGGCCTGTTCATCGAGTCCACGTTCTTCCTCAAGCCGGGGACGAAGCTGTGGGTCGAACTTGAGCTGCCACCGCAAGGGCGCACGGTCAAAGTGCTGGGGCAGGTGGTGCGAACGGAAGAGAGCGCGGGCAAGAAACGAGGCGGCTTCGCGCTCAAGTTCATCGAGTATTTCGATGGGAGCGAAGTGATTCTCGCCACCCACTTCCTCGCCCCGAAGCTGAAGGAGTTCATTCTTCAGTACGCCAAGCAAAACCGTATTTCGGCGTCACCCGAGTACGTGGCCAATCTCGCCGACGTGCTCGCGGCGTGGGAGCTGAAGAAGTCCGAGACGGGTGGCGACATCTGGAGCGTCACCGGCCTCGCCGCGCCGACGCGCCGGTAGAAAAAGGGGACAGGCTACTTTTTCGACCAGGGCGGCCGCGTCATAGACATGACGCGGATTCCGCCCTGCACCACGACATGCATGTCGTGGTCGAAAAAGTAGCCTGTCCCCTTTTTTCCTGCGTTATGAGCAACAGCGCGTGACGATTCTCGAAGCCATCGTGTTGGGGCTGGTGCAGGGGATTACGGAGTTTCTGCCCATCAGCTCCACCGCCCACCTTCGAGTCATCCCGGCGCTCGTGGGGTGGGCCGACCCGGGCGCGGCGTACTCCGCCGTCATTCAGCTCGGCACCACCGCGGCCGTCCTCCTGTACTTCGCCAAAGACCTGCTGCGGCTGGCGACGGCGTTTCTGTCCGGCCTCCGCGCCCGCGCGCCCCTGGGCACCCCGGACTCGACGCTCGCCTGGGCGGTCCTCATCGGCACCCTGCCCGTGGGCATTTTCGGACTGCTCCTGAAGAAACGAATCGAGAACGACTTTCGCTCCCTCTACGTCATCGCCGGCGCGGCCATTGTCTTCTCGCTCATTCTCCTCATCGTCGAGCGTCGGGCCTCCCAGAAGCGCACGCTGGCAGACCTCACCTGGAAAGACGGCCTGTGGGTGGGCTGTTGGCAGGCTCTGGCGCTGATTCCGGGGGCCTCGCGCTCGGGCACCACGCTCACTGGCGCCTTCGCGGCGGGGTTCAACCGCGGTGACGCCGCGCGCTACTCGTTCTTGCTCTCGATTCCAGCCACGGCGCTGGCCGGAATCTCGGAGGCGGTGCACCTCTACAAGGCCGCCGAAAAGCCGCCGCTGGAGATGATTGTCATCGGCACGGTGGTCTCCTTCAGCTCGGGCATGTTGGCCATCGCCGGGTTGCTGCGGTTCCTGCGCACCCACACCACCATCATGTTCGTGGCGTACCGGGTGGTGCTGGGCCTGCTGTTGCTCGGCCTCCTCATCTCCGGCGCGCTGGCTCCACTCTGATGGACCCCCTGTTCCAACGCTTGAAGGCCCAGCTGCAGTCGGCCCCACCCAACGACCTGGACACCGGGGGAATGAAGCTCCGTGAATCGGCCGTGCTGGCGCCCCTGTTTCTTCGCGAGGGGCGACCGTACGCCCTGCTCACGCGCCGCCCCATGAGCCTGAAGCGACACCCCGGGCAAATTGCCTTTCCCGGCGGCGGCCGTGAGGCGGCGGACAAGACGCCGCTCCACACCGCGCTGCGCGAGCTCGAAGAAGAGGTCGGCATTCCGGGCGCGAACGTGGAGGTGCTCGGGTTGCTGGGCGGCATGCCCACGCCCACCGGCTACTTCATTCGTCCTTTCGTGGGCGCGATTCCATCGGACTTCACCGTTAAGCCAGACCCGCGTGAGATTGAGCTCGTGCTCGAGGCCCCGCTCGACGAGCTGCGGCCGGAGACGCGCGTCATCATGGGCGCCACGCGCGACGTGCTGGTGTGGGGGAACGCCGAGCACGTGGTGTGGGGCGCGACGCACCGCATGTTGAAAGAGCTCCTGGGGCAGCTCAAACGCGTCGCGCGCACTCCGTAGCGGGCGCGTTTTGCCACGCACGAAACCGACCCGGCGCCTAATCTCCGCCGCCGTGCCTCGCTACGATCTCATCGTCATTGGCTCCGGTCCCGCTGGGGAGAAGGGGGCGGCCCAGGCGGCGTTCTTCGGCAAGCGCGTGGCCCTGATTGAGCGTGAAGCCTTCTCGGGCGGCGCGGCCGTCAACACCGGCACCCTGCCCTCCAAGACACTTCGCGAGACCGCGCTCTACCTCTCCAACTTCCGCCAACGGGGCCTGCACGGCGTCGATCTCACACTCCAGCACTCCGCGGGGGCGAAGGAGTTCCGCTTTCACGAGGAGCGGGTCGTGAGCGAGGAGCGCGCGCGCATCGACGACAACCTGACGCGGCACCGGGTGGAACGCATTCGCGGCGACGCGCACTTCATCGACGCGCACACCGTGGGCCTCCGCGGAACGACCGAGCGACTCGAGGCCGACTTCATTCTCGTCGCCACCGGTTCCTCGCCCAACCGGCCGGCAACGTACCCATTCGACGAGCGACGGGTGTACGACTCCGACGAAGTCGTTCACATCGAGGAGATTCCGAGCTCGATGGCGGTCATCGGCGGCGGCGTCATCGGCTGTGAGTACGCATGCCTCTTCGCGGCGCTGGGGGTGAAGGTCACGCTCATCGACGGCCGCCCCATGCTTCTCCCGTTTCTGGACCACGAGATCTCCCGATTGCTGGCCTCGGAGATGCAACGGCTGGGCATCACCCTGCTCCCCAATGAAGACGTCGTCTCCTGCCGCGTGGAAGACGCAACGGTGGCGCTCTCGCTCAAGTCGGGCGCCTCGCTCCAGACCGCCACCTGTCTGGTCGCGGCGGGGAGAAACGCCAACACCGGGACCCTGGAGCTGCAGGCGGCGGGGCTCGCGCCCGGTTCGCGTGGGCAGTTGAGCGTCGACGCGAAATACCGCACGTCGGTTCCTTCCATCTACGCCGCGGGCGACGTGATCGGGTTTCCCGCCCTCGCCTCCACCTCGATGGAGCAGGCCCGCATCGCGGTGGTCGACATGTTCAACCTCTCCTACAAGACCGCGCTGGCGCCCGTGCTGCCCTATGGCGTGTACACCATTCCCGAGGTCTCTCTGGCA
Source organism: uncultured Myxococcaceae bacterium (assembly GCA_964522795.1). Classification (GTDB taxonomy): domain Bacteria; phylum Myxococcota; class Myxococcia; order Myxococcales; family Myxococcaceae; genus CAZFXD01. The sequence goes on from CAZFXD010000083.1 coordinate 5,507, forward strand.
GGCGAGACCGAAGAGAGCCTCCAGAAGAACAAGGTGGACTACGTGGTGGGGCGCGCGTTCTTCAAAGACAACGCCCGGGGGCGCATCGTCGGAGAAACCCATGGCTGCGTAAAGCTGCTGTTTGCGCGCGGGGACAAGAAGCTCCTCGGGGTGCACGTGCTGGGAGAAATGGCCACGGAACTGGTGCATGTGGGGCTGACCGCGCTGCTCACCAACGCGACGGCCGACCTCTTCATCCAGACCTGCTTCAACTACCCATCGCTCTCAGAGGCGTACAAGTACGCCACCTACGACGCGCTCGGGAAAATGTAGGCGGTAGAGTACAAACCGCGCATGGCGAAGACTCCCCCTGCTGGAGATGTGTTTCCCGTCATCATGGCCGGCGGCTCCGGAACGCGCTTCTGGCCCCTCTCGCGAAAGAAGAAGCCCAAGCAGTTCCTCCCGCTCTCCACGCTTCGACCACTCATCACCGAGACCGCCGCTCGCTTAAGCGGGTTGGCGCCGCTGTCGCAGACCTTCGTGGTCTGCGGCGCGGTTCACGCCGGACCCACCCGGCGTCTGATTCGGGGCCTGCCTGCGAAGAACGTGCTCGTCGAACCCGAGGCCCGGAACACGGCGCCCGCCATTGCGCTCGCCACGGCCCACGTGGCGGCAGCGAACCCCAGGGGCGTGATGGTGGTGCTCCCGTCCGACCAGCACGTGGCCGACGTGCCCGGCTTTCATGCCGCGGTGGGGGAAGCGATTCGGGTGGCCCGGGAGGGGTTCATCGTCACCCTGGGCATCACGCCCACGCGTCCCGAGACGGGCTACGGCTACATCAAGCGCGGCGCGCCGCTCTCCGGCGCCGCTCAGCGCGTGGCCGCGTTCGTGGAAAAACCGAACCTGGAGACCGCCCGGACCTACCTCTCCGGTGGGGCGCACCTGTGGAACGCCGGAATCTTCGTCTTTCGCGCCGACGTGATGCTGGAGGCCTTCAAGACCTTGATGCCCGACCTCGCCTCCGCGCTCGACGTGTACCGCGCCGCGCTGGGCACGAAGAAGGCGGCCAGCGTCTTGAAGAAGTCGTTCGCCCAGATGCCGGCCACCTCCATCGACTACGGCATCGCCGAGAAGTCGCCGCACATGGCGGTCGTGCCCGGCAGCTTCGGCTGGAGCGACGTCGGCAGTTTCAACGCGCTGCCCGAGGTCCGCTCGGCCGATGCAAACGGAAACGTGGTGGAGGGCGAGCTCTCCTTCGTCATCGACTCCAAAGGCTGCGTGGTGATGGGCCAGAACAAGCCCATCGCCGTGGTGGGAATGACGGACGTGGTGGTGGTCGACGCGGGAGACGCGATGCTCGTGCTCCCCAAAGACAAGAGTCAGGACGTGAAGAAGGTCGTCGACGCCCTGAAGGCGCGGGGGCTTTCCCGGTACCTCTGAGCGCTACGGGGTGAGCGGCTCGAAGCTGTACTCGCAGCGCTCCCGCTCTTTGAGCACGTAGCCGTGCCGCTGGGGAAAGGCAGCCAGCAACTCTTTGTTCCGCTCCCCCAGGTCGTTCACCCAGAGCACGGGGTTGGAGAGGTCCGGGTCGTTGTTGGGGCGGAAGAAGACGAAGTGTCGTCCGTAGAGCTCCGTGCAGACGTCCGCCAGACCGCGCGGAGTGAAGACCAGCGACGGTTCGGGAAGCCCCAGCGCGTGAAAGGCGTTGAGGGGCCGCGTGATGTCCGCGCTCATCGCCTCCAGCGCCCGCCAGCGCACCGCCACCAGCGTGCCGTACCCTGAGATGAGCGCGCCCAGAACACCGGCCGTCACCACTGACTTCGCCTGGGCGGGGCTCACCGTGGGCCACACGCGAACCGCCAGCCGACGGAGCTCAGCCCAACCGGCGGCGACCAACATGGTCAGCGGCAGCATGAACTCGACCCAATGGGTTGGACCAATGGAGTCGACCCCGGGGTCCGAGACGAAGAGCTGGAGCGCCACGGCCAGCCCGAGCGTGGCCCACACCGCGCGCAGCCGACGGGTGGCGAACACCATGGGCACGCACACCAGCGGCGAGCCCCAGGCGTCAATCAGCAGGCGCACGGCGCCGAACGCGGTGGTGGAGATCATGGTGGCCACCGTCCGCGTCCACGAGTCGAGCACCATGATGCTCCCCGCGTGGGGCACCGCGGCCATGCTCTCCTTGGTCCACGGCGCGAAGGCGAAGTCGTTCTCCCTCGCGTACTGAAAGTACCGCTCGTACGCGGTGAGAAACCAGGCGCCGTTCTGACGCTGGTTGATGAACAGGAAGAGCCCGCCCAACAGGACAGACGGCACCACCAGCGCCAGCACACGGGCGAGGCGTCCCCGCGGCGCGCGCCGGAGCGACCAGAGCACGCTCACCCACCACAGCCCGAGCAACTGCACCGCGCTGGCAGGCCTGATGAAGAAGGCGGCCGAGAAGGCGCAGGCGAACACCGCCCACACCCACGCGGGGCGGGTGGGACGGTGGCGGAGCTCCACCGCCGCCCAGGTGCCCCAGGCGAGGAAGAAGAGCGTGCTGGTGTGCGACAGGCGCGTGGCGCCGAACCCAATCAGCATGGGCGAGGCGGCGAAGAGGAGCGCCGCCAGCCACCCCGCTCGACGCCCCGCGAGGCGCGAGGTGGCCCACGCCACGGCCGGAATGGCGCCGGCGAAGAGCAAGGGGTTGATGAACTGCGAGATGCCCAGCGCGAGCCCCACCGCCAGCAGCGCAGGCCAGCCGAGGAAATACTGCGCGTACAGTTTGCCGTCGTTGATGAGGAACGCGTTGTCAAAGAAGGCCTTCTGCGGGTGCGACTCGACGTAGAGCCGACCCGCCTGCAGCAGCCGCGCGGCGAACTCGTACGCGCCCTCGTCGTCGGTGGTGGGCGAGAACGCCAGCACCGACGACTCGAACCACAGGCTGGCGGCCAGGGCGAGGAGCGGCAGCAGCGCCACCGCGGCCAGAGAAATCTTCCCCCGGGTCACCCGGGAGAGGGGCCCTTCGAACTTCATCGCCAGGCGGGTTGAACGCACCAGCCACATGGCCCAGAGCGCCACCGCGGCCGACGTGGCCGTGGCGAACGTCGCCAGGGTGAGAAACATCGGCATGGGGTGAACGATGGAACCCAAAAGCCCATGAAAGCCCCGGTAGGCCCCGTCGACCGCCCAGAACGCAGTGAGCGACGCGCCAATCGCCAGCGCACCCTGGAAAAGGCCCCAAAGGTTGGAGGATTTCGTCGGGTTCACGCGCGCGGCGAAGGTATTTCACTTCGCCCAAATACTCGAAGGCAGAAAGCGCAGGCCGTTGGTACCATTCGCGCACCGTGAGCGGTGCCGCGACGTCTCCTTCGATTGTGCTGCTGCTCACCACAGGCCGCGCCGGGTCGATGTTCTTCCAGCAGTTGCTCGACGGGCACCCGCAGCTGGCGCAGTTCCCCGCCCAGACGGGCATCTACCAGACGGTGCTGCCGGCCCGGTTCAACTCGGTCGACGAGGCGTTGGACCGCCTGTGCAGCTTCGGCTTTCTCCGGCGGCACTTCGAAGGCGTGGGCGACATCGCGCTGGGAGACCCGCCTCGCCGCGGAGAACCGGGCACCTTTCGACTCGACGAGGCGACGTTCCGAGCGGCGGTGCGCACGGAGGCCCCGCAGGGCCCGCTCACCCGACGTGATCTGGTCATCGCCGTGGCGCGCGGCTTTCTCCGGTACGCCGGACTCGACCTCTCGCGCGTGACCACCGTGCTCGAGCACGTGCACAACCCGAGCACGCTCGCCGTGGCGCTGGAGGATTTTCCCGAAGCGAAGGTGGTGAACCTCATTCGCGAACCGACGGTGGCGCAGCAGTCGGTCCTCAAGCAGTACCAGAAGGAGTTCGGCGTGGCCGACCCGCGGCACTACTACGTGCTGCTCAAGGAACACCTCGCCGGCTGGGTGCTGCACGCCAACCCCGATGCGCTCCTGCCGCGCGAACGCTACCTCGCGGTGCAGGTCGAGGCCCTCAACACGCGCGGGCCGGAGTTGATGCGTGAGGTGGCCGCGTGGCTCGAGATCGAAAACTCCAGCGAGTTGCTCCAGCCGACGCTCGGCGGGCAATGGCGCGGGCCTTCCTGGGGCATCAAGAAAGGCGAGAGCGCATTCCGGGGCGGCTCGAAGAACGCCTCGCTCCCGCGCGATGATGCGCGGCGCATGGAGTTGCTGCTCTCCTGGCTCGCGCCCGAGAACCCCTACGGCGCGGGCAGCGGAGCCGCGCCGTCCTGGAAGGACGTGCTCGCGTTCGCCCGACCCCCGGACGGCTGGGTGGCACGCGACGTGGAGGCGCATCAGCGCTACGCCGAGTACCAGCTCGAATTCCTGCCCCTGGTCGAGCAGGTGGCGCGCGCGGCCAGGCTTGAACACTGGGCGCCCGAGTCCGTGGAGGCCGTGCTCCGCACGTCGATCGTGAAGCTGCTCGCGGCCAAGCACATGGTGGTGGACCCGGTCTGGTACCACGCGATGGCGCTCTCACTCTACGCGCAGGCCTACGCGATAAAGGACGCTCCCCCGCTCGAGAAGGTGAATCGATTTCTGAGGACCGAGCGCGAGTACAACTTCATCGCGCGCGGTATTCGCGCCCTGGAACGACTTCGCCGCTAGCCTCGCTGCGCCGCCCAGGCTCGGCTGGTGTACGGCACCTCGAAGCGGTCGCCTCCGCGACGGGTCAACACGGCCTCGATGGCGCCCACCACCTGGAGGAATGACGCGCCGGCCTGCCGCTGCAAGGTCGCGTGCGAGCGCCAGGCCTCTACGATGTCCGCCCGCGATTGGCTCGCGACGATGGCCCCTTCGCACTGGAGAGCGGGGGCGAACAGCTTCGACGCGTCGATGACGGCCCGCTGGTCTTCTCGACGCGTGCCGTAGGAGTAGCTCGGCACCATGGACGCGATGGTCTTCTCGATCTCGGCCTGCAGCGGGTCCGTCAGGTCGCGGTGGTTCCACACACAGAAGAACCAGCCGCGGGGCCGGAGCAGTCTGGCGGTCTCCTTCAGGGCCAGGGCGCGGTCGGTGACGTTGAACGACGAACCGAAACTCACGAGGTCAAACGAGGCCGCCGGTTGCCCGGTCTTCTCGCCCACCCCTTCCGACCAGGTGACGTTCTTGAATTCTCGCGTGCGCTCGACGCCGAGCTTGCGCATCTCGTCGTTGGGCTCCACGGCGCAGACGCGGTGGCCGCGACGGGCGAAGGGAATGGTGAGGTGCGCCACGCCCGCGCCGACGTCGCAGATGTCGAGCGGACCGGGCCCGACCTGCGTCACAATCCATTCAATCACCGACGGCGCGTAGTCAGGCCGCTGGAGGTACGCCTGAGCCAGGCTGGAGTAGTCCCACTCTGTCTTCATTCGCCGCCCTCTTTCGGCGGCTCCGGCCGAACCTGACCGACCATCTGCTCCCGGTACTGCGCCACTTCGTGGAGGCCAATGCCGAACTCACGCACCGCTCTGAAAATCGCCTTGGGCGTGAAGGCGCGGCTGCCGCCGACCTTGCGTCCCCGGGAGACATAGGGCGCTTCGCCGATGCGCAGCGAGGGGTAGCGGAGCTGGGCCTTGGCAATGAACTCGGGGCAGAAGGCGTGGCCGCCCGACTTCACGGGAATGCCCTTGAAGTGGCGCGCGCGGAAGAGCCAGAAGCCGTTCAAGTAGCGGTACTCAAAGCCGTACGTCACCTGGGTGACGAGATGAAACGCCAGGCTGGCGAGTCGCCGCGTGGTGGTGCGGACGATGGCGTTCTGCGGGTAGCCGAGGATGAGGTCGAAGTCCTTCCGCATCGCCACGAAGCGGTGAATCGACCAGAAGTCGAACTCGTTATCGCCCGGGTGGACCGTGACCCAGTCCTCGTCGTTGGCCCAGTTGACGCCCTCCACGAAGGTGGCGCCCACGCCCTGGTTCTTCTCGTGGAAGATGGCGTGACAGCGGGGCTCGTCCTTGCAGAGCTGTTCAATGACCTGGCGCGTGCCGTCGGTCGAGCCGTCATCGAGGAGCAGCACGGCCAGCTCCATGGGCAATTTGTCAGCTTCAGCGAGCACCGCCTGCGCCGCCGCTGCGACGTTGGCCTCTTCATTGAGGCACGGCACGAGGACGACGAGGCGCTCTCTCTTCGGGTTGGGACTGGCAGCGGGCGACATGCGTGAACGCACAGCACCACGGGTCAGCGACAATTTCCACTCTCGCAGGAAGTTGGCCCGCTTCTCGGAAAGGCGCTGATGCGTTACGAGCCGGGCATGCGCTGCGTTCTGGGAGTGCTGACCTGCGTGTGGTTCGGTTGCACCGCCACGCTGCCCGACGTCGATGGAGGCGCGGGCGACAGCGGCGTCCTCCCAGACGACACCCTGGCCCCGGTCCTCTCCATCGACCAACCCCAGCAGGGCGCCGCCGTCTCAGGCGACGTGGCGTTCGAAGGGTGGGCAAGCGACGACGTGGCGGTGACCCAGGTCGAGACCCGCGTCGACACCGGCGCCTTCTCACTCGCCACCGGTACGACCAACTGGTCCAGCACCATCGCCACCGCGCCGCTCTCCGATGGGCCTCACCGCTTCGAGGCGCGAGCGAGCGACGCCGCGGGCCATCAAACCCTGACCGGGGTGGACGTGCTGGTGGTGAACCACGACGCCGTCCTTCCCACCGTCGCCATTCAATTCCCCGCGGCGAACGCGGTCCTCTCCGGGGTGGTGACGGTGGCAGGGGTCGCGTCCGACAACGCCGCGGTGGACCGCGTGGAGCTCGCGGTCGATGGCGCGCCGTTCAACCGAGCCCAGGGAACCACCCAATGGAGTTTCGGCCTCGACACACGCACGCTCGCCAACGGCGCGCACCTGCTGCACGCGCGTGCCTACGACGTGGCGGGGAACCCGGCCTCGGCTGACCTTGCGGTCTCCGTGCAGAACACCGACACCACCCCGCCGACGTTGGCCATCTCCGCGCCCACCCCGGGCAGCACCCTCTCGGGCGCGTTCACCGTGCGCGGCACCGCCAACGACGACGTCTCCGTCGCCAGCGTCGAGGTTCGGGTCGATAGCGCGGCCTGGACCGCGGCGGTGGGCACCACCCACTGGACGTGGGCCCTCAACACCGCGGCCCTCTCGAGCGGTGCCCACACGCTCGAGGCACGCGCCACGGACACTTCGGGCAACGCCACCGCGCAGGCGGTGAACGTCACGGTGACCAACGCGGACACCGTGGCCCCCCAGGTGACGATTTCCTCCCCTGCGGCCGGGAGCACGCTCACGGGAACCGCCGCCATGACGGGAACGGCGAGCGACGACGTGGCGGTCGCGCTCGTCGAGTGGCGTGTGGACAGCAGCCCGTGGACGACCGCGTCGGGAACCACCAACTGGTCCGCGTCGATCTCCACCACGGCGTACGCCAACGGGCCGCACACCTTGAGCGTGCGCGCCAAAGACGCCGCCGGAAATTCGGCGCTGGCCACTCGAAGCGTCACCCTCACCAACGGCTACACCTGGTCTCCGGTGCCCATCGGTGGCGGCGGGTACGTCACGGGCATCTTCGCGCACCCGCTCGAACCCGACCTCGTCTACCTGCGCACCGACGTGGGCGGGGCCTATCGCTGGGACGTGACCAACGCCCGCTGGGTGAACTTGATGGACTTTCTCACCTTCGATGAACGCAACTTCCAGAACATCGACGGTCTCGCCTACGACCCGTCCAACGCCAACGTCCTGTACGTCGCGGCCGGCAAGGGCGGGTACAACGGCGCGTTCTACCGCTCGACCAACCGCGGCGATTCCTTCACCCGGTTGTCGCTCTCGCTCCCCACCGATGGCAACGGCGACCGCCGCTGGGGCGGAGAGCGGCTCGCGGTGGACCCGTTCGACTCGAACATTCTCCTCTACGCCACGCGCTCCTCGGGCGTGTGGCGCTCGGTCAACGCCGGAACCAGCTTCACCCAGGTGTCCGTGGCGGGTGCGGCGCCGACCAGCGGCGTCGGCTACCTCGCCGTGGCGTTCGACGGCGACACCGCGGGGCGCGTGTACCTCGCGGCGTTCGGCGACGCGGTCTTTCGCTCGGATGATCACGGCGCCACGTGGACCAGGATGGCGGGCAGCCCCGCGCGGCCGGTGCGCCTCCAGGTCGAGGGCGGCATTCTCTACGTCGCGAGCGAGACGGCGCCCCAGGTGGCGCGCTTCTCCGGCGGTGGCTGGGTGGACATCACGCCCGCCTCCACCTCGAAGGGGTACTGCGCGCTGGCGGTGAACCCGTTCAACAACCAGGAGGTGGTGGCCATCGAAGCGCAGGCCTGGGGAACGTCGACCCGAATCTTCCGCTCCACCAACGGCGGCACCAACTGGACGCAGAAGACGAAGACGCTGAGCTCGCAAGTCCCGTGGTGGCCCCTGCCCGGGTACTTCGCCGCGTGGGCCGCGGCGGCGACCTTCGACCCTCACCACAACGGCCGGGTCTTCCTCACCGACTGGTTCGGCATCTGGAAGACCGAGAACATCGCCACCCAACCGGCCGCGTGGACCAACGTCGAGGCGGGGCACGAAGAGACGGTGGTGGCGCAGTTGATGGCCGCGCCCAGCGGCCCACCGCTGATGTCGGGGCTGGTGGACGTGGAGGGGTTCTCCCACCCGTCGCTCACGGCCTACCCGCAGGCGTCCTTCGGCAACAACCAGGACACCTACGCGCTCGGCTACACCTTCACGGCGCCGCAGCAGGTGGTTCGGCTGGGCGGCACGCGCAGCACCGCGGCCTACCAGGGCTACGCCTCATCAAACGGCGGCACCAGTTGGTCGAAGATGGCGGGCTGGCCGACAGGGGCGATGCCCCGTCGCGTCGCCACGTCCGCCACCACGCCCGGCACGTTCGTGGTCACCGTCAGCCAGGGCACGCCGCTGCGGTCGACCGACGTCGGCGCCACTTTCGCGCCGGTCTCGAGCCTGCCCGCAGGGCCGGTGGGGCCGTGGGAAGACACCGAAGGTCTCGCGGCCGACAAGGTCGATGGCACGCTCTTCTATTACCTCGACTGCGCCACCGGAAAATTCTTCACCAGCCACGACAGCGGCGCGACGTTCACTCAAACCGCCACGCTCCCGGCGAGCTCGCTCACCTGCCACGTGAAGACGTCGGCGGCGAACGAGGTGTGGGTGGCGCTGGACAAGCAGGGACTCCACCGCTCAACCAACGCCGGCACGTCGTTCACCAAGTTGAGCTCCATCTCGCGCGTCATGATGCTGGGCACCGGGAAGGCATTCCCCGGCGGCTCGCGGCCCGTCTACGTGCGCGGCGTGGTGGGCGGCGTCGAGGCGATGTACCGCTCCGTCGATAACGGCCAGACGTGGACGAACATCAGCGACCCGCAGCGTCCCGTTCCCGGGTTCATGCGCATCCTGGAAGCGAGCGAAGCCGTGCCCGGGCTGCTGTTCGTCGGCGGCGGAGGGCGCGGCGTGATGATGGGCTCCCCGTAGCGGCGAGCCGTCCGATCGACGCCGCCCCCACGTCGTTCGTCATCACGGCGGGACCTGGAACGTTTCATCGAGAAACCTCGGCAGGCTCTTCGGGGGCGCTATGCTGCGCGCGTGGGGAGCCACACGACCGAACCTGAGTTGGAGAAGACGAGTGTTCCGTTGTGGAGCGACACCAACGCTCGCCTTCGGGTTCAGGCCGACCGCGCCGAAGCAGCGTTCCCGGCGGGAGAGACTGCGCGGCTCCGGAAGGCGGAGTCGCGGCTGTTCGGCCAGGCGTGGCTGCTCCAACAGTTGTTCACCGGGTCGTCCACAGAAACCCGAACGCGGTAGCAGGTGGACCTCACGCGCGCTTCACTCGACACCGCGAGACGCCCCTGGTGAAAACTGCCGCGCTCCTCAGCCTCTTTCTCTGCAGCGCGGCGCTGGCGCAGCCGGTGCTGTTCACCCGAAAGGTTCCCTCAGCCACCAACGCTTCCGGCTCAACGCTAGAGGTGCCGGGAAGTCTGCTGCCTCTCGACGCCGGAGTCGGCGGCACCCTGCTCTTCTTCTCAGGCACGTTGACCTGCACCGGCCCCGGCGACCCCTGCGGGTCCGCGGCGCTGGAGACGACGACTGGCTCCAACTGGGCGCACTACGAAGTCTCAAGTTCGCTTTCTGGGGGCCAATCGACCCGGATTTTCGGGCTCGATTACACGACGACCCCGGGCACCACGCTGCACTTCGTCACCCGCGCGCTGGGCAGCGCCCCCTCCGTCCGCATGGACAACCTGCAGTACGTGGCGATGATCATGCCGCCGACCGCGGGCGTGGTGTTCAACGAGGTCGGCATCGCGGCCAACATCACCGCCACGGACACGAGTTGGACCCCGGTGGTGACAGCGCACGCCGCGGCGGCGGTCAACTACGTGGTGCTGGCCAGCATCGAAGTCGCCAACGCGACCAATGGCGTGGCGGTACGGCTGCGACGCCCCGACGGAATCAACTTCGCCCCTCTGCCGACGTTTCCCGCTCAGGGGGACCGCTCCTTCTTCTACAAGTTCGACGGCCAGCGCACGACGTGGACCATGTTCACGCAGGACGCGTTCACCATCGACGCCGGGGTGACGCTGGAGGCCATCGCCAACCCGCGCGTGGATGGAGGCACCGCCACCGGGGCGACCGCGCAGGTCTACTTCGCGCGCATCGTGATGATTCCGTTCGGGTCGATGGCGATTAAGTCCATCGGCTTCTTCGGGTCCCCCACGGGCGGATACAACTTCGGGCTGGCGGCGCATGCCCAGTGGCCGGAGCAATCGGGCTTTCTGCCCGGCGCGTACCTCTTGTATCGAGACGTCGGTCTCGCGGCCGTGGGGCCGACGGCCCGCGTCGACGCGCTCATCAACGGCGTCGTGGTGGAGACCAGCGGCGAGGGTCGCTACGTGACGTCGCGCCAGGTGCCCCTCGGCTTTGCCGACGTGGTCGCGACCACGACGGGGCAGTTCAGCAACGACACCCGCGTCATCGGGAATGACCCGCTTAGTTCCGGTTTCCTCTGGGGCGGCGGCGGTTTCCTCAGCGGGCCCTTCACCGTGCTTGGGGACGGCCCCACGGTGACGAACTGGACCTTCGCTGACGGTGGGAATCAAGACGGTGGCTCCAATGACGCTGGCCCTCCCGACGCTGGCCCTCCCGATGCTGGCCCTCCCGATGCTGGCCCTCCTGACGCTGGCCCTCCTGACGCTGGCCCTCCTGACGCTGGCCCTCCCGATGCTGGTCCTCCCGATGCTGGTCCTCCCGACGCTGGTTCTCCCGACGCTGGAACGAGCGACGCGGGTTCTCCCGACGCTGGTTCTCCCGACGCTGGTTCTCCCGACGCTGGAACGAGCGACGCGGGTGCCAACGACTCTGGAACTCCGGACAGCGGGATCGCCGATGCCGGCGAGTTCGACGCTGGTTCGGGGGGCGGTTCCGGTGGCTCAGGTGGGGGAACTTCCGCAGGCGGCGGCTCGGGCGGCTCCGGCGGAGGCGCCGGTGCGCGTCACGAGTTCAGTGTCGGGTGTGGCTGCGGTGGCGGCGGGTCGACGAGCGCCGCGCTCGCGTGGGGCCTCGCGCTGCTGTTGGGTGGCGCGTTCCGTCGGCGCTCCCTGACCCGTCGCTGACACCCCACACCGGCCGCTCAGAACGAGAAGGTGAAGTGACCCCTCATGCTCACGAGCGCCACGGCAGCAACGACCCCGAGCCCGACGACGCCCGCGGCAATCAGAATGCCTGTTCTGGCCGCTGAGGACATTGGCATACGAACGTTCTGAATCGGCCTCGCCGGAGGAGGCTCCTCCTTCGCCATCTCGGGCGCGTCAACCAGCACCGACTCGTCCGTGAGGTGCACGGTTGTCCCCCCAGAAGCCGGCGTCACGGGGCCTGAGCTCTCAATGTCGTCGATTCCCGCAGCCGCGAGCCGCTGCGGCCGCGAAACGCGGATGAGGTCCCCCGCGTCGAGCAACCGATGCGAGTTCATCGCGGCCACGACGGTGAACGCGTTGTCGTCAGCGTCCTGCGCGTGCAGCGAGCCAACGCCGAGGGCGCCAGCAGCGGAAAGCAGGATGGTCATCAGCATGGGTCATCTCCCTTGGGGGGCAGACATTGCATGACCGGTGCCGCCAGCGCCCCCGGTCGAGCCCATGTTGTTTCGAGGCGTTGGCCACACCCACATCGAACGCATCGGTATTTACGCCAGCCCGTGTCAACGGCGAGGCGTCGCACTGCCACCGCGCGCACGCACCCCCCACAGGTCGCCTGCCCAACCTTCGTGGGCTGCGCACGAGCCCCCGCCTCAAAACGCGCTGGGCTATGCTGCGCGCGCCATGCACGCACACATCTTTCGCGAATACGACGTCCGCGGCCTCGTCGACAAAGACCTCACTCCAGACGTCGCCAATAAAATCGGGAAAGGCCTCGCCACGCTGGCCAAGCGCGCCGGCGGCCGGTGGATGGCCGTGGGCCGCGACTGTCGCCTGAGCTCGCCCTCGTTCAACACCGCGCTCCTCGAGGGTGTGACGTCGACCGGCATCCACGCCTACGACGTCGGCGTCGTCCCCACCCCGTTGGTGTACTTCGCCGCCAACACCCTGCCGGTGGACAGCCTGGCGATGATTACCGGGAGCCACAACCCGGCCGAGTACAACGGCTTCAAGATCGGCGTGGGCAAGACCACCTTCTACGGCGAAGAGATTCAGAACCTGCGCAAGCTCATCGAAGCGGGCGACTTCGCCACCGGGAAGAAAGGCGTGGTCGAGCCATTCGACATCAACACGCCCTACATCCACTTCGTCAAAAGCACGGTCAAAGTCGGCCCGCGAAAACTGAAGGTGGTGGTCGACGCGGGCAACGGCGTGGGCGGCTCGGTGGCCGTCCCCATGCTGCAGGCCATGGGCTACGACGTGGTACCGCTCTTCTGCGAGATGGACGGGCGCGTCCCCAATCACCCCGCCGACCCCACGGTGGCCAAGAACCTCGAGCAGCTCATCGCCGAAGTGCGCAAACAGAAAGCCGACCTCGGCATCGCCTACGACGGCGACGCCGACCGCATCGGC
>CAZFXD010000084.1:0-2451 GCA_964522795.1 uncultured Myxococcaceae bacterium
CCGACGGTGTTGGTGCGCGGGCGGTGGTGGGCCACATCGCGCAGTAACTCCTTGGTGTGGGCCTTGGGTTGAATCGGGTACGTGTCGGGGTCTTCCACGAAGCCGGTCACCTTGATCGACTCGGCCTGCATTTCGACCGCCTGCCCTTTCCCCTGTGACGCGGCCAGCTGACCTTCGCAGATGACCGCGCAGCCCGGACCGAGCTTCAATATCTCGGTCGAGTAGTTGGCGAGGGTGGACGGCGCGACGACCTGAAAGACGCCCTGGCAAGAGCCGTCCGAGACGTTGATGAACGAGACCCCGGCTTTGGAGTCGCGGCGGGTGCGGACCCACCCCCGGACGACGGCCCTGGTGCCGACGGCATCCTTCGCGGCCATCGCTTGCTTCACGCTGAGAACGGTCATCGCTGTGCCTCCCGAGAGGCGAGGAGTTACACGAAGAAAATGCTGACTGCGAGTGCATCTCGCCGCGCCCGGGCAAGGGTGGACCCGTTCGCGGGGGCGGCTCGGCGCCGCACGTAGGCGCCGGTCAGGGCACGAACGCAGCGCACGGCGAGTCGGAGTCCGGGCGTTGCGTCGAACGACAGAGAGCGCCTCGGGCCGGCCGGGGCTTCACCAGCGCGACACCCGCAAATCACCCGCAAATCGCGAATACGGGTATTTTGCGGGTGAAGTGCGGACAACGCCCCCGCCGACCCCACGTTGCTGGTGGCCGTTCGCGACGACGCCCGCGTCAACCGCCGGTGCCGCTCACCCGGGCCAGGCGCGCCCTCGTTCCCCGTGCGGCGAGCGCCATTTCCCGCGACAATGCGGGTGCGATGATGCCCCTCAACTTTGGCCCCCAGACGCACGTGCTGGTCCTCACCGGCGCCGGCGTTTCCCAAGAGAGCGGCGTGCCCACGTTTCGCGACGCAAACGGGCTGTGGGAGGGCCACGCGGTGGAAGACGTCGCCTCACCCGAGGGCTTCGAGCGCGACCCGAAGCTCGTGTGGCGTTTCTACAGCGAGCGCCGAGTGGCCGCGAAGAAGGTGCACCCGAACGCCGGTCACCTGGCGCTGGCGGCGTTGGAGGCGAGGCTGGGCGATCGCTTTCTCCTCGCCACGCAGAACGTGGATGGGCTCCACCGCCGCGCCGGGAGTCGGCGCGTCCTCGCCATTCACGGCGAGCTGTTTGAAAGCCGCTGCGTCCGCTGCGCGGAGCCGTTCACCGACGAGGCCGCCTACCTGGACGCGAAGCTCCCGGTCTGCGTTCGCTGCGGCTCCCCCACCCGGCCCAACATCGTCTGGTTCGGCGAGATGCTCGACCCGACTCACCTGGACGCGGTGGCAGAATTCATCGAGCGCGGCGGAGAACACCTGGTCTTCATCGCCGCGGGCACGTCGGGCCTCGTCTACCCGGCGGCGGGCTTCGTGGACGCGGCCAACGCCGTGGGTGGAACCTCGCACCTCGTCGACGCCGCGCCGTCGCGCGAGTTCGGCTCGCGCTTCGACCATGTGCACGTCGGCAAGAGCGGTGAGCTGTTGCCGCAGCTCCTCAGCCTGCCACCCTCACGGTGACGTTCGCACCTGGACGTTGACCCTCCCTCCAGCTCAAGGCTTTCAACGCTAGTCGCCCAGGGTCAACGGTTGACCGGTCTCGTGAATGACATTGCCGGACTGAAACTCGTTGGCGCAGTCCGCCGAGATTCCGTAGTACCCAACCGTTGATTTGAAGCGAGTCGTGAAGTGGTTGTTGATGATCTTGTAGCTCGTTGGGTTTTCGCCCTGACGAGCGCAGTAGATCGTGTACGCGCCTCCGGCGAGCAGGTTGCTTTCGAGGAGGATACCGTCGGCGCCGATAGCGCCGCCAATCCAGGCTGACGTCCCGAAGGAAGTATCGCTGGGGTCGCCCATGCCAAATATCGTGGTGTGTCGGACGATGATGTTCCTGAGTCCATTGCTGACGAAACCGGCGCCGTCCCAGAATCCTTGCCCCAGTTGAATTCCATCTTCGTGTGGATCGGCCCCATTGTGAGACAGATCGTGGATGTAGCTGTCCTCAATCAGGATGTTCTGGTTCGCGTCGATGCCGTTTTCGCACTGAGTAATCTCGACTCTCCGGAGGGTGAAGTTGGCTTCGCCCACACCAGAGCTTCCGATGCGACCACCACAATCGATCTCGGAATCTTCGACAACGACGCCAACCTTCCCGTGCATGAGCTTGTCATCCGAGTAGACGCCCCCGTGAACAATCGAGTTCTTGATCACCACGCCGCCAGCCATGACGTTGATCTCTCCGTTGATGATCTTTCCGGAGATGATGGTGTTGGGAACCGTGATGTCCAGGGGCCCCGAATAGGTTGTGAGCGCGGTCCCCGGCGGTACGCCCGTGCAGCTGGCATCTGGGTATTTTGGCAATGCGCAGCCGCCGGAACTGCCAGTACCGCCACCCGTTCCGCCGCCTACACCTCCAC
>CAZFXD010000084.1:2551-18161 GCA_964522795.1 uncultured Myxococcaceae bacterium
CACTGCCACCACCCACGCCTCCGCCACTGCCACCACCCACGCCTCCGCCACTGCCACCACCCACGCCTCCGCCACTGCCGCCAGCCACACCTCCACCACTGCCGCCAGCCACTCCGCCACCACTGCCGCCACCGGCTCCGCCGAAACCACTCGCGCCCGTCTGGCCGCCAGCACCGGCATCAGCAGCGGCTCTTGAAGTGCTGTTGGCCTCGCTGACGGTTCCGTCACAGCCCCCACACAGGGCGGCGAAGACGAACATCGGCGCAAGTCCAGTCGGGAGACGAGTCATTTGCGCTTCTCCAGGGGTCATCTGGACGGCAAGAGCCATGATGCAGCTCGCGAGCCGTAGGCAAGCCTTCGAGAACACTGGCCCGCCCGGCGCTCGCTTCATCATCCTGCGTGCGCTGCGGGTGTCCGCCTGTTGCGGGCGTGAGTCACCGCCCTCACCCCGATCTTCTGGACTGTGCCTAGGTTGAGGGCCGGGCTGACCTCACGCAAAAGACTCGCACCACGGGTGGCCTGGAGGCGGGGGCGGCTGCGCACTGTTGTAGGGTGGCGGCGATGGCTGGCGCGCGCATGCCTTGGGCGGTTCTGGGAGCGGCGCTCCTCGCGTGCGGCCCGGCCAAACACCCGGCAGACGCGGGCGCCCCAGACCCCCGACTGCTGTGGCCTTTCGACCCGCCGCCCGACAGCGAGCTGCGCGCCTCACCCCGCAAGGCCTTCGCCACCTGGTTCATCTTCCGTTACACGTACGACAACGGTCCGATCGACAACGACGCCTATGCGAACTGGCTCAACCCCGCCGGCGCGTGCGACGCCGACCCCTTCATCAAGGACAAGAACGACAGCGGCCACACCTGCGACGAAATCGGCGGGCTTTTCCGCGAGCGGCCCCTTCCCCGACCGCCGCGCCCCGACGCCGACTGGAAATCGAAGGACCTCGACCTCGAGGTGCAGCGCGCGCGGACGTTGGGGCTCGACGGCTTCCTCTACGACATCACCACGCCGGTGGAGGACTACTACTTCGGCCAGTTCAAGCTGATGCTCGACGCGGTCGAGCGTGTTCCCGACGCCGGCTTCTCCCTGATGATGATGCCGGAGTGGAGCAACGAGGGTTTCTGGGCGCAGCGAGGCCCGGACGGCGGGTTTCCGAACAAGGCCGCGCTCAAACCGTTGCTGCTCAGCTACGCAAACCGCCCGGGACTGTTTCGCCTGGGCAACCGCCTGCCATTCTCGGCGTGGGTTGCGTTCGGCATTGAATCAGACGCGGTCGCGGCGGCCTGGTGGCGCGCGTTTCTCGACGACCTGAAGAAGCCTCCGAGCAGCCTGGACCTGCAGTTCGTGCCTTCGTACGTCGATTGGTCGAAGCATGCGCCGGCGTTCACGGGTGTGGGCGAAGGCATCATGGACTGGGCCGCGGACACCAAGAGCATCGACCTGAAGCAATGGGTCATCGATGGCCACAAGCTCGCGCCGATCTGGGTCGCTCCGATTCGCATGCAAGACGTGCGACCGAAGGCGCTCACCTATTGGGAGTCGAGCAACAGCCAGAAGCTGCGCGACAGTTGGATGGCGGCGATCGACGGCAAAGCCGACTGGGTGCAGCTCATCTGCTGGAACGACTACACGGAGGCGATCAACTTTCAGCCGTCGACGGGTGTGCAGTGGGCCGTCTACGACCTGTCGAAGTACTACCTGACCTGGTTCAAGACCGGGGTGCAGCCAACGATCGTCCGCGACGCGCTCTACTACTTTCACCGGATTCACTCGATCAGCGTCCAGCCCGACCTCACCAAACAGGCGATGGCCTTTCGCAAGTGGAACGACGAGCCCGAGCACGACGAGATTGAGCTCGTGGCGTTCATGACCGCGCCAGGCACGCTCGAGATCTCGCTGGGCGACGCATCGCACCTCTTCACCATCTCGGCCGAGCAGCTCGCCCGCGACAGGGGCATCGTCACCGTGCGCACGCCGCTTCAACCAGGCACGCCGCGGTTTCGGCTCTGGCGTGGCGGGAAAGCGATCGTCGACTTCAGCAGCGCCTTCCGCATTCGCGACAACATCGTCTACCAGGACCCGCTCTACCGCTCGGGGGGCTCGCTCCGCGCCGCGCTCTCGGGCCAACTCGACTGCAAGGCGATCTGCGAGCGCGGCGACACTGAAGCGTGCGTGGCCTGCCCGTCGGAGCCGGTGTGGAAGGTCGCGAACCCGCCGTAAACGTCTCGCCACGAGAGGGCGACGGCGGCCGCGAACCTTGAAGCGACGATCCCGAAGTCCGGGGCGTGGCGCCTGCGACGGGCGCCATGGCACATTGGGCTCCTCTTCCACGGGGGTGGTGACCAATGCCCAACGTTCAACGCATCGGGGTCGCACTGGCGATAGTCCTCTGCTGCACGGGCACGTCGGCCTGGTCTGAGCACGGCTCCACCTGCCGATGGAAGACCGTCGACGACTTCATTCCTCCAACGCAGACCGGCGCCGCCGCGTCTGGTGTGTGGGTGACGGCGACGGACGCGTGGGTCATCGGCCAGGCGAGTTCAAATCCGGCGACGAGTCACTGGTTGGTGCGGAAGCAGTTGAGCGCGCACGCGGCGTGGTCGACCGTCGACGACTTCGCGTACTCGCTCACGCTCCGGAACCACCCGGAAGCCATCACGCAGGGGAGCAACGGCGCGCTGTACGTGGTCGGCGGCGCCAACAACCTGTCCAACGACGGGGCGTGGCTGGTGCGGCGGTCCACCGATCGCGGCGCGACGTGGACACTCACCGACGAATTTTCTGACCCCGCCGAACCGGCCTCTTCGGCGCAGAGCGTGGCCACCACCGCGACGGGGGAAGTGATCGTGGGCGGCTTTCACAACATCCGCCCCGACGGTTACCACTGGGTTGTTCGCGGCAACGCCAACCAGGGCGCGACGTTCGGCACGAGAGAGGACGTGGCTCCCATTCTCTACTCGGCCGGCGTCGAAGCGCTGGCCACCGACACCGGCGGCACGGTGTGGTCGGCCGGCTACAACTACGAGCCGTCGCGGTGGCGGTGGCAGGTGCGGCGCGGCACCGCCAATGGCGGGAGCGTGCTGGTGGACGACTACGTGCTCGGCAGCGACGCCACTTCAATCCCGGCGGCCGTCGTCACGCCGCGCCCCGGAGAAGTGTACGTCGCCGGATACGGCACGGATTCGTTGGGACGCACCCATTGGATCGTGCGGGGCACCACGAACAACGGAGCGACCTGGCAGACGCTGGACGACCATTCGCCGTGGAACAATTGCAGCGCCCGCAGCATCGCCTTCGATTCGCGCACGGGGGCGCTGTTCGTGGCTGGGCGTTGCTTCGACGGTGTTCAGTACCGCTGGACGGTGCGGGTGAGCCGAGATCGAGGCCGCCACTGGGCCACTGAGGACTCTTTCGTGCTGTCGGACGGTGCAACGACGTACGCGAACGGCATTCACGCCGGTCCGAACGGGCGGGTTCTCGCCGTGGGGCTGGGAAACGACGGCGCGCGAAATCACTGGCTCGTTCGCGAGCGGCGATGCGACGTCGGCGATGCGGAGCGTGACGACGACGAGCGCGACGACGATCACGACTCGCACGACGGCCACTCGCGCGGCGATGGCTCTCACGACGATCACCGCGACGCAACCGGCTCACGCTGCGGACACTGACGGGCAGCGCATTCGCGCGTCAGCGCGATCGCACCACAAACGCCACCGTGGCCAACGGAGCGTCCGCGCCCGGCGCAAAGACACTCAACCGGTGTTCCCCCGGCGAGACGTGGAGGCGCGTGTGAAACGGGGCGCGCATCACGGTCGGCGCTGCACCATCGAGTCGAAGCGAGAGTTCTTTCGTGCCCGCCGGGGCTCGCACGCGAACCGGAATCGCCTGATCGCGTAGCGGGAGGTCGTTCAACACGAGGAACTCATCTCCAGACGACGGCGACAGAATGGTCGTCGGTTGGCCGTCAGGCCGCGAGGTGGCTCGGCACCCCGGCGCGGCCCACGGGTTGACCGCCACGCCCGACGCTTCCGCCCACGCGTAGAAGTCGCCCCCGAAGTCAGTGACGCGACCCGCGGCTTTGAAGCCGCCGCACGCCTCAGCCGCGTCAGTCCCCGGCACGGCCGCTACGCCGTCGTGCATGTCGCAGGCGGCGGTCGGCGCGGTGCCCCGGAGGAAGTGCTCGGCCGCATGGGCCGCGCAATGGGGCCCGGCTCGCAGACCGGAGAGCGGGCAGATCTCCACCGTGACGAACTTCTGGCGATCGACGTCGGAGATCAGCGGCGCGGGCGCCACGTTTCTCATCGCGCGCAACATGACCCGCCGAAACATGGGGCCTGCGCCCGAAATACCGGAGACCAATTGCATCGGGCTCCCGTCGAAATTTCCCGCCCACACCGCGACCGTGCGCTCCTGGGTGAACCCCACCGTCCAATTGTCGGAGTAGCCCTTGGAGGTTCCGGTCTTCGCCGCCACCGGAAACGGGAGGCGCAACACGCTGTCGTTGCCAAAGGCACGGACGCGAGCCGCGTTGTCCGAGAGGATGTCCGTCACCAGCAACGCCGCGTCGCGCGAGACGAAGCGCCGGCGCTCGAAGTCCGGGGCGATGGGCAGGCGCGCGCCGGAGGCCTCTTTCGCCGCCTGAATCGTGGTCAGCGGGTGGACCACCCCGCCCCGCGCCAACCCGGCGTACGCGCGCGCGAGCTCCCAGAGCGACACTTCCCCGTCTCCCAACACCAGGCCCAGGCCGTAGTACTCGGGCGGCTGGGTGAGCGAGTCGAAGCCCGCCGCTCGCAGGCGCTCCAGCACCCGCGGGACCCCGAGCTGGTCGGCCACCTCCACCGCCGGCACGTTGTAGCTGTTGGCCAGGGCTTCCCTCGCCCGCACCGGCCCGTGCGTCTTGCGATCGTAGTTCTTCGGCGCGTACGGCCGCCCCGCTTCCCCGAACGTGCGCTCGATGTCTGAGAGCACCCGCGCCGCCGTCTGGCCCCGGGCAAAAGACTCCGCGTACACGAACGGCTTCAGGGTGGAGCCCGGCTGTCGCCGCATGCGAACGCCGTCGTTCTGCCCCAGGGTTTCCTCGTCGCCGAAGTCCTTCGAGCCGACGTAGGCGAGGACCTCACCTGTCGCGTTGTCGAGCACCAGGACCGCCGCCGAGGAGACCGCGCGGCCCTCCAGGCGCCGCAGCTCATCGCGCACCACGTCTTCCACATCGCGTTGCAGCTCGGCATCGAGCGTGGTGTTGATCTCCGCCGCGCGGCGATCGCCCTGGGCTTCGTTCCAGCGGCGCACCTGTTCGACAAAATGCGGTGCGAGGAACGCGTGATCGAACGCCTGCAGGTCGGTGCTCTCGCTGCCGAACGCCTGCGCCTCGTCGGCGGAGAGCTGCCCCGAGTCCAGAAGGCGCCCCAACACCCAGCGCTGACGCCCAGCGAGCCTGTCGGGGTGCCGATACGGATTGAAGAGGGCCGGCCCTTTGGGAATCGCGGCCAGGGTCGCCGCTTCAGCCCACGACAGCGCCGCGGCATCTCGGCCGAAGTACACGTTCGCCGCGGCCTGCACGCCCAGCAGTCCGTTCCCGAGGGGAATGCGGCTCAGGTACTGCGCGAGAATCTCCGGTTTGGACGCGTGCGCCTCGAGCCGCATGGCCCACAGCGCCTCGCCCACCTTGCCCAGCAGCGTCCGCTCACGGGGGACCAGCAGGCGCGCCAGTTGCTGCGTGATGGTCGAGCCGCCGGCCACCACCCGGCCCGCGCTCGCGTTCTGCCAGGCCGCCCGCAGCACCGCCCGCACCGACACGCCCGGGTGTGAGTCGAACCCTTCGTCCTCCGCGGCCAGAAAGGCGGCTTTCACCCGAGGCGGAATCTCCCCCGCCCCCAGAGGCACGGCGCGAGTCCCATCGGCGTTGGTGAACTCGCGTAACAGCACACCCTGGCGGTCGAGCACGCGGGTCGACGCCACGCGCTGGTACGACAAGAGCCCGTCGGGGAGCGGCGTCGCGATGAAGATCGCCGCTGCCGCCCCGCCCGCCAACGCCGCGGCCACGAGGCTCCGCGCCGCCCATCGCCACACCCGCCGTGGCGAGCGGGACGGCGTCACCGCGACGTCACCTCGACGGGCAACGCGACCTCGAACGTGCCGCCCTCGGAGCGGCCCCACACTTCAGGCTCGTACATCAGCTCGCCACGCGCCGGCTTGAGCACGAACGTTCCGGGCGTCGTCGCGCGCGCCACGAAGCTCGAGGTGTGTACGCCCGGCGGGAGGTGGTCAGCGAAGAGCACCACCTTCGAGTCGCGCTGCTCGACGTGGTTGAACGGGCTCCAGAAGCCGTACGCCCAGCGGTTGACGTTCTCACCTTCGTACACGGAGCCCGACACCTGGTCCTCCTCGCCTTCGGGGTCGTATTCCACCCCGCGTGATTCCTCGGTGGGCGCGCGCGTCAGCTTCGCCGTGGAGGCGAGCGTGGTATCGACTGGCTCCAGGCCCGCGGGGAGCGGAATCTCGAAGGCCGTCCAGTGGCGCTCCTGCCGGGTGCCGACGCGCAGTCGCACCCGCACCAGGTCGCCGGCGTTGAACTTCTTCGCCTGGCCTCCACCTTCGTACGGCTCGAACCAGCGCTGCACGAACAGGCCCTGGTCGCTCGGCGTGGTCGGCATCTGCTTGTGCGCGTAGCGCAGCAGCGCGGAGTAGTAGAGGACGCCCGGACCACTCTTGGCGAAGGTCAGCTTCTTCGCCTCGCCTTTGGCCTGCGCGAGCAGCTCGGCCATCGGGACCGTCCTGGTCTCCACTGCGAGCGAGCGACCCTTGAAGGTTTTGGCCACCGCCGTGGCGTCGCCGAACGCCACCGTGGCGTTGAAGTTGGGCACGTCCTTCTCTTTGGTCCGCAGCACCTCGGTCAGCGCCATCAGCGACCACGCCGCTTCCTGGGTGGAGCGCCACCGCCCATCGCCCTGGCGAACGCCGGTCAGGTAGTGCGCCATCTTGGAGATGTGCGGGTGCGACGGCGCCACGTCGGTCAGAGCCTGCAGCACCGCACCCGTGGTGCGCGTGTCGCTGTGCCACAGCGTGGCGTAGGTCGAGCCCTGCACCTCTTCGAAGTGAATGCCCTTGGCGCTCTCCTTGGCGAAGTTCATGATCTCGGTCATCAGCGCGTTGGCTTTCTTGCGGTCACCCCCGCCCACGTACATGGCGTTGACCAGCAGGGCGCGCGAGAACAACGGCAGGGCCGCGCGGCGCGAGTAGAGCTCCTCGTACACGCTCACCTTGGGCTTCTTGATGCGGGCCAGCACATACGCAGCGAAGACGCGCGTCTCGTCCGGGCAGGACAGTTCGCACGGCGCGCAGCGGCCCACCGCGACCTGCCCCAGAAAGCCCTCGGCTTTCGAGAGCACCTCGGGCGACACGGAGAAGCCGACGTCGCGGGCCCGGGCGAGTGACATGGTGGCGTAGACGCTGGCGGAGCTGTTGGCGCACCACGCCGTGGGCCAGTAGCGGAACGACCCGTCCGGGTTCTGGAGCGACTCGATGGACCGCACGGTGCGGCGAATCACCGCGTCCGGGTTGGTCTGGTCGCCGAGGTCGAGCGTGCTGAAGAGGTAGCGCTGCAGGAGCGCCGACACTTCGCGGTCCGCCGCCTGCTTCTTCTCGTCGGGCCCCGGCCAGGGAATGCCGAACTGGCCGGAGATCTCCCGCAGGGCCAGCAGCGGCACCAGCCGCGACGACTGCTGCTCCAGGCACCCGTACGGGTACTCGATGAGCTGCTTGAAGCCCTCGTCGAAATTTCCCAGCGCGGTCGACGACATCGACACCGACAGCCCACCCAGCTCAGGCATCACGTCGTTGGGAGGCACGACGCCTTCCACGCGCTGGTCCGTGGTGTCGCCGTAGGTGGCCACCGCCTCCACCGCCACCGGCAGCTCGAGCGGAATGGTCTGCTCCACGCCATCGGAGTCGGCACCGCGGGCCACCTTGAAGCGAAACCTCGCGGGGCCGGGCTTCTCCGCCTTGAAGGTGAACCGGACCTCGCGCGGGCTCTCCGCCGTCACCGCCACCTTCTTCTCCGCCGCCCCCACCAGGGTCGCGCCCGTGACTTCGGCCGACACCGCCACGTCACCCGACCCGGCGCCCAGCGTGTGCACCACTACGCCGGCCTCGAACGTATCTCCCACGCGAGCGAACCGCGGCAGCGCCGGCAGCGCCAACAGCGGCTTGGCCACCCGGAAGCTCGTCTCGCCGGAGCCGAAGCGCTCGACGGTCGTCACCGCCACCGCCATCAGGCGGAAGGTGGTGAGGTTGTCGGGGAGCTTGAACGACGCCGTCGCCTTGCCGCCGCTGGTGACGAGCGTTGGGCTCCAGAACGCCGTCGTCTTGAAGTTGGCGCGGAACCCACCTCCCTGCGAAGCGTCGTCTCCTCCGCCGCCACCCTCGTCTTCGCCCTTCTCCCCGTAGCTGCGCTGCCGCACCAGGTGCAGGAGCGGCTCGCCCAGCCGGACGGAGAGGCCGCGCCGCGGGAAGATGGCCGCGATGGGATCCGGCCGCTGGTAGTCCGTCAGTCGGAGCACGGCCTCGTCCACCGCGTACACCGTCACTTCGCCGTCGGCGGCCTTCCCTTCGGAGTCCTTGAGGCTGAGGGACACCGTCACGTTCTGCCCGGGCCGGTACTCCTCCTTGTCCGTCT
This sequence comes from uncultured Myxococcaceae bacterium, assembly GCA_964522795.1. GTDB lineage: Bacteria > Myxococcota > Myxococcia > Myxococcales > Myxococcaceae > CAZFXD01. Next base: position 11,223 of record CAZFXD010000084.1, read on the forward strand.
TCACGTCGACGGCCAGGCGCCGCGTCTTCAGCTCCACCGGGAGCGTGATCAGCCCCACCCGCGCGTTGGGTCGATTCGGGTCATCGCCCGTCTCGATGCCATCGCCCGCGGTGCGCCGGTGCACCAGCACCACGCCCGCGAACACGTTGGGCGCCATCGCCTCGGTGATGGGGACCTCGAGCGTCTGCACCGAGCCCTTGAGCACGAAGGCGCGCCGCTCCAGCACGCCCTCCCGCTCCAGCGTGAAGAGGAGGTTCGCCTCCTGGTACGGAGACTTCACCAGGATCTTCGCCACGTCACCGACCGCGTACGAAGGCTTGTCCAGCACCAGCTCCACCCGATCAGTGTCGTTGCGCTGCCAGGCCACGAAGCCCGCGCCCACCGAGTACACGCCGATGTTGGCGCTGTGCGTTCGGCCCTTGTCGTCCTTCGTGGTGGCGGTGGCGATGTAGAAGCCCGACTCGGGCGGCTTGAACTGGCAGGCCACCGGCAGCTTGTCGCTCTTCAACGCGCACTTCTGCACCTCGTGCTCGTCGGGCTCACTCACAGTGCTGAACCCACCGGTGGCGTCCTTCTTCTTCACCGACTTCCACGTTCTCGCGCGCACCACCACGTCGACCGCGCGGCCCACCACGCGCTCACCCTTCGTGTTCACCACCACCACTTCGAGCGGCGACGCCGAGCCCGCGTTGAGGAAGCCCGCGGTCGATCGCAGCCCGACGTAGAACTCGGCCGGGTGCACCGTGACGTCCACGCGGTTGGCCACGGTCTGGCGGTTGACGTCGGTCACCTCCGCCTCCACCACGTAGGTCCACGGGTGTTGCTGCGGCGCCTCCACGCTCCCGACCGCGATGGGCAACGCGCCGCTCTTGTCCAGCACCCCTTCGCCCGAGGCGAAGAAGTTCCGCACAGGCTCCGGGCTGCCGTCGTCCCACGTCCACGTCTGGGCGTTGAAGTTGAAGTCAGGTGACGAGCTGGCCGAGAAGCCGGCGGAGGCGCGGTGGGAGGCCCACTTCACCTTCGCGCCGCTCATCGCCCCGCCGAACAGATAGCGCCCGAACGCCCGCGCGCTGAATGCATCGCCGGCGAGCAGCTCTTTTTGCGGGGTCTCCACGTCGACCTTGAATTGGGGCGCGCGGTACTCCTCGACCCGGAACGAACCTGCGACCTCCGCGTCGGCCGTCTTGGCGTCGACGGAGTAGTAGCCCGTGGCGCCGTCGGCGGGGAGCGCCACGTCGAGCGCGAACGTCCCATAGGCGGTGGTCTTGGCGTGCGGCGAGGCGATGGTCTTGCCCTTGGAGTCGGTCACGGTGATCGCCACGTCGGAGCCCGCCTGGGGCAGCTTCAGTTGTCCGTACCGGCGAAACCGGATCACACCTTTCACGTGCGCGGTGTCGCCCGGGCGGTAGATGCCGCGGTCGGCGAACAAGAGCCCGGACGTCTGTGCGCGGTTTCCCTCCCACGCCTGGCCGATGCCGAACTGCCACGCTTCGACGCCCGACTCCCAGCCGCTCGCGGTGGCCGCCATGTCCTCGCCCTGCTGCACCACCGCCACCACGCGGGGCGCGTCCCACTCGTAGTCGGGGTTGGGGAGCTTCAAGGTCTCGACGCCGGGCACGTCGCACACGCCCAGCGCGTCGGTCTTGCCCGTCCACCGAATGCTGCCGGTGCGATCGAGCAGCGTGACGCTCGCTCCCGCCACCGATTCGCTCGTGGACAGCCGCGTCACCCACACCAGCGATGACGTCGGCCCCAGCTTCAGGTGCGCGGCGAGGTCCGTCACCTGGACGGTGCTGGTCTGCGTGGACCGTGGCAGCTCAGGCGCGGTGAGCGACACGTAGGCGATCCCCGTGGGCTTCCCGCTGAACAACTGCTTGAGCGAGATGGCGTGGGCGACGACGGCGTTTCGCGGGTACGAAAGCGGCGTGGTCTCAGTGGCGTCCGCAGGCCGACGAAGCGCCGCGGGGCGCTCGTGCCAATCCGACAGCAGCACGCGCGCGATTTCCGGTGGTGAGAGGCGCCAGGCCTGCACGTCGTAGGCGCTGAGGTTGGTCACCTCGGCGGGCAAGCGCGCTTCGGCGTCGGCCCTGGCTTCAATCACGGCGATGTCGCCGCCCAGCCACAGGCGCGGGTGGAGATCGCTGGTGGTCACGGTGCCCACGAAGGCCTGAGAGTCGACCTGACCGAAGACGTCGCGCGTTCCAGGCGAGAGCGTCAGCGTGTACGCGACGCCGGGCTTGAACTTTCCCGGCAAGAAGACCGACGCCTGCATCCACGCGTCGGGCGACTTCGACTCGACCACCTCCACGCGAGGGATGGCGGAGGCGCCGGCATTGGGCCAATCGATTTCCACCGCGGGCGCGATGGTCAGGTGATCGCGGAGCGACTGCACGTCAACCGCGTTGGTGGTCGCCAGGCTGAAGGGTCCGTTCGGGCAGTAGGGGTGGTGGCACGCCACGGCGAGCACCCGCAACGGGCCGTAGGTGCGGAACTTGAGCGTCCGCTCCGTTCCCATGGTGATCGGCCCCTGCTCTCCGTGGAGTCCAGCGGGGAGTGTCAGCTTGACCAGCACGCCGAGGGGCAGCGGCTTGTCCGTCGCCAATTCGTAGCGCGTCTGCCAGTTCTTGGTGCCTTTCACCTCGGGCGGCGCTTCGTCGTACGGCTGCGGGTGCACGCCCGCCTTCTTCTCGGCCTCGGCGCGTTCCTCGGCGATGCCGACGCGCTTGAGCACCTTCAACTGCCGCGGGGCGCTCTCGCCTTCGACGCTGAGCGACGCGAGCGCTTCCAGGTCCTTCGACGCGACCGGCTGGTTGAACAGGAGGGTGAAATGCGAGTCGGCCTTGAGCCAGCGATCACCGGCGACGGGCGAACTGCTCTGCAGCTCAAGCTTGGGCGTGCTGAAGGTGAAGCTGAAGTCGTCCTTGAGCACGCTGCCGTCGATGGCGCGCAGCCCCTTCAAGACCGTGACCTTGAACGGCGTGCTGTACGGCACGAGCGCCCTGGGCACGAACTCGACCGTGGCCGAGCCCAGCCACTTCCACTCGCCTTCCAGCGCCGGCTCCATCACCGCCACCGGCGGCTCGTTCGCCTTCTTCGGCGCGTCCACGTCTTCGAGCATCTTGACCGGCTTCGAGAACGTGATGGTCGGGCGGACCTCGCCCATCATCTCGCCCTGAGGCCGCGAGCTGACCACCACCAGCGCCCCGTCGGCCCCGGGCAGCGTCTCCGGCGCGACGTCGATGGCGGGCGCTTCGGGCGTCGGCTCCAACTTCAGCGGCGCGCGAGGGCTGTTCGTTGTCAGCTCCCCCGGCGTCTTCGCAGGGCCTTTCTGGCAGGCGCCGCAGTGTGTGAGGGCGACGCACAGCGCCCCGAGGCTGAACAACCGCACGTGTTTCAACATGGCCACACGCTCCGTGTCTCAAGGGTGCAACAGCCCTGTGTCGCCTCGCGGCGTACCACGAACGAATGCCAGCGGCGTGCCGCGTGTTCCGCCGCCGATACGGTCCGAAAACGGCCATTCTTCAGAGGTCGATGCTCGCGCTAGGCTAGAGGCAGTGGCGACTTCCGGCATTCGTGGACCGCGCGTTGCTCCGCCGCCCACGACTTCAAAACCTGCCAGTGCCTCAACGCCGGCGGGCACGGCCACCGCGGCCACGCGGCCGGAGACCTCCCCTGCCCCGGCGGCTCCGTTCCAGCCGTTCGGGCACGCGAGCCCCACCGCGATTCACGACATCGGCACCCACGTCGTCCCCCCCACGAGCGACCTCGGGTTTCAGGCCGTCGCCTCCGACGCGCCGAGAACGGGCGCGGAAGCCGCCGCCAACGAAGTCAACGTGTCGACGGAGGGGCTGGAGCGGGCCGCGGCGGACATCCGCAGTGAGGCCGAACGCGAGCGCGCCGAGCTGCGGAGAGACGCTGGAGCGCTGGAGCGGCAGATTGACGGTCTCGCGAAAGAGAAGAACGTCACCGTGTCGAAGGGCGGCGACGGCGGCCTCGATTTCAAGACCGCCGTGGTCAAGAACGACGAGGGTCGGCCCGTGGCCTACCTCTCGTGCCTCCGGTCACAAGGAGGCCCCGAGCGCCTGACGGTGATTGAGTCGCGCCTGCTTGACGGACAATGGGTCTCGAAAGAGCGCACCTTCGATGATCGCGACGACGGCTGGACCGTCACCTCCAGGCTGACCCGCCATGAACCGAACAAGAATGGCGACGGGCCCTACACCTCGGGCGTGCTGCACAAAGCCCAGCTCCTCAACTCCGAGGAGAACAAGCTCCTGGTGGGCGACGACCGGGTTCGACACGAAGGCAAGCTCGTGCTCGACGACGGCAAAGGCCGCACCGACCATCAGGTCTCGACCGAAGAGGAGTATCGCTTTCGGAGCGACAGCAAGGTCCGCCTGCCGGGAACGATTGAAGGCGTGTTCCAACCGGACCAGCCGCTGATCGAATTTCGGGCCAGGGCGAGTGAGAACAACAAGAACGCCGCGCCCAAAGAGCTGTACGCCACCGAGGCGTGGGCGCAGGGCAAGACGCGCGTCACCCACACCAAGTACGACGACGCGAACGCGTTCGTGCTGGAGCAGCAGAGCGACGACGGGAACTCCAAGCTCTCGCAGATCTTCTTTCCCGGCACGGAGAACACCGTTCGGGTCAAGACCACGCGCGACACCCCCACCAGCGTGGCCGAAGAGACCACGCTCTGGGACTCTGAGGGGACCGACGTCTCGACCGCTGGCACCCGCGGCCGAATGCTCAGCAACACCACCTCGGCGCGCGTCTACGCCGCCGATGGCAGCCTGGCGGTGGAGCACCGGTTCATCAACGACGCGCGAGACCATCAGGTTCGCTCGGAGACATTCGAGCGGGTGGTCGATGGCGAGCTGATCACCGAGCGGGTCACCCTCAAGGGCAGCCAGGGCGAACCTTTGGGCTCCACCGCCGAGCGCGTCACCCGCAAGGTCGGCGGCGACGAAGTGCCGGTCTCGACCCGCGTGGTGAAAAACGGCACCACCTTGAAGCTCGACTACCAGCGCGAGGGGGTGAAGTTCTCCGCCACCACCGAGGGCAAGCCTCCGCTCGAAGGCCTGCTCACGGACGACGTGGTGGCCGGCGGGCTTGAGCTCTCCATCAACGGCAAGCGCTTCGCGCCGTCCAATGACGCGCAGGACTCGGCCGAGCGCCTCTCCCGGTCGCTCGACCCGCGCGGCCTCGCCGCCCTGAAGCTGGCGCTCGACGAGACCTCGAAAGCCAAGGCGTTCGCCCGCACGGTGGCGGAAAAACCACTGTTGAAAGCCACCGCGTCACACGCTGAGTGGGGCGTGAACAACATCGACCGGAAGCTCACGCCCCTCATCAACACCATCGGGTTCGCCAGCGACGAGCTCGATCGCTTCCAGAAGGTCAGCAAAGGCCTGAGCGAGGGCATTCCCGACGCCCCGCTGGCCCCCGACGCCGGACCGCTCCCCAGCCTCATCGACCAACTGGGGAACACGATTGACCTGGTGGGAACCGGCATCGACGCCGTCGACGCGCTGAACCGGTTCAAGCAGCATCAGTACCTCAAGGCGTCGGTGGACCTGGCCAAGATCAGCCTCAACGGCACCCGAACCGCAGGGCACATGCTGGGGCACTTCGGCCGCGCCACCCTCATCGGCCGCGGTCTGGGCGCCGGTATCGCCGGGCTGGACATCGCCGAGGCCGCCTTCAGCTACAAACACGCCGACAACAAGTACGGGAAGATCAGCGCCGGGGTGTCCTTCGCCGAAGCGGGCCTGCGCATCGGCCTCGCCGCCACCGCTACCTCTGGGGTGACGGTGCCGGTGCTGGTGGGCGGCATGCTGGTGGGCGAGGCCGTGAAGCTCGTCGTCAACTACAAGGAGAAGCGCTACGTGGCCCCGGTGATCTCCGAGCTCAAGGTCGAGGGCTCGTGAGCCGAAGCGCGCCCTCGCGGGAGGTCGTCTGCGGGGACGGGGTGGCATTCGTTCGGGAGCACGAGTTCTCGCGCCACGAAGCCATCTTCACCTCGATGCCCGACGTCTCGGAGATGGGGGGCATGCCGTTCGAGGCGTGGCGCGCCTGGTTCATCGCCACCGCCCAGCTCATCTGTGAGCGCGTGCACACCAGCCAGGTGGCGGCCTTCTATCAGACCGACATCAAGAAGGACGGCGGCTGGGTCGACAAGGGCCACCTCGTTCACCTGGGAGCCGACGCCGCCGGGGCCCGTCTGCTCTGGCACAAGGTGGTCTGCCGCGTTCCCCCGGGGCGAGTCACCTTCGGCCGCCCTGCCTTCGCCCACCTCCTGTGCTTTTCACGCGCCTCGAGACTTCACCCCGGCGCCAGCACCGCCGACGTGCTCCCCGAGCTGGGGGAGATGACGTGGGCCCGGGCCATGGGCGCCGCCGCCGCGCTGGGCGTCGCGCGGTTCCTCAAGGAGCACGCTCACGCCACCACCGTGGTCGACCCCTTCTGCGGCATGGGCACCGCGCTCGCCGCCGCCAACGCGGTCGGCCTCGACGCCGTCGGCGTGGAGCTCTCGCGCAAAAGAGCCGCCCGGGCCCAACAGTTGAGCCTCCGCCCGATTTTGGTGTCGGAAGCCATGCGCTGAACACTTGTTCGGGTTATAGAAGCGGCCGCCATGGCTGAACCCGAATTCATCGCCGTCCGCGGCGCCAAAGAACACAACCTCAAGTCGGTCGACCTCGACATCCCCAAGAAGAAGCTGGTGGTCTTCACCGGGGTCTCCGGCTCGGGGAAGAGCTCGCTCGCCTTCGACACGCTCTACGCCGAAGGGCAGCGCCGCTACGTGGAGTCGCTCTCGGCCTACGCGCGCCAGTTCCTCGGGCAGATGGAGAAGCCCAAGTACGAGACCATTCGTGGGCTCTCCCCCAGCATCTCGATTGAGCAGAAGGCGGCGTCCAACAACCCGCGCTCGACCGTGGG
>CAZFXD010000085.1:0-15356 GCA_964522795.1 uncultured Myxococcaceae bacterium
GCGCACCCGCCCACGCCGCCGGCCCCGCCGCCGGCCCCGCCGCCCGCGCCGCCGCCGCTCGAGCCACCCCCCGTGCCGCCAGCTCCCCCGCCCACGCCGGAATCCTGCGCGCCGCCGTCCTGACCCGGCGCGAGGCATTCACTGTGGCCGTCGCCGCCGAAGATTGGCGTGCAGATGCGGTTCGCGTTGCAGTCCGCTTGCGTGTTGCACCGGTAGGTGGCGTTCTCGTCGACCTGGGCCCAGCGGCAGCCGGTCAAGGCCGCCACCGCGGCCGCGGCCACGACGAGGTACCGAAGTGGGTTCACCAGAGCACCGCCGCGGTTGCTCCGAGGAGCGCGCCGGCCACGGCGAGGGCGATTCCCACGCCCGGGAGCGTGTTGGCCTGAGTGGCTGCGGCCTCGACGTCAGCGCGAAGGTAATCCTGCGAGTGGCGTTGCATGTCGTCGAACCGGCCCTTGGCGGTCACCCCGAGAATGCCAACGGTGAGTCCGGCGATCAGCACCGCTCCCCCAGACCCGCCGATGATGCTGGGCACGGTGTGATCTCTCGGCGGCGCGTGCGTGAGAACGACCTCCGGGGGCGCCAGGAGCGCCCGGGAAGCATCGACAAAATCTCCCAGCTCCGCCCGGCCGATCTTCTCGCCGGAGACCACCAGAAAGTCGCGCTTCAGGGTGGACCGGTCCTCCCCCCGCTTCACCAACGAAAGAAACGCGGTGCGCTCGCCGACCACTTCGGTGACGAACACGCCCACCACGCCACGAAGGTCCAGCGCCGCGGCCACCTGGCCGAGGCACGCGCTCCTGCCGGCACACTCGATGGTGGGGGCGACGCCGGCGGCGGCCAACTTCGCGTCGGCGTCTGCTCGCGGCATCACCTTGACGCCTCCGGCGTTGAGCGCCCCGGCGATGGCATCGGCGACGCGCGCGACGTCGGGCGTGGGTACCGAGGTGGCCTTGGTGAGCACCACCGCCGTCTGCGGCTCTGCGCCAAGAACTGCGACCGCGAGGAGGGCTGCGCCGAGCAACATGCGTGGAATCTGCCGTGTCAGACCGCGCGACGCCAGTGCCGCACTGCAGTCCGGTGAGGGAACCTTCGGGAAGCCTCAGCGGTCGGTCGCGCTGGACATCGCGAGCGAGACGAACGCCGGGTTCAACCGGAGAATACCGCCGAGCCATGCGGCGGCCCACGGGGCGCCCTGCGAGCGCTCCAGGCGAACCGGGCCCGTCGGGTGCAACCCCCACGACTGAATGAGCGCGCGGGAGAGGAGCTCAGCCGCTTCGCGCTCAGACAACCCGCCCAGCGACGGGCGACGGCCGTCGCTCCAGCGGTCGGCCTTGCTGTCGATGATGAGGTCGGAGGCCGCGGAGGCGTTGGCGACGCTGACCAGGTCGACGGTGGCCTCGAGGCCTGGCGCGGCGACAAAGGCGTTGTCGTGTTCGATGGGGAAGAGCACGCCCTGGCCAGCGACCGTGCCCGCCTGTTGCGTGGAAACACGCGAGAGCTCGCGGAAGAGATCTCTCCGAGACGTCGTCACGTCCATCTCGAGTGCTTCGGGGGTGCCCAGCAGCGCGTCCGACAGCGTGAGCGTGCGCGACGGCTGCGCCACGCCGCCACACCCCGCGGCGAACGCGATGATCAGAAGGGCTGGCAGAAGGCGCATCGACACGGCAGACCGAATATACCGTTCAATTGAAAAGGAAAGAAGGAACCGCCCGCGTGGACCTGTTGCAACCTGTTGTTATCAGTCACCAACTTCGCTCGCCGCAGAACCTGGGCGCGCTCGCCCGGGTGATGGCGAACTTCGGGGTTTCACAGCTGATTCTCTCTGATCCGCTCACCCACGACTTTCGGGGGGCGGAGCAGCTGGCGGTGGGCGCGGAGCAGGTGCTCCAGCGCCTGGCGGTCGCCCCCACGCTCGCCGAAGCGCGGAAGGACGCGGTGTACGTGGTGGGCACGACCTCGCGCACCGGCCTCAAGCGGCGCTCTCCCATCTCCTGCGCCGAGGCCGTGCGTCGCCTCTTTCAGCACGCCGCGCGCGGGCCGGTGGCGATCGTCCTCGGGGGCGAGAAGCGTGGGTTGTCCGATGAAGAGCTCGAGGGGTGTGACGACGCCGCGTTCATTCCCACCGACGCGGCGCAGCCTTCGATGAACGTGTCCCACGCGCTCGCCGTCCTCCTCTACGAGCTGCGGCGCGACGCTCCGCCCGTGCTTCCGCGTGACGAGCCCGGCGCGACGCACGCCGAGCTGGACCGTCTGAAAGACGTGATGAAAGGCGCGCTGCTCTCGTCCGAATTCCTGAACCCGCAGGCGCCAGAGCACGTGCTGAACGAACTCGTCCGCACGCTCACGCGCGGGTCGGGGCTCTCCTCACGGGAGGCGAACCAATGGCGCGCCGCGTTCGAGCACGTGGCGCGAACCGTGAAGCGGTAGCGCTACTTCTTCTGGGCCTTCTTCCCGGAGATGAGTCGCGCGATGTTCTCTTTGTCTTCGGCGGTGTGGCGCTCCACCGGCGGCGTGTCCTTCTTCGCCACCGCCTGCTTCACGTCGTCGACCGCGTCTTGAAGCTTCTCGCTCACCGAGGTCAGGCTGGGGGTGGGCACGTGCACCGGGTGCGAGTTGGCGAACGCCATCACGTGCTCCACCGGCGTGTGGCCGTTGACCTTCCACGTCGATAGACCAATGCCAATGGCGACCGCCGCCATCGTCCACGCTGCAATTCGAAGAAGTGCCATCGCTGCCTCCAGTGCCTACGTCATCGTACAAGCGCCGACATGGCCCGCGAGTTTTGTGCCAGAACGCCTCGAGACGGCGTGGTGAAGGCCCGAAAGTGCTGAGGGTTTCTGTCTGATGGCGGCGTTCGACGAACTTCTGGATCGCGCGTGGAAGGCCGCCGCGGCGCTGCGTGAACAGAGCAACGCCGTTCCCGATGCGGAGCAGGTGCGGCGCGAGCTGCGCGATTTCTTCTCCCGCATTCCCGAGCCGCCGGTCTACGAGCGCCGCGACGATTCAATTCGCAGCCGGGCCGCATCGCTCCTCGCCGAAGGAGAGACGCTGCTCTCCCGCGCGCTGGCGGCGGGCGAGGACAGCATCGCCACGTGGATGGAGGCGCTCCACCTCTACCTGCGGGCGCTCATCGAGCTACGAGACGGGCGCCTGACCGCGGCGGAGACGCACTTTCGCCGCGCTGCGCAGTTGGAGGCGATGGCCTCGGGCCTCGGGTCGCTGCCGGCGCCGCGCCCCGTGTTTGACCGACGGGAGAAGGTCTCGCGCTACGACGCGCATGATCGCCGGGCGCTCTCGGTGCTGATTCCGTGCCCGAAGTGCCACATGACCTCGCCTCACGCCCTCGCGGCGCAGGACGAGCGCCAGCGGTGGACGTGCCCGCGCTGTCAGTCGGTGGCGTTTCTCTACGTGGCGGTGGTGCGAACCATCGAAGTGCACAACGAGACCAGAAGCCGCCGGCGCTACGTCTTTCGGGTGGACCCGCTGCACGGCGTGCCGTCGCGGGTGGAGTTCGTGGACACCAACCACGCCGAGCTCTCGGCCGCGCCGAAAGACCTGCTCGCCTTCATCTACGCCCCGGCGACGGAGCTGCGCGGCGTGCTCAACGTGGCCACCCGGCGCGTGCTGTGGATTCACGGGCCGGGCCCCTGTTTCCTCGCCACGGCGGTCTACGGAGAACACGCGCCCGAGCTCGACGCGTTCCGCGACCTCCGCGACCGGCACCTCCGCCGCTCGAGGCCCGGGCGCCTGTTCATCCGCGTGTATTACCTCGCGGGGCCGGCCCTGGCGGCGGTGGTGAGAAACCTCCCACCGTTACAGCGCGCCGCCCGGGTGATACTTACGAGGCTTCACGCGGTGCTGGTGCGAGAGCCGGAATGAGCGACGAACCCAAGAGCGACGTTCCCGCCACTTCGCCCGCGCCGGCGGAGAGCGAGCCGCCCCGGCCGTCAGCGATGAACACCTGGGCCAATGGCCTCATCGCCGCGGGGCTGTTGTGCATCGCGCTCTTCCTCGGCATTCAAGAAGCGAAGGAGAAGGCGCTGTTGCCGGTGAAGCAGGCTGCGCCGCTCTTCACCATGCAGCGCCACGGCGGCGGCTCGGTCTCGCTGGCAAACCTGCGCGGCAAAGTGGTGATGCTCGACTTCTGGGCCACCTGGTGCCCCCCCTGCATCGAGGAGATGCCGTGGCTGGTGAAGGTCGCCGCCGAGTACAAGAGCAAGGGCGTGGAGTTCGTGGCCGCCGCCGATGACGACGTGGACACGCGGGTGAAGGATGTGACCGACTTCATTGAGCGCAGAGTTCCCGAGCTCGCCGCCTACGCCGCGTACAACGAGCTGCCCATCGCGTACGCGTACAAGATCAAGTCGCTCCCCACGCTCTACATCATCAACCGCGCGGGCGAGATCGTGGAGTCCACCTCGGGCCTGACGTCGGAGTGGCGGGTGCGCAAGTGGCTGGACGCCGCGGTGGCCGAGCCGGCGCCGTAGCGAGCGCCTCCGCGACGCCGCGCCTGTCTCCTTCGCTCAGTTCGCCATGAACGAGGTGGCGGGCAGGGTCTCAATCTGCGCCGGGTCCACCACCACCGGGTGACGCGCCAGCACCTTGTCGAGCTTGAGCACGTCTTCCGGCTTGGGCGTCGGATAGCTGATGGGCGTCTCCGCGCCCGAGGTGAGCGCGGCCTTGAGCCCGTCGGCGTCTTTGGTGACGAAGGCGAACGAGAAGTCTTTTGGGCGCAGGTGCTTCTTCGCCGCGGCGGACATCGCTTCCGGCGTCATCGCCTCCAGCGCCTTGCGGAACGAGCCCAGGAAGTCCGCCGTGCCGTAGAGGACGTCGTCGATGGCGTAGCCGAGCCGCCGTTGGTCGGTCTGCGCGTACAAGCGCGTGGCGCCGAGCAGAAACCCGCGCGCAGTGGCGAACTGCTCCTTGTCCGGCGCGTCCTCAAGCAGCTTGTGGAAGAAGTACATCGCGCTCCGGGTGGCGAACATGCCGTTCTTCGGTTCGACCGGCCGCAGCCAGATGCTCAGGTCCTGTACCGTGCGCCCGACGTTGACGGCGGGGGTCGGCCCCCAGCCTTCCTGCGCGTAGTGCTCGGCGTAGGCGTAGGTGCCGTAGTTGAGGCCGCGCTTCTCGCGCAGCTCGGTGAAGAGCACCCCGTGCTGTTGGCGGTGTTCGCCCAGGTACGACATGGCCAGCGCGACGGCGAAGAAGTCCGGGTCGCCGCGGCGAAGCTGGGTGGAGGCGCCGAAGTCTCCCGCCGTGGAGAGCGTGTCGCGCTGAACGATGAGCGCACGGCGCGCGACCGTCGGGGCCGGAGGAATGGGGGCGCGCGCGACGCCAGTCGGGGGCAGGGCGGCGAAGGCGGTTCGCACCTTCGTCTCCAGGGCGACGTCGGTGGCGCCGGCCAGGCCCAGCACCAGCCGGTCCTGGGTGAAGATGTTCCTCCACTGCGCTTTCACGTCGTCCAGGGTGATGCTCTTCAGCCCCGCCTCCGTGCCCACCGTCGGGTGCCGGTAGGGGTGGCCGGGGTAGAGCAGCGAGTCGAGCGCGGCCTTGGACAGGCCTTCGTCGTTCTCGCCGCGCAGCCGCTTGGTGAGCGCGTTCAACGCGTCTTCCTTCATGCGCTCGAAGTCTTTGGGGTCGAAGCGCGGGTGAAGCAGCACGTCGGTGAAGATGGCGAGGAACGCGTCGAGCTTGTCCTTGTGAACGCGGCCCGAGAACACGGTGAACTCTTTGTCGGTGGACCCCGAGAGCTCCGCGGCCATGGGAAAGAGGGCGTCAATCAGCTCGGCTGACGAGAGTTTTTCAGTTCCGCCCTCGGACAACATGTTGGTGGTGAGCGCGGTGAGGCCTTCTTTGCCCTTCGGGTCATCGACTGAGCCCGCGCGGAAGACGAGGCGGAGCGAGGTGATGGGTTTGTTGGGGACCGGCAACGAGACGATCTGCATCGGCGCGACCGACGGCAGCTGCCGCTGGACCAGCGCGGGCGCCGGGGGCGTCATGGCGTTCGAGGCTTCTGCGTCGCTGGCGCCAGGCCCGGAGGCCTTCGTGGTGGCGCACGCGGTCGTCAGGACGAGGACGGCTGCGGCAACTCGAGTCTTCATGGGCGACCTCCGTCCGTGGCGGGGAGTTTGACGACGAAGTCCATCGAGGTGAGGTGCCTCGGAACCAGGTACGTGCGGGCGAAGGAGATGAGGTCCCTGGGGCCCACCTTCGAGAGCGCCTTCTTCACCTGCTCCAGCGCGTCGGGCGCGCCCAGCACCCCAGCGGAATACGCGAGCTCCAGCGCGACGGCGTCGTGGGTCTCCAGCCCCATCTGGAACCCGTACTTCAGGTTCTCGCTGATGGCGGCGAGGCGCCGGGCGTCGACGGCGCCCCGCATGACCGAGTCGACCGCGGACTGCATGGCCGTGCGAACCGTTTCGCGCGACGACTCATTTTTGAGGGTGGCGAAGATGCAGAACAGGTTGGGGTCGCGGTGCCCGCTGTAGTCAGGGTGGAGCGACTCGACGAGCTGCGCTTCCAGCACGAGCTTCTTGTAGAGCGGCGAGGTCTGCCCCGCGAGGTAGGACTGCAGCATCTCGGCCGCGGCGTGCTCGCCCGAGGTGAGCGAGGCGCGCGGGCTCTTCCAGCACATGCCCAGCCGCGGGAGCGTGGGGGTGGTCCAGGTGACGGTGGTGTACTTGGCGAGCTTCTGGGGCGGCTCGACGGGAATCTCCACCGAGGCGACCTTGCCCTTCCACCCGCCGTAGTTCTCCTCGACCGACTTCATCAGCGCGGCGTCGTCGAAGTCACCCACCACGAAGACCATGGTGTTGTCAGGGGTGTACCAGCGCTTGAAGAACGACTTGGAGTACTCGTACTTCGACGGCATGGCCTGAATGTCTTCGTAGAACCCCAGCGTGGTGTGCTTGTAGGTGTGCGTGTCGAACGCGGTGTTGAGAATCTCCTCCTCAATCTTGAGGCCGGGGTTGGCGGCGTTCTTGTGGTACTCGCCCAGCACCGCCTTGGCTTCGGTCTGGAACGTCTCTTCGCCGTACTCGAGGTTGGCGAAGCGGTCGGCCTCCACCTCCACCACGCGGCCCAGCTCCGAGGAGGGGCCGCTCACGTGGTACACGGTGACGTCGTCCGAGGTGAAGGCGTTCTCCGAGAAGCCCAGCTTCCCCAACAGCGCGTCGCGCGAGCCGGCCGGCCATTTCTTCGTGCCCTTGAACATCACGTGCTCGAAGAAGTGCGCGAACCCGGTGTTGCCCTTCTCCACTTCGTTGCGGGAGCCGACGCGCACCACCGTGTAGTAGGCGACGAGGCCCGGGGAGTTGAACGGCACTCGCGTCACCACAAGCCCGTTGGGGAGCCGGGTGACCTTCATCGGGTAGGGGAAGAACGTGCCCTTCAGCTCCTGGGTTCCTGCCGAGGCCGGAAACGCGAGGAGGACGACCGCGAGGAGGAACGTGCGCATGCGGCGCGTTTAGCAGTTGCGCGCGGGCGAACGGGCGAATTTCACGCCGGAGTTGGTTGGACGGGCGCCGACTTGAAGTCTCGGGTGGCCAGCACGGCGAACACCGCGTTGCAGGCCAGCATCAAGCCCGCCAGGTAGAACGCTGCGCCGGGAATCTGCGACTCCGGCGGTCCGGAGATGAAGTGGGCGAACACGCTCGCGAAGATGAACGGGCCCACCATGCCGCTGATGCCCTGCAGGCTCGACTGCACGCCCTGCAATTGCCCCTGCTCGGTGGCCTCGACGCGCTTGCTCATCAAGGCCTGCCCGGCCGGACCGGCGAGACCCCACAGGGCGGTGACGGGAATGGCGAGGAACAGCATCCACCCCACGGGCGCGAAGCCGTAGAGCGAGAAGCCGAGCGCGCCGAAGCCGTAGGCGGCGATGAGCGTTCGCCGCTCGCCGAACATCGGCACCACCCGGCGCACCAGCACCGCCTGCACCACGGAGGAGCTGACGCCCACCGCGCCCAGCATCAGCCCCACGTCGCGGGTGCCCCAGCCGTAGCGGTGCATGGCGTAGAGCACGAAGGTGGCGGGAAGCACGTGGTGGGCGGTGTTGGACAGAAACGCGAGAAAGGACAGGCCCAGCACGCCGGTCTTGGAGCGCAGGAACAACAGCGAGCCGAGCGGGTTGGCGCGGGCGAACGAGAAGGGGGCGCGCTTGTCTTTGGGGAGCGACTCGGGGAGCACGAACAGGCCGTAGCAGCCGTTGAGGAGCGAGAGCGTGCACGCCGCCCAGAACGGAACGCGCGGCCCCAACGCACCGAGCACGCCTCCCAGCGCCGGGCCGATGACGAAGCCCAGCCCGAACGCCGCGCCCAGCATGCCGAAGCTCTGCGCGCGCTTCTCCGGGGCGGTGATGTCGGCGATGTACGCGAAGGAGGTGGAGATGCTGGCCGCGGTGATGCCGGAGAGCACGCGGCCCACGAACAGCCAGGTCATGTTGGGGGCGAGCGCCATCAACAGGTAGTCGAGCCCGAGGCCGAAGTTCGAGATGAGGATGATGCGGCGACGGCCGAGCGTGTCGGAGAGGGCGCCCAGCACCGGTGAGGCGAGAAACTGCATCGCCGCCCACAGCGTGCCGAACAGGCCGGTCATGGCCGCCGCGTGCGCCTCGTCGCCGCCGGTGAAGTCCAGAATCAGGCTCGGCAGCACGGGGATGATCATGCCCAGCGCGAGCATGTCGAGCGCCACGGTGACGAAGACGAACGCCAGCGCCGCTTTTCTGGGGCCTTGGGACTCAGTCACGACACCGGGCAATTACTCCCAAGCCCGGCGCAATTGCGAGCCCCAAGGTCCAGGCCCGAAAGCGCGAGTCTCACGGTGGTGCGCCTGTCGCCGCCCCGCGGGTGCGGTCGCGCCATGGGCGATGGTAGGGAAGACCGCGTGACCTCGGCCGAGGCTCGGTTTTGGAGGCGGTGATGGCAACGCAGCGGACGTTTCAATGGACTCGCACCCTGGCGGTGCTGGCGGCCGTCTCGAGCGGCGCGGCCCAGGCGGCCGATGGGCCGGTGGAGCTCGCTTCACGCACGGCGGAGTTCTCGGGCGCGCTCTTGCACATTCACTTTCATGCCGGCTGGAACGGCTTCGAGGTGCGGCAGCGCGGGCTCACCGTGCCGGTGGGGCCGTTCTACGGGGAGCTGCCGTCGGTGTTCGCGGTCGGCTCTCCCTCGCGCGTGGCCGCCGAGCGCGCGGCCTCGATTGGGGTGGCGCAGCTCACCTTGTCCATCGTGGGTGGCGCGGGGCTCGCCGCCGGGTTGGTGATGACGACCGCGGCGGCGTTTCGCGCGTTTGGCTACACCCCCAGCAACTCCGTGATGGTGGCGGGCCTGGTGGTCCTGCCCGCCTCGCTGGTGGTGGTGCTGGTCGGAGGCATGCTCGGGTTGTGGGCGCAGGGGTACGTGAGCGACGCCATCGCCTCGTACAACGAAGGCGTGCTGGCCGAGGCGCTGCGGTGGCGCCGCGACGGCCACGGCCCGCTCCCGACCGCTGAGCCAGTGTTCTAGCGCCATGGAGACGGCCTTCTTCATCGAGCGGGCGGGGCAGTTTCACCCCACCGAGGTGACGCGCGGGCCGTGGCACCCGGGGTGGATGCACGGGGGCCCGGTGGCCGGGTTGTTGGCGCGCGGCGCGGCCCAGGCGCTGGGGCCCGACTCGCCATTTCAAATCGCCAAGCTGGGCATCGAGTTTCTCCGACCGCTGGAGATGGTGCCGCTCACGCTCCGCGTCGACGGGCTGAAGGCAGGGTCGACCGTCGCCCGCTGCGTGGTGAACCTGGAGAACGCCTCGGGGGTGATGGCGAAGGCCAACGTGGTGGCCATCAAGCGGCAGAACCCGGGGCTCCCCGCCGCGGTGCACCGAACCCCCGAGCTGCCGTCGGCTGACGCGCTGCCGCCCTACACCTTCTCGTTCTTCACCACCGACGTCGGCTACCACCGGGCGGTCGAGCTGCGGTTTGCCCGGGGCACCTGGGGCGACAACGAAGTCTGGGCGTGGATGAGGACGCGCGTGGCGTTGGTGGAGGGAACGCCCACCTCGGCGTTGGAGCGGGTGGGCATGCTGGCCGACGCAGAGTCCGGCGTGTGTCCGCCGTTGGACCCGAACCGCTACACGTTCGTGAACCCGGACCTGACCATCGTGGTGGAGCGAATGCCGAGCGAGTCGTGGCTCCTCTTCCACTGCACCTCCACCTCGTCCGGCGCCATCGGAATTGCCCAGAGCCGCCTCTACGACTCGCAGGGCGCGTTCGGCCGCGCGGCGCAGACCATGGTGATGGGCGCCCGCCCGTAGCTCAGCCCCGGGTTCCCAGCAGCGCGTCGAAGATGGGAAAGGTGATGTTGAAGTTCTTCTGCGTCATCAACGCCACGTCGTGGTGCGTGCGGTGGTGGGCCGAGAGCGCGGGCACGAAGGGGAGCCGGCGGACCCAGTGCGAATCCGGCAGGTGGTACGAGAGGTGCAGCCACTCGTAGGTGAGGTAGTACGCAAGCGCCGTCGCCCCGAAGAGCAGCGCCACGTTTCGGCCGAACGCAAGCCACGCCAGAAGCGCCAGCGGAGCGGCGACCGCCCCGAAGAAGAACCCCAGCAGCACCGGAGGGAAGAGAGTGATGGCGAAGTCGCGCCGCGTGTCGGACTGCAGTCGGCCGGCGGCGAAGAACCGGTGGTGGCTCATGGTGTGGCGTTCGAACACCAGGCCCAGCCCGCGCGTCTTGTGGTGCATGGGGCCTTTGTGCCCGAAGTACTCCACGCCGTTGGCGATGAGAAAGGTGACCGGGAGGGCGAGCCACTCCAGCGGCGCGACGTCGCGGAGAAACGCCACGCAGGCGGCGATGGCGCTGAGGCACGCGGTGGTGGTGAAGGCGAAGTGGAGCGCGCCGGAGTAGCGCGGTGACAGCGAGGCCCGGTATTCCTCACGAAACGCGTCGGTGGCGGGGCCGTCCCAGTTCACGGCGCCTGTTCTACCGCAGCCCGGGCGGTGAGGTGGGGTGCCCACCTTCAATCTCCCGCAGGGTTGGGCTATCGAAGCGCCAGAACGGAGTTCCCATGAATTCATCTCGCCTGCTGGCCCTGTGCTTCCTCGCCGCTTCGTGCCGGCCAACCATCCCCACGGTGTCGCTCAAGGCGTCGGACGACGCGACGCTCCGCCACACCACCAGCGGCGACGTCATCGGCGGACCCGGCACGCACGGGAGCCTGGCGTGGGTCGGCATTCCGTTCGCGGCGCCGCCCGTGGGGCCGCTGCGTTGGCGAGCGCCCGAGCCCCCGGCCAAATGGACCACGCCGCGCCAGGCGACCACGGTCGGCCGCGCCTGTTTTCAGCGGGCGAACATGCTCACAGCGGGTGAACGAAGCGACGACGGCTTCTACGGCGCGGAAGACTGTTTGACGCTGAACGTGTGGGCGCCGGCGGACGCGGGGGCGGCGAACGCCGACGCGCGACTGCCGGTGATGGTCTGGATTCACGGCGGCGCGAACAGCGTCGGGAGCTCGGCCAACTACGACCTGGGGCACCTGGCGACCGCGCAACGGGTGGTGGCGGTGGCCGTCAACTACCGCCTGGGGCCGCTCGGGTGGTTCCGCCACGCGGCGCTGCGCGAGGGGGCCAATGCGCTCGACGCTTCGGGGAACTTCGCCACGCTCGATCTCATTCGCGCCCTCGAGTGGGTTCGCGACAACGCGGCGGCGTTCGGTGGAGATCCTTCTAACGTGACCATCTTCGGCGAGTCGGCCGGAGGGCAGAACGTCTACTCCCTGCTCGTATCCCCCCTCGCCAAGGGGCTGTTCCACCGGGCCATCGCGCAGAGCCCGACCCTCGATCGCGGCACGCTGGCGTCAGCCGAGAACTTCGCCGACGACCCGAAGTCTCCCGGACACCCCAGCAGCTCCAACGAAGTGCTGGTGCAGTTGATGCTGAACGACGAGACCGCCAAAGACCGCGCGGCGGCGAAGGCTCAACTGCAAGCGATGACGCCGGCGAAGATCGCCGCGTACCTGCGAGCGAAGACGGCGGCCGAGTTGTTCAAGGCCTACCAGACGCCGCTCGGCCCCAAGTCACTTCAGCTCATCGACATGCCGCTCACCTTCGGTGACGGCGCGGTGCTGCCGGCCGCGCGCTGGAGCGACGCCTTCGCGACGGAGGGCGGCTGGAATCGCGTCCCGGTGATGCTGGGGACCAATAAGGAAGAGGCGAAGCTGTTCCTCTTCCTCGACCCGCGCTTCACCTGGAACTTGTTCGGGCTCCTCCCTCGCATGCGCGACGAGGACAAGTACGAGGCCGCCTCCAGCGCCATGTCGCGCCTGTGGCGAGCCAGCGCCGTCGACACCACGGCCAGCGCGATGCGCGCCTCGGGCGCGAACGCGGTCTACGCCTACCGCTTCGACTGGGCGCGGGAGCCGACGAAGTTGGGCGTGAAGCTGGGCAAGATGCTGGGGGCGGCGCATGGCCTCGAGGTGCCGTTTGTGCTCGGCACGTTTGAAGGGCAGCTCGGCGACCTGTTGAGCGACGGCACCACCGAGCGCGACGCGCTCTCGACGGCCATCATGTCGTACTGGGGCGAGTTCGCCCGCACTGGCCACCCCGGCCGCGGCGGCCAGGACGCGCTGCCCGAGTGGAGACCGTATGACCCTGCGCCCGGCGCGACGAAGTTCCTCACCCTCGACGGCCCGCCCGCAGGGCTGTCGATGAGCAACACCGTGGAGACCACAGAACGCGTGATGGCCGACTACCTCACCGACACGCGGATTCCCGACCTGTCAGAGCGCTGCGAGCAGATGAAGCTGCTGGTGCAGATCGACTTCATCTCGGCCGCCCGGGCCGCGCAGGTGAAGGAGTGCGCTCCCGCCGCTGCGCCGCTGAAGTAGCGCTTCACCCGGCCAGCGCCCTCGCTCGCCTCGGCGCGCGACGTCGCGACCGTGGCCGGGCTGCCGACTCCAACTCCACTGAAGCCTGTGGGCCGCAGCGATTAGAGCGCGATGGGCAGGCGCTCTTTCGGGCGCAGCAGCCCCACGCCCTTCTCGAGCGGAATCATCACCGCCATCGCCAGGGCGCCGTACACGCGCAGCGCGACCGACGCGTCGAGCACGGCCCAGCCGATGGCCGCGGCGATGAGCCACGGCCGCAGCATGGTGAACGGCCCCAGAATGGCCACGGTGGAGAACGCCTTCACGTCGAGGGTGCCGAAGGCCCAGCCGCCCATGGCCACCAGCACCAGCCCGGCGTAGAGCCCGAGCGGGGGGAGCAGCTTCTCGGCGGCGGTCTCGAACTCGCCGCGCGTGGCCACGTCCGCCAGCACCATCACCACCGCGAGGAGCGCGAACGCGGCGACCACCACCGCCCCGGCCAGCGCGCCGCGTCGAACGGCGGCGGTGAAGTACTCCTGCTTCTTGATGCGCGGGTTGCGGCCGGCCGAGTCGCGAAAGCCACAGAAGAGGGCGTCCACCACCACCAGGTTGGCGATGCCGAGCATGGAGATCATTTGAACTCGCTGAAGCGCGGGCGAAGGGGGCCGAGCTCGCGCCAGAAGGTGTCGACCAGCGGGCGTCGCACGCCCACCACCGCGTGCAGGGTGCGCAGCATGGGCAGCACGCCCACGTGGCCGTCGAACATGGCCTGAGCGAAGTCGGGGGCGCCGCGGCGCACGGAGCCCTGGAGGAACGCCGCGCTGTGCGCCCGCACGGCGGAGAGCGTGCCGTCGTGGCGGCTGACGGCTTCGCGCATGCGGGCCTGGTGAAAAATCCACGCGCCCAGGGGGGCCAGGTACGAGCGCTTGATGTCGAAGTGGAAGAACCCCAGCGCGGTGCCGCGGTTGTGCTGCTCGAAGAACTGGTCGAGCGAGATGTCGCGGAAGTGGTGGAGCACACCGGAGGACATCACGATGTGCGCGCCGGCGTCGCTGGTGAGCGCGTCGCCGGGCTCGAAGCGGCACTTGAGACGCTCCTCCGCGGCGTAGGCCGAGGCGGCGTGGACCAGGGCGCGGTTGTAGTCGTAGCCGACGAGCTCCACGTCATCGCCCAGCTCACCGTAGGCGGCGAGCCAGCGAATGATGTACCCGAGCCCGCAGCCCACGTCGGCCACGCGGATGGGCCGCTCGGTGGTGGAGAGCCGAACGGCGCGCAGCATGGGGCGCAGGAGCAGCTCGACGCGCTCGCCCTGGCGGAACTCTTCGTGGAGTCGCTGCAGCTCGGCGTGGACGCGAAGGTACAGCGCGTCGATCTCCCTCGCGTTGTACTGGGAGCCGATGACGGGGAGGGCTGCGGCAAGCTTCGCGGCCCGTCGTTGCCCGCGCTTCTGCAACTGCTCGACGGCCGCGGCGCGCTCGACGAGGCGCGGCTCACGGGTGGTCCGGTCGTAGTCGACGAGGAGGTCCGTGATTTCGAGCGGGTCGAGCGGCACGAAGAAGCGATTTCTACCCGAGAACGCGCGTCAGGCGCGGACTCTTCGCCTACGGCGCGAGGTCGGGCACGTTCACCTGCACCATGCGGCCGGCCTGTACGGGGACCACCCGCGCGCCGCCGTCGGTCTCGGTGAAGAAGCCGCTCACCTGCGCCTGCCGATAGGCCGCGATGTACACGGTGCCGGCGTCGAGACCCCAGCTCATCACCGCGCGGAGTGATTCGTCGTCGAGCAGAGGGGCCTCGCGCATGCCGGCGTCGAGCGCCATGCGGCTGGCGAGCACGGTGCGGAAGATGCCTCCGGTGCCGCCGCGAGGACTGGGCGCGGTGAGCGAGACGTAGAGCGCATCGAAGGTGCCGTCGGGGAGCCGTACCTGCGTGGCCAGCCCGTTGCGCGCGCCGAAGATGGCGCCCCCGGCGGGAAGGGGAGAGGGCGCGCTGACCACGACCACCGCCGCGCCTCCGTCGGGGAAGCTCGCCGTGCCGCCGTCGGCGTTGAGGCCGGTGACGGTCAGCGTGTCGGTGGTGTTGAAGGCGGCGCCGCCGACGAGCCCCGTCTGGGTGTAGCCGTTGCCGTTGTGGGTCCACGTCGCCGTCTGCCGCCCGGAGACGAAGCGGAACTTCGGCAGGCCCACCCGGCCGGTGAACGCGGTCACCGCGTCGAGCCCCACCGAGTCCGGGTTGAGTGCGCCGAAGTTTTCAGAAATCGAATCCGTGGCCGCGATGAGGTTGGCCGTCACCCCGGTGGCCGCTGCGCTCCAGGTGCTACCGGTGCGGGTGAGTCGGGTGTTGTCCGAGAGCATCACCGCGTCGCCCTTGCCGCCGCACTGGAGAATGCCGGTCCACACGTCGGCGCTCTCGTTGCGGCCTCCGCCCTGACGCGCGGTCATCGCAATTCTGACGCGCGCGCGCCCCTCTTCGAGGCACGAGAAGGTGAGGGCGAAGAACTGATCGACGTCGGTCTGGAA
>CAZFXD010000085.1:15456-18072 GCA_964522795.1 uncultured Myxococcaceae bacterium
CCAGGTTGTCCCACGCGTCGGCAGCCTCGCGCGCGGGGTCGGAGCGAGGCGTTCCTGCGAGGGTGCCTTTGGGCTCTTTGGGCGGCGGCGGCGGAACGCAGTACACGCGTCGCACGAGGCGGTAGTCCTGCTCGGGCTCGGTGGTGACTCCCAGCCACCCGTAGTTGGCGTAGGACGTGACCTTGCCCTTGAAGATGACGTCGCCCCAGCCGGGCACCGTGCAGGTGGCCTTGGTGCTGATGATGGCGTCGGCGACGCCCCCGTCGCCGAACGTGCGCGAGCCCGGGACGACGTACACGCCGTCCGTGGGGTTCTCGAACTCCATCACGCCGGCCAGCGCCTGGTTGGTGAGCCCGGGCGTGACGACCCCGACGGCGATGAAGCTCTCCATCATGTCGTAGGAGGCCTTCTCGGGGTACAGCTCCAGCCGCGCGGTGAGCAGGTTGTCGAGCTGCTTCATCACCGAGAAGTGGGGGACCTGCGCGAAGGTGACGGCGTCGAGCGGGAGCGTCGCGTTCACGTACCCGGTGGTGGTCGAGCGGAGCGGAATCAGCCCGCCGTCGGCCGAGACGAGCGCCCACATGGGGAGCGCGATGCCCGCGTCATTCCACGCCAGGTTGTAGCGAACGCCGGCGGTGACGGGCGAGGGGAACTGGGCGCCTTCCGGGCCGAAGGTGAGCACCGTCTTGAAACCTGCGTCGTCCCGCACGCCGGAGTCAGAGACCGAGATGGTCAGCACCGACGCGTCGACGCCCGGGGGAATGCCGAGGCCCGCGGTGGCCTCGTCGGACAAGAGCGCCACGAAGCCGGAGTCGTCAGCGCTCGCGCCACCTCCCGAGCCGCCCGCGCCTCCGTTGCCGCCGCCCGAAGCGCCGCCGCCCATTCCACCGGAGCCGCCGCTCCCGCCGCTACCGCCCGAGCCTCCTCCCGCGGCGCCGCCTGAACCGCCGCCGCCGTCGTTGCCTCCACCGGGCCCGCCGCAGGCGACGAGGGTGGTGAGTGCTGCGAGAAGGGTGAGACGTCGCATGAAAGCCCCCAGGGAACGTTCGTGAGCCGCGAACGAGGGCGCGTGCGTAGCTGAGTGCGCGCTGAATGGCGACTCTCGAGTGGCCGAATGCCTCGATGCGCCTGAATTCGCCCGTGCGCGCGTCAGGCCGGCCGGCGGAGCTGGGCCTCTTTGATCATCGCCTCGAGCTCTG
Source organism: uncultured Myxococcaceae bacterium (assembly GCA_964522795.1). GTDB lineage: Bacteria > Myxococcota > Myxococcia > Myxococcales > Myxococcaceae > CAZFXD01. The sequence continues at coordinate 16,656 of CAZFXD010000085.1, forward strand.
GCGCGTAGCGGGCGGCGCCGCGCGTTCGCCGAACGTACTTCTTCATCACCGTGAGCGCGCCCTCTCCCCGCACCTTCGCGTGCGGGTTGGCCCCGGCCTTGAGCAGCGCTTTGAGGCATTCGGCGCTGTTCGGGTTCACGTTGGTCATCACGCCCAGGAGCGGGGTGTACCCGTTGCGATCGACCGCTTCCAGGTCTGCTCCAAGCTTGACCAGGAACGAAATCTCCCCGGGCTCCTGCGTGCGGTGAATCGCCGCCAGTCCTTCGTAGTTGAGCGCGTTCGGGTTCACGCCGGCCTGCACCAGCTTCCTCGCCCGGTCGCGGTCGCCGTACTGCACCGCGTGGTGGAATTCGGATGTCGCGCTGTCCGCGCACTCGCGCTTCTTCACCAGTCGTGCCACCGCGGCCCAGTCATCGGCCTGGAGCGCTTCCTGGAGCTTCTCCTGGTTGGACTTCTTGCGCGGCGGCGACGGCGTGGGCGGCGGAGGCGGCTCGGGTGTGGCGAGCGGTGTCGACTCGTTCCATGGGCCGCCCAGGAACGCCTTCAAGATGTCGTAGCCGTCAGGCGAGGCGAGGAGCGACTTTCGCTTGAGCCAGCGAGTGAGCTCCTTCGTGTTCTCGAAGGGCAGGGGCTTGCCGCGCACGTGCCACTTCCAGCCTCCGCGGCTCGACCAGGGGTCGCCGGTCGGCTCGAAGGCCAGCGTGCGGACGCTACGGCCGTTCACCCAGGCGCCGATGAAGACCGACTCCACGGTGGTTGAAATCATCCACTCGACGTAGGTGGTTTTGTACCCGCGGCTGATGGCGTCGAAGCTGTGGAGCCGATTGGCCTCCAGCCACGTGCCGACCGGAACGTCGACCGAGTATTCGGCGCGCAGGTCTTCGGCGAGCTTCGCGTTGATCAGCAGCAGGTGTTTGTGGTCGCTTCCCATGAAATCCCCCGGGGTTTTCTACCTGAGAATCGTGCGCATGGCGCATTCCCCGTGCGGCCGATACACTTGGGGGAGTTCTTTCACAATCGGGGGCGACAAGGTTTCGACGAGGGCAATGACGTCGATCGAAGCGTGCCGAGTGGGCACACCACACTCGTTAATAAAAGTGAGCAAAAACACACAAGCCAACGACAACGTTGAGCTTGCTCTCGCCGCCTAATAAGCGGTTTTGAGCACGGCCTTCTTCATCTCGGTCGGTGGGTGGAGAGTCGGCCGTCATAATGCCGACTGGTCGCGAGCCAGCCCAGGGGCTCGCGACGAGATCTTTCTGGGACCGGGGTTCTCTCAGCGTGTCCGTTCGCGGTGGGAATTCTTAAATTAAATGACGGACTGCGCACGGAGTGTCGATCGGTTGAAGGCTTTCGGACCCGGGTTCGATTCCCGGCGCCTCCATTCTTGCGACCCCCGCGGTCGTGCCTTGCGGGC
>CAZFXD010000086.1:0-17879 GCA_964522795.1 uncultured Myxococcaceae bacterium
GTCCGCGCGTGGCTTCACGTCGTTCTCGCTCTCCTTCGACCGCGCGAAGGTAGTGGTGGTGCTTTCCGGAAAGCCGTACGTGTTTGAGCGCGCGACCAGGAAGACCACCGCGCTCAAAGTGGGCGAAGGCGCGGTGATCGACGCCAGGTTTTCTCCCGACGGCACTGCGGTCGGCTACGTGCGCAACAACGACGTCTACGTGGTGGACTTGAAGACCAACACCGAACGACAAGTCACCCGCGGCGGGACCGACCTGAAGCCGCACGGGTTGGCTGAGTTCGTGGCGCAAGAGGAGATGTCGCGGTTCGCGGGCTTCTGGTTCTCGCCCGATGGATCGCAGATCCTGTTCCAGGAGACCGACCACACGGGGCTGGAGCAGTTCGCCATTGCCGACCCCATGCACCCCGAGACCACGCCTGACCGCTTCTACTACCCGCGCCCGGGGAAGAAGAACGCCACCGTGCGCCTCGGCCTCGTCTCCTCCAAAGGCGGAGCGGTGAAGTGGGTGTCGTGGGACGCCGTGAAGTTTCCGTACGTCAGCGTGGTCCGATGGTCGAAGAAGGCGCCCCCCGCTGTCGTCGTGCAGAACCGGGAGCAGACTGATCAGCAGTTGCTCTTCGTCGACCCGGGCACGGGGAAGACCAGAACCATTCTGGCGGAGCACGACGACGCGTGGCTGAACATCAACCAGGAGTTCCCGCGATTCCTGCCCGACGGAAAGTCTTTCTTCTGGGGCGACGAGAAAGAAGGGGCTCCGCGGGTGATTGAGGTCTCGCTCGAAGGAAAAGAGCTGCGAACCTGGGTTCCCAAAGAAGCCGGGTACGTCGATCTGGTCGGCTACCGCGAGAAGACCGGCACGCTGTACTTCACGGGCGGTGCAGACCCCACCACGACGCTGCTCTACCAGTCCTCGAAGTCGGGGACTGTTCAACGCGTCGCGACGGGGAATCCCAACGAGGTCACCGAGAGCGCCACCATGTCGGAAGAGGCCGGCCGCTTCGCCTTGACCACCACCGGGGTCAACTTCATGCCGCAGACCGCCATCTTGAACGCGGACGGCAACAAGTTGGGAACGCTCCCCATGGTCGCCAAGGCGCCGATGATTCTGCCGGACGTCGACTTCAAGACCGTGGGGAAGGAACGACAGTTTCAGGCCGCCGTCATCAAGCCGAGGAGCTTCAAGGCCGGAAAGAAGTACCCGGTGATTCTCCAGGTGTACGGAGGCCCGGGGCACCAGGAAGTCGTGCGCTCAATGCTCCCGAATGTGATTCTGCAGTGGATCGCCGACCACGGATTCATCGTGGTCAAGTTTGACGGTCGGGGAACGCCCCGCCGGGGCCGCGAGTGGGAGCGCGCCATCAAGGGAGACTTCGCCGGAGTCACGACCGATGATCAGGTGAGCGCGCTCCGGGCCCTCGCCGCTGAGATGCCCGAGATGGACATGGCCCGGGTAGGTGTCTACGGCTGGTCGTTCGGTGGCTACATGGCGGCGCTCTTGACGCTGTCAAAGCCAGACGTGATCAAGTCGGGCGTGGCAGGAGCCCCGGTCGTTGATTGGACTGACTACGACACGCACTACACCGAGCGGTTTCTGGGCGTGCCCGACGCGCACCCCGACGCGTATCGAAAGAGCTCGCTGCTCTCGTACGTCGATGAAGCGCAGCGGCCGCTCTTGTTGATTCACGGGACCGCTGACGACAACGTGTACTTCCTCCACTCCCTGAAGCTCTCAGACGCGATGTTCAAGGCGGGCAAGCGCCACGAGTTGTTGCCGCTGACGAACCTGACCCACATGGTCCCCGAGCCCGTGGTGATGCAGCGTCTGTGGGGCCGAATCGTCCGCCAATTCCTGGAGACGCTCTGATGCCGCTCGATCCGGACTTCATCGCCGATTGTTTCTACGCGCCCGAAGGTCAGCTGATCGACGAGATCCTCGAGGTGGACAAGGCGCGCTCCTTCATCGCCGCGCGCATGCCGGTCAGTGAAGCGCTCCCCATCACCAACACCCAGCGCGTGCACCCGGTCAAACACCCGCGGCACGTGAGCGGCGGGCTGATGATTCACGCCACGGGGATGATGGGGTTCGCCCACGCCTACTACGTGCTGGGCTTGCGGCATCACGACGGCTGGGTGGGCTACGGCGTGCGCATCAAGAACGCCCGGTTCCTGGCCCTCGCCGACATGGCGCAGCCGATGCGGCTGGAGTGCGAGGCCAAGCACGTGCGGCCGGGGCCGGAGAAGTTCCTCGTACGGTACGAGTTCAAGTTCCTCCAGGGCGACAAGCTCGTCTACGAGAGCGAGCAGACCGCGTTCTGGACCCGGACCGGAGGCCTGGCGTGAGAACCACCGTCCTGTGGCTGTGCGCATTGGCCACCACCGGCTGCATCGACCGGATGATTCTCGACGGCACCCTCAAGGGCACGCGCGACGCGGCGAGCGCGTTCGACACGCTCTCGGACGTGGAAGTGGCGAAGCTGGGCGCCGGCTCGAGCCTGGTGCAGGTCGAAGGCATGCTGAAGCTGGCGCCGGACAACGAAGACGCCCTCTTCCTGCTCCTCCAGGGGTGGACGGGGTACGCCGGGGCCTTCATTGAAGACGGGTGGGAGCAGGCCTACGACCGCGGCGACGACGACGGCGAAGCGCGCGAGGCGAAGCGGGCCCGTGAAGCCTATGAGCGCGCCATCCGGTTCGGCCGCACGCTGCTCGATCAGAAGAAGCCCGGCCTGGCCGCGGCGATGAAGAACCACGACGCGCTGGTGGCCTGGCTGAAGTCGTTCCAGGCCGAAGACGCGGAGACGCTGCTCTGGTTCGGCGCCGCGTGGTTGTCGCGCGTGGGGGTGGCGGCGGAGGACCCGGCGCTGGTGGCGGACCTCTGGGTCGCGGTGCCGTTCCTCGAGCGGAGCGTCGAGCTGAACCCGAAGCTGGCCTGGGCCACCGGCCTCGCTGCACTCGGGGCGTACCACGCGCGCGCGCCCGACGCCGAGTTGGCCGAGGCGAAGGCGCTCTTCGAGCGGGCGCTGCAGTTGACTGGGCGGAAGGCGCTGATGGTGCAGTTGATGTACGCGCAGAACTACGCCTGCAACGCGCACGACGCCGCGCTCTACCGGACGCTGCTCGACGAGGTGGTGAACGCGCCGGACGACCTGCTGCCTGAGCAGCGGCTGGAGACCGGCATTGCGAAGACGAAAGCGCGCCGCGACCTCGGTGCCCCGCGGCTGAAGCGCTGCGGCTTTCCTGTGAAGTGACGGTCTGGAATTGGAGCGACACATGATGCGTCGAGTTCTGGCAGCGGCTCTCCTCGTCTCCTCCTGGGCGGTGCAGGCCGAGCCCACCGTGCTCAAGATGGGCTCGCTCGCGCCGCGCGAGTCGCCGTGGGGGCAGGTGCTGCGCGTGTGGGCCAAGGCGGTGAAGGAGAAGACCCAGGGCGCGCTGGAGCTGGACTTCTATTGGAACGCCACCCAGGGCGACGAAGCGGCGCAGATCTCGAAGGTGAAGGCCGGACAGCTCGACGGCGCGGTGGTGACGTCGGTGGGCCTGGGGCTCATCGACAACGACGTCAACGCGCTCACCATGCCGGGCCTGTTCTCGACCTGGGACAAGCTGGACGAGGTTCGGGAGAAGTTCCGCCCGCGCTTCGAGAAGGTGTTTCGCGAGAAGGGGTTTGAGCTGCTGGGCTGGGGCGACATCGGCATGGACCGCCTCATCTCCAAAGGGTTCGCCGTTCATCACCCCACCGACCTCAAGGGCCAGAAGCCCTGGGCCTGGCGCGAAGACCCCATCTTCCCCGCGTTGAACCAGGTGGTGGGGGTGACGCCGCGACAGACCTCGGTGCCCGAAGCGCTGCCGGAGCTGGCGGCGGGGAACGTGAACGTGTTCTCGGTGGCTGCGCTCGGCGCCGAACAGCTGCAGTGGGCAGGTCGCCTCGACAACATCAACACCCTGGTGCTCGAGCCCTCCATCGGAGGCGTGGTGATGTCCAAGGCCCGGCTCGAGGCGCTCCCGGCGGCCCAACGCGCCGCGCTGCTGGAGACCGGCCGCGTGGCGTGCAAGGCGCTCACAGACCGCATCCGCAAGGAAGACGACGCGGCGCTGGAGCGGTTTCGTAAGCGCATGACCGTCATCGAGCCGACCGAGGCGGAGCGGGCAGAGTGGAAGAAGGTCTTCGCCGAGACGCGTGCGCGGCTGGCCAGGGGCGTGTTCCCGCCCGCCCTGGTGAAGGAACTCGAGGAGCTGACCCGCTGAGTTCGGCGCGGGCCCTGCTTCGCTGGACCGCGGCCACCCTGGCCGTCGGGTTGGCGCTGCTGCTGGGGGCCTGGGTCGGGCTGCGCGCGCTCGCCGGACACAGCGCGTACTTCGCCAACCTCTTCGGCTGGCTGCAGGACGGGAGCGCGCTCACGCTGGTCGGCGGCGTGCGGGGCACGGCCACGCGCGTCACCATGCTGCTCGTCTTCGTCGGCGCGGCGCTGGCCACGCTCGAGTCGCGGCACGTGTCGGTGGACCTCTTCGCCCGCGCGTTGTCCGGAACCCGCCGAGACCTCACCGCGCGCGCCACTCAGTTGTTCGCCGCGGTGATGTGCCTGCTGGCGGCGTGGGCCTTCTTCGACTTTCTGGCCATCGACGCCTTCGGCGCGGCGCCTGAGGCGAGCGTCCTGGAGAAGCTGGGGCTTGGCGCCTCCGCGGTGGGCACGGCGCTGGGGGCGCTCTTCTCGCAGCTTGTGGTCGACGTGAAGACGTTCTTCCGCGTGGCCGCCGGCGAGGTGTGGACCGTGGCGCCCACGATGCTGGAGGTGCCCGGGGTGGCGCAGCGGGGCGGGCTGGTGAAGACGTTCGACCTGCTCATCCCCGGCGGGTTCGTGGCGCTGGCCGGCTTGTTCGTCGGCTCCGCGGTGAAGCCCGGCGCCCCGGAGGCGCCCGCGCATGCGGTGCTGCCCCGCGGGGCGTGGGTGGGAGGCGCGCTGTTCGTCGCCGCCGCGGGGGCGACGCTGGGCCCGCTCGCCGGCGTGACCGTGCTGGCGCTCCTGCTCGGGGCGCCGCTGTTCTCGGTCTTGCTCTGCGCGGCCTCGCTCTCGTTCGTCGACGCCGGGCAGGCGCTCCGCCTGCTCGCGCCCAAGGTGCTCGAAGAGCAGTTCGCGGGTTCCCCCGTGCTCGTCACCATTCCGCTCTTCTCACTGCTCGGCTACGTGCTGGCGAATTCGCAGGCGCCGGCGCGGCTGGTGGCGGCGGCCCGCGCGGCCCTGGGGTGGCTCCCCGGGGGCCTCGCGCTCGCGTGCCTGCTCGCCAGCGCGTTCTTCACCGCGCTCACTGGCGGCTCGGGCATCTCCATCGTCGCCATCGGCGGGCTGTTGCTCCCGGCGCTCTCCGAGCACAAGTACCCCGAGAAGTTTTCGCTCGGGCTGGTGACGACCGGGGGCTCGCTGGGGCTGCTCTTCCCGCCGTCGCTCGCCATTCTCGTCTACGCCTTCGTGGCGGGCATCGACTTCGAGGTGGCGTTTCGCGCCGCGTTCATTCCCGGGCTCTTCGTGTGGGGGCTGCTCGCGGCGGCGGTGCTGGCCTTCGCGCTTCGGGCGAAGATGCCGACGGAGCCGTTTGTCTTGCGCGCGCTGGGGACGACCGCGAATCACGCCAAGTGGGAGCTCGTCCTTCCCGCCATTCTCTTCGGTTCACTGGCGCTCGGCGTCGCCGGGCCCGACGAGTCCGCCGCGCTCGGCCTGCTGTGGGCGGTGGTGGCCGGGCGGTGGCTCAACCGCGATCTCAAGCTGCGGGCGGACCTGCCGCGCATCGCCGCCGAGGCCATCGCCCTCGCCGGGGCGGTGGTGGTGCTGCTGCTCGCCGCCCAGTCCCTGGTGAACGCCGCGGTCGACCATCGTTGGCCGCAGCACGTGATGGACGCGCTCACCGCGCGGGGACTCACCGAGCGCTGGCAATTTCTCATCGCCATGAACCTGGTGCTGCTGGTCATCGGCATGGTGATGGACGGCCTGTCCGCCCTCATCGTCTCGGTTCCGCTCTTCCTCCCGCTGGCGGCGAAGTTCGCGCTCTCTCCATTTCACCTGCTGGTGATGATGGTGCTGAACCTGGAGATCGCCTTCTGCCTGCCGCCGCTGGGCCTGAACCTCTTCATCAGCGCGTTTCGCTTCAACGCGCCGCTGCCCACGCTCTACCGCGCGGTGCTTCCGTGGGTCGGCGTGCTCCTCTGCGCCCTGCTGGGCGTGATGGCAATGCCGCGCCTGTCCACCTGGCTGGTGGAGCGGGATATCTCCGACGCGCGCGCTGCCGCCGAGCGACTCCACCTGCCGCCTCGCGACGCGTGGCTTCTGGAATGCGTTCAGGAAGACGTGACCAACCCGCGCCCGTGCAACGACGCCGAACGCGCGGCCATGAGCGCCGTGCCTCCGGCCGAGGCCACCGACGAAGACGCCCTCTTCAAGGAGATGATGGGTGCAACGCTTGATGGCGGAGTGCAAGGCCCCGGGCCGTAGGCCGTGTTCGGCATGGCACTGCCTCGCGCGAACGCCTGGAATGCTGGTCTTGTTCCCGCGCCCGACGCTCTTTCGGTACACGGTGGACTCCGTCGCTCATCGGCGGTGTGCGCGCCTCTGTCTTGGGCCGAGGTCGACGGTGGGAGGCGCATTTGGTGGAACGCGCCGGGGCGCAGGTCGGGCATGATGACCCTCGATGTTTCGCTCACGCTGGACGATCCTTCTGGCGGGGACAGGGCTGCTCGGCGTGACGGCGGGGCTGTTTTTTACCTGGGACTTCACCGTCGACGATGCGTTCATCACGTTTCGGTACTCGCGACATGTCGCGATGGGCGTCGGCCCTGTGTGGAACCTCGAGGGTGCGCGGGTCGAGGGCTACAGCAACGCGCTGTGGATGTGGCTGCTCGCCGGCGCCGCGTTCTTGCGGGCCGACCTCGAGCAGGCCGCGAAGATTCTTGGCGTGGTGTCGCTCGGGGGCATTGCGTGGCTGATTGGGGGCGCCGTCGCGCGATGGACGGGCAGCGCTCTTGCCGCCTCCGCAGCGGTCTTCACGTTGTTCATCAATCCGATGTCGTGGGTCCATGCGGTCTCGGGGCTCGAGACGGCGGGCTATGCGCTGATGGCCGTGGCGCTTTTCGTCGCGGCGCTCGAGGGTCGCCCCGGGCTCCTCGCGCTCGCCGGCATCGGCGCCGTTTGGCTGCGACCTGACGGCGTGGTGCCAGGGGTGGTTGCGCTCGCGGCCGCCATGATTCTCCATCCCGCGAAGCGAACACGCGTGGCCCTCGTGGGAGCGTTGATTGGCGCGGCGGGGGCGTCGCTTCTTCTGTTTCGGTGGACATTCTACGGTGCGGTGCTTCCAAACCCATATCTGCTCAAAGGAGGCGATGTTGGCTCCGGCATGAGTTGGTTGTTGGGCCTCTCGCCGGTCCTCGGCCTCGCTCTTCTCGCGGCGTGGAGCGTGGCCAGGAACGCGGCCCAACTGCGCTCCCACGTTCTGACGCTGTGCTTCTTCATCGTGGCAATGACGGCGCCGTTCGCCTTCGCGCACCACGTGATGGACTATGGGCAGAGGTTCTTTTTCCCCTGCACCGTGTTGCTGGCGGTGCTCCTGGGCCTCTGGGTGGCCCGCGGGCCGCCCATCGCCGCGCGGATCGCCCCATTGATGATTCTGGGGCTGACGTGGTGGGGTACCTCGCAGTGCGGCACCTACGTTCGTGACTACCCGGTGCTGCACCAATTCTATCGGCGCGTTGGCGAGGCACTGGCCGAACTTCCCCTGGAGCGCGCCGAACGAACGCTCTCGCTCGGTGATGCGGGCGCGATTCCATTTCTGTGCGACTGGCAAACGCTGGACATGTACGGCCTGAACAGTCGCGAAATCGCGGCGGGCGGCGATCGCTCAGAGCTCTTCCACGCGGCATCCCCCAGCGTGGCCATTCTGTATTCCGCCGACGGCAACCATTACGACTGGCCCGCCTGGGTCGCGGGTTGGAACCCCAAACACATGGAAAGTCGCTACACGCCGCTCGGGAAGATGTTCATGCGCGACTACTGGCTGCAGTTCTGGGTGCGCAACGATGTCGCGGAGGCGGCGAAGAGCCAGCTTGGGCGCACGCTCAAACCCCTCGCGGTGGCGTCCCACGCGACGCTGTCGAAAAGCGAATTGGGCTGGTCGGACCTATTTCGCCGACGCCTGGGCGTCCGCTGGGCGACGGACCAACACTCGCCCGAGTGATGAGGCGGGGTCACCGGCCGGGGCCGCCGCTGCGGGACCGTGGGCGGCCGAAAGGTGGCGTGGCAGCGCTTCCAGCAGCGTCGCAACCGGCATCACTTCGACCCCAGCGCGGCTCACGCGTTCAAGGCCGGGGTGGACGAGAATGGCCGTGGCGCCGAGGTGCTCCTGCTGAAACCGGCGGAGCGACTCTTCGTCCGCGCGCCGCACGTGCGCCGTCTTGTGCACGTTGATGGCGAGGAGTACGCCCGGGCCGTGCACGATGAAGTCCACCTCGTGCCCGCTCGCCGTCCTCCAGAAGTAGAGGTTCGCCGGAGAGCCCACGTGCGAGAGGCCCGCGCGGAGTTCCTGAAACACGAGCGTCTCCAGGGCGGGACCGTCGAGCCGCTCCGCGGCGTCAGCGGGACCTTTGGGGCTGAGCGCGCGGTAGACGCCTGCGTCGTAGAAGTAGAACTTGGGGTGCTTCACCAGTCGCGGTCCGGAGCCAGTGGCGAAGGGGGCGAGCCGAACCGTGAGCATCAGCTCTTCCAGAACTCCCAGGTAGCGCTCGGCGTTCTTGCGCTCCATGCCGAGCTCGGCGGCGATGGCCGCCAGGTTGAGCACCTCCGCCTGCGACGCGGTGAGCGCTTCCACGAGCGCCCAGAATTGCTCGGCGTTCCGCACCACTTTCTTCGCGGTGACGGAGGCGGCGATGACCTGGCGCAGGTGCCGTTCGACGGTCAGCGCGGGTTCGGGTGAGAGAACCGCGGCGGGGAGCTGCCCGAACTCCAGTGACTGGCGAAGGTCCCATCGGGCACCCAGCTCGGTTCTGGTGAGTGGGTGCAGGGTCCGAACGGGGTAGGGGAACCGTGCCGGGTTGATGCGGGCCGCCTTGAGCGCGCGGCGGTTGCCACAGGTGAAGGTCACCGTGGCTCGGGCGGCGGGCAAGAGCGGGAGCACTGCGAGGTAGAGCTCGGGGCTGGCCTCGAGGTTGTCAAACACCACGCGAGCGCCGGGTTGGCCGAGCAGCTCCGCGAGGCGCGTGGAGTCGCTCGGCCGCAGGGACGCTGCCACCTCGGGGGCCTTCAAATCGAAGACCTGCGCGCCTGTTCCCAGCTGCCGCGCCCATGCGGTCTTGCCGACGCCGGGCGCGCCGAAGACCAGGGTTCCCGACGGCGGAGGGGGAAGCGTGCGTGAAAAGTGCGTGTCCATTCTGCGTGCAAAACGGACTTTCGCACGGGCCCACGATTCGCCAAGAAATCGGCCAGCAATTCCAGTCGACTGAGGAGGCGTTGGTTCGGCCGCGTCGGGTGTTCGTGCCGAATCGCTGCACCGCGGCCAGGCGCCAGCGCCTCGTCGGCAGGGCCGCGGACTCGCGAACCCGAATGTCCAGATTGCGCGCAATCTGGACAGCGCACGTGGGGCTGCGCGCGCCAGTGGGCGCTTGAAGCAGCGCTTGACTTGGTCGCGCGACCGGGTGATTTCCCGAGGATGCGACGGACCTCTTCGATTGTGCTCCTGGGCCTGATGACCGCATGTGCTGGTGGTTCTCAGACGAACGACGGCGGGATGAGCCCTGACTGCGCCGCTCCGACGGGGAGTGGAACGCCGCACAGCGGGGACATTATGGCTGACGAGACCTGGACGGCAGCGGGTGCGCCGCATCTGATTTCAAGCGACCTGCGGGTGACGGCCACGGTGACCATCGAGAAGTGCGCCACGGTGAAGTTGGGCGAGCGCACCCGCGTCACCGTCGGGACGTCCTCGTTGGCTGGAAAGCTCGTCGCGCGTGGCGTCACCTTTTCCGCCCAGGACCCAGGTAAACCGTGGGGCAGCTTGACGGTTGACGTGAAGGGGGCGCTCGATTTCGAGAATACGCAGATCGAGGGTGGGGCCAACCCCGCGTCGGCTCAAAATGGCGGTGGCGCGGTCGTCGCGTACGGCATCGCGGCCAGTCAGCCGGTCATCACGCGATCGCTGCGTTTCGTGAACGTGCTGGTGACCGGTGCGAAAGGATACGGGGTCAACCTCCAGCGCATGAGCGGATTCACCGCGGACTCTGCCAACGTGACGTTCGCAGAGACCGGAGATGCGGCAGCGCCGTACCCGGTGAGAGTCGAAGCAGGTGCCGTCGGTACCCTTCCGACGCTGACCTTCAGAAACACCATGTCGGGTGACATCCGGGTTGAACGTGGCGGGAGCATGCCGAGCGACACGTTCAAGGCGCTCGGTGTTCCATACCGCATCATGGGACGGCTTTTGGTTGCGCCGTCTGCCGACGGTGCGCCCTCGACGCTCACCATCGAGGCCGGCGTGACCCTCAAGATGGACCACGACGGCGATAGCGGAATGACGTTGGGGCTCTCCCCCGCGCGTCGCGGTGTGCTGATCGTGAATGGCACGGCAAACGCGCCGGTGGTGTTCACGTCGGCGAAAGCGGTTCCCGCCGCCGCTGACTGGACCAACCTCTACTTTCGTTTCACACCGGCGACCGGCAACCGGATCACCTTCGCGATCGTTGAATACGCCGGTGCCGCGAGCGGCCTCCAGGGGTACGGCTGCGGGCCCGCCGGGAACAATGCCAGTGTGATCATCGCACCGGACACGGGGCGCCCGGACTCGGCGTTCATCACCGACAGCACGTTGCGGCAAGGTGGAGGTGACACGGGCCTGCTGCTGGGCTGGGTGTCGGACCTGACCGGCCCCGACTTCGTCAGCTCGAATACGTTTAGCGATCTTCCGGCCTGCAAGGTTTCGCGCTGGCGCAGCGCTACCGGCAACGCGTGTCCGGGGTCGACCGGCGGCGCTCCGGTGTGCCTGTTGTAGCGAAGGGCCCCGCGACGAGGCTGGGCCGAGCGGGTTCGGCTACGCGGGAGCCGTGCGAAAGCGATCGACCGAGACGAACCGTCGGGCGATGAAGCCGAGCGCCACTCCTGCCGCGCCCGCCATGGCCGCGTAGAAGAAGAAGAGCGAGGGGCCGGAGAACACGTTGAAGTACGAGGCGAAGGCCACGGCGAGGTTTCCGGCGGCGACCGTCAGGTTCCAGAAGCTCATCAAGGTGCCCTTCATCGAGAGCGGGGCCTGGCTGTAGGCGAACTCGAGGCCGGTGGTGGAGACGAGCACCTCCGCCAGCGTGAGCAGCAGGTAGGGCCCCAACTGCCAGAGAATCGACAGCCGGACGCCTTGTTCGATGGGCAGCTGAATGAGCCCCGCCACCACGTACGAGAGCGCCCCGACGAGCATGCCGATCGTCATGCGTCGAAGCGGCTTGAGCTCGTAGCCCAGGCGTTTGGAGAGCGGGTAGAGCACGCCGGTGGTGAGCGGGATGAGGAGCATGACCAGCGCCGGGTTGACCAGCTGCATCTGCGACGGCTCGAAGGTGAACGGGCCGACCACCGGGTCCATCGACTTGGCCTGGACCACCCAGGTCGACGCCTTCTGATCAAACAGCGCCCAGAAGAAGGGAATGGGGAGGAACGCCAGCAAGACGCGAAAGACCGCTTTGACCGACTCCACCGCGTCGTCGGGGTGCTTCGCCTTTGCGCCGTCGAGCCAGTGCCCGCCGCCGCGCGACTTGAGGGCGGAGAGCACCACCCGCACGAACGAGTCAGGGTTGGCCCCCGTGGGCGGCACCATCACGTAGTGCTTTCGGCCGGCCCAGAAGATGACCGTGGCCAGGAACATCAAGACGCCGGGAATTCCGAACGCCACCGCTGGCCCGTACAGCTTGAGGATCTTGGGGATGAGCAGCGAAGCGAAGAAGGAGCCCAGGTTGATGCTCCAGTAGAACGCCGAGAACACCTTCCCCGCCTGCGACTTTCTCGAGGCGTCGAACTGATCACCCACCATGGCCGAGACGCACGGCTTGATGCCGCCCGAGCCCACCGCGATCAGCGCCAGCCCCGTGTAGAAGCCGTACTTGTTGTGCTCGAAGAGCGCGAGGCATGCGTGCCCGAAGCAGTACACAATTGAGAGCCACAGAATGAGGCGGTACTTCCCAAAGTAGCGGTCCGCCAGGTACCCGCCCACCAGCGGCAGGAAGTACACTGCGGTGACGAAGAGGTGAAAGTTGGCCTTGGCGATGGACCGCCGCATCTCCTCGTCGGGCAACTCTTCGCGCAGCAGGTAGTCGATGAGGAAGACGGTGAGGATGTTCCTCATGCCGTAGAAGCTGAAGCGCTCGCACGCCTCGTTTCCGATGATGAACGGTACCTGGCGTGGCAGGGCAGTGGTGGGGGCAGTCACGATGGACCGCGCCCATAGCACACTCGGCGGAAGTAGCCGGCGGCTCAGGGCACCGGGTAGTCGACACCGCCATCGGCGTTCTTCACGAAGAAGATGTCGGTGGTGGACTCCGCGAGATAGCGCGGCGCCGAGCTGAGCAGCGGCGCGTTGAAGCTCCCTGAAGGGACTCGGAGCGAGGTCACCTGGACCCAGTGCGGTTTCCCCGGCTGCAGCACACCCGGCGGAATTTCGAGCGTGGTGTTCTGCGTGTAGAACTGCCCGGCCGCGTGATTGGGGAAGTATTCGTCGGGCCCGATGCGTTGGTACCCCTGCCAACCAATCAACACTTTGTACCAATGCGCCCCACCGGTGGCGGCTGCCCACTGAATCGTGACGGGCTCGGGTTCCCTCAACTGGGAGCCACCGCTGGTGAGGTGCCCGTTGATGACAGCGGGGCCACCGGAGATCAACTGAGGCGCGAGCTCCAGAAAGCCACCGTCGCCCGCGCTCGCATCGGCCAGGGGCAAGAGCGTGCTCATCGAAACGTTGAAGACGGTGTTCGTCTTGTTGCCGCCGTCGGGCAACACCGCGCGGAACGGCGGGCACGAGACGCTCTGGGTGGCGGAGATGAGTGTGCTCCACGTCGGAGCGAACGCGGAGCGTGCGAGGCCGTCGAACCGCGTTTCCGCATTGCCCCCGTCGGGAAAATACTGACCGAAGCCAGTGTAGAAGACGCTGGGGGCCTGGTTGATCGAGCCTCGCTCGGCCCCGAACGGCACGGCCATCGCGTTGAGTGTGAAGTAGCTGAACGAGGGGGTCGCTTCACACTGACCCTGACCGGCCTGAGACCAGGTTCCGCGCGTGAAGCGGACTCGGAGCGGGAACTCGCGCGTGACGGGCTGAAGGTTGACGGCGAGCGAGGTCGTCTGCCCCGCCAGCATTTGCACCGAGCTCGTCTGTTGTCGGGCCACCGCTGTGTTGTAGGGAACGCCAGCGTCCGTGAGCAGCCGGCCGATCTGGTACACGTAGACTTGGTCATTCGGTTCGATCAACTGCGGGGGCTTCACGTACCCCCAGTTCCAATGCGCCCCGACGTTGGTCGCGCCGGACGCGAAGCCGTCTGCTGCGAGCGAGGTAATGCCGGCGTTCGGAATGGCGAGGGCGAGTGAGTCTCCCGCGGTATTCCAGGGCACCAGGTTTCCCGCGTCGAGCGAGAGCACCGTCCCGCTGTCAATCAGCACGGTCGTTCCATTGGCTCGACCCAGGAGGTACTGGCTCAAATCGATGTCCCGCGCGCTGGTGACCACGAACGTGCGGAGCGGCTCCAGGGCGAATGGGTAGGCGTCACGAATCTCGACGATCGCACCCGCATCGAGCGTGTCGGGAATGCCGCTTGAAAAATAGACGCCGGAGCTGTGCAGCGTTGCCGGGTGGAGTTCATACCCTCCGTCGCTCGCAGTTCGGGTCCAGACCCCGATGGGCGCAACCTTGACTGGCACATCGGTCAGCACCCCGGTCTCGGCGACGCGACGTTCGAATTGTCGAATCACGAACGCATCAGCAGGCAAGCCGCTGTCGACGAACCCGCCGCCGCCTGCCGCACCACCGGCGCTTCCGCCCGCACCGCCCGCCAGCCCGCCGCCTGCTCCCCCGGCACCTCCACCAGGAGTTCCGCCCGACCCACCTCCGGCGTCCGTGCCGCTGTCGCTCTCATCGCGGCAGCCGCCGGCAGCACGGCACGCGTCGAGGTCGCTCCCGAAGTCTGGGCAGCCCACGACTGCTGCGGCGCAAAGTGTGGCGATGACGCGCTTCATGGAAACGCCCCTTGAATGGCCAGCGATGCCCCACCAGCGGCTGGAGCGAGGCCCACGGTCGGGGCATCGGCCCCGCCGAGCAGGAACATGGCGGCGGTGGCGACCAGCGACGCGCCGGCTCCAATCAGCAGACCCACGCCCGCCGCTTGCTGAGACCTCCCGGCGCTCACCAACTCGCTCCCTTCAGTTGAGGTCAGCGGGGCTCCAGCTTCATTCACGCCCGAGCGCAGCCGCGCTGACGTGGCCCCGGCGTTGGCGAGCAAGACGGCGGCGGCCACGCCACAGCCAATACCCGCAGCAGCAGGTGCCCAGGACCAGCGCCGCACCGTCCCGTCGGTGGTGCCGCTCGACTCACCGGGTCGAAGTCTGGAGAGCACATCGTTGGCGACTCGGTTTCCCTGGTTGGTAATCGCGTCCAGAATGGCGGACTCAGACTTCCCTTGCGCGACCAGCGTGCTGATGCGCCGAGCGTCCACCGTCGACGAGAGTGTCACGTTGAGCTGAAACTGATCGTCGATCTTGGCGATGGTGCCGCTGGCCACCACGTCGGCCCCCATTGCGTTGGCGAGCTCGGTCAAGCACGAACTGCTCTCGTTGCTGCAACCAAGCAACTGGGCCTGTCTCTCCTGCCCGAGGACGGCGGCGATTTGTCGAGCGGTCACCACTTCGAGGCCGTGGTGTGCCAGTTGGGCCGCGAGGTGATCAGCCACTAGCGCGGCGCGTCGAGGTTCGACGTCGATGGCGGAGAAGTCGGGGAGGGCGACCTTCACGGGCGCCGTCGCGAACGTGAGCGCGACAATCGAAATCCACATCACCGGGACCCAGGGAGCGTCGTTGCGAGGCGTCTCATCATCGACGCGCTTCAACAGAACGGCCGCCGCAGTTCAAGCCAGCGTGTCCGCCCCGGCTGGGTGGGTGACGGCGTCAGACGTCGAGCAGCAGTCGCTCGGGCGCCTCAATGGCTTCTTTGATGCGCACGAGGAACTGCACCGCTTCGCGGCCTTCGATGAGGCGATGGTCGTACGAGAGCGCCAGGTACATCACCGGCCGCACCACGATCTGCCCGTCGCGCACGACGGCGCGATCGACGATGTTGTGCATGCCCAGAATGCCCGTCTGCGGCGGGTTGAGAATGGGCGTGGAGAGCATCGAGCCGAAGATGCCGCCGTTCGAGATGGTGAAGGTGCCGCCCTGCAATTCGGGCAAGGTCAGCTTGTCGGCCTTCGCCCGCACGCCGTACTCGGCGATGATCTTCTCCAGCTCCGCCATCGAGCGCTGGTCCGCGTCGCGCACCACCGGAACGACCAGCCCGCGGGTGCCAGAGACCGCCACGCCCACGTCGTAGAAGTGTTTGAAGACGACCTCGTCGCCGTCGATCTCCGCGTTCACCGCCGGGAAGGCCTTGAGCGCCTCGGCCGCGGCCTTGACGAAGAAGCTCATGAAGCCGAGCTTGACGCCGTGCTTGGCGAGGAACTTCTCGCCGTACGTCTTGCGAAGCGCCATCACGCCCGACATGTCGACTTCGTTGAAGGTGGTGAGGATGGCGGCGGTGGACTGCGCCTGCAGCAGCCGCTCGGCCACGCGCTTGCGCAGCGGCGTCATCTTCACGCGCTCTTCCCGACCCGTCTGAGCGGGCGGCGCGGAGACGGGAACGGTGGGTGCCGAGGGCGGCGCCTTGAGCACGTCTTCCTTCATCACGCGCCCGCCCACGCCCGAGCCTTTGAGTGCGGCTGCGTCGACCCCTTTTTCTTCCGCGACCTTTCGCGCCACGGGCGTCGGGGGCGGGGCCGAGACCTGGGCCGCGGCGGGTGCGGGTGTGGCAGGAGCTACGGCGGCGGGCGCAGCGGCTGGCGCAGGGAGCGGCGGCGCGGCGACCGTCATCTGCGGGGCGGCCCCGGCGGCGCCTTCGGCGATGGTCCCCAGCACGTCGCCGATTCGAACCTTCGCGCCCACCTGGTGGGCAATCGTCGCCAGCGCGCCGGCGGCGGGCGCCACCACGTCGACCGTCACCTTGTCGGTCTCCAGCACGGCCACGGCCTCGTCGGCCTTCACCGCGTCGCCGACGTTCTTGTTCCAGCGGCCGACCACGGCCTCCGTAATCGACTCACCCAGGTGCGGGACTTTCAAATCAAGCGACATTGGTTCCTCTGAGGATCGCTTCATCGCACAAGACGCGCTGTTCGTACTCGTGAGCTTTCAAAAATCCCGTGGCGGGACTCGCGCTCTCGGGCCGGCCCACGTACTTGAGCTTCGGAGTTCCGCGAGCCGACTGCAGAAGCTCCATCAACGGCTCGAGCATGAACCGCCACGCGCCGCAGTTCTTCGGCTCTTCCTGCACCCAGAACACCTCGGTCACGCTGGGCATGGAGGCGAGCACCGCGCGGAGCTCTTCGGTCGGCAGCGGGTAGAGCTGCTCGACGCGCACGATGGCGATGGAAGTGTCCTTCGCCGCGTCGCGCGCTTTGAGCAGGTCGAAGTACACGCGCCCCGAGCAGAGAATCAGGCGGGTCACCTTCGACGGCTCCACCGCCGAGGACGTCTCGCCGATCACCCGCTGGTAGCCCCCGCTGGTGAACGCGGCCAGCGGCGCGCTCGCTTCGGGCAGGCGCAACAGGCCCTTGGGCGTCATCACCACCAGCGGCTTGCGAATGGGACGCAGCACCTGACGCCGGAGGAGGTGGAAGATCTGCGCCGAGTTCGTCGGGTAGCAGACCTGCAGGTTGTCCTCCGCCGCCAACTGGAGGAACCGCTCCAGCCGCGCCGAGGAGTGCTCGGGGCCCTGGCCTTCGTAGCCGTGGGGCAGAAGCAGGGTCAGCCCCGAGAGGCGGCTCCACTTGTCTTCGGCCGCAGCGATGAACTGGTCGATGACCACCTGGGCGTTGTTGGCGAAGTCGCCGAACTGCGCCTCCCACACCACCAGGGCGTCGGGCGCGTCGAGGCTGTAGCCGAACTCGAAGCCCATGCACGCCATCTCGGAGAGCGGGCTGTTCACCACCTGGGCCCGCACGCCGGGTCTGGCCAGGGCCTCCAGCGCCTCCACCGACTTCCCGGTCGCCGTGTCATGGAGCACGGCGTGACGGTGGGCGAAGGTTCCGCGCTCGCTGTCCTGCCCGGTGATGCGAATGGACGTGCCCGCGTCGAGCAGCGTGGCGTACGCGAGCATCTCCCCCGCGCCC
Source organism: uncultured Myxococcaceae bacterium (assembly GCA_964522795.1). Classification (GTDB taxonomy): domain Bacteria; phylum Myxococcota; class Myxococcia; order Myxococcales; family Myxococcaceae; genus CAZFXD01. The sequence goes on from CAZFXD010000086.1 coordinate 17,405, forward strand.
CAGTCGAGGTTTTCGCCGGCCAGGGTGGCCTTGCGACGGTCGAGGGCCGCCTGCACGCCCTTGTGGAGCGTGAAGCCCTCGGGCGTGGTGGACAGCTTCAAGATGAGCGGCCGCAGCGTCGCTTCGGGCACGCCGGTCTGCACCTGCGGCACCTCGGCGTCGCTTCCGCCGCGGTACTTCGACCACAGGCCCTGCATCGCGCTCGGGTCCTTGAGCGCGTGCTCGGTGGAGGCGCGCACGTGGGCATCGCTGAAGTCGGCGAGGCACCGGGCGTAGACTTCGTCGGTCTCGGCGGCGGTGAAGCGGCTCCAGCCCACCAACTGCGTCGCGTACAGCTGCCGCGGCGTCTGGTGCGCGCGGATGCGCTCGTACATCTTGGGCTGGGTGAACGCCGGCTCGTCGCCTTCGTTGTGGCCGTATTTCCGGTAGCAGACGAGGTCGATGACGACGTCGGTGTGGAAGCGCTGGCGGTATT
>CAZFXD010000087.1:0-17787 GCA_964522795.1 uncultured Myxococcaceae bacterium
GCCGCCTCGGCGAAGTACCGGGTCATGGGGTCGAAGTAGTACTCGTTCCACCCCTGCGCGTAGGACGCGGACTGACCGTCGGGAATGTTGGAGTGCTTCACGGTGACGAGGGTGCCGCCCCGCGCCTTTTCGAAGAGCACCTCGAGCACCGAGTCAGGTGCGTCGCCGGGGAACTCGGTGCTGCGCCAGGACTGAATGACGCGCGTCGGAGGGGCGGTGGTGAGGGTGCGCCCGGAGATGTAGCCGTCCCAGGCCGAGAACTCGCCCGTGGCCTCGTTGTAGGTGGCGATGCTGCCCGTCATTTCGCCGTGGGTGTGGCTCGACAGCCACGCGTCGAATACGACCTGGACGGGTGCGGGAATGACGCGAGAGACTTCGCACTGTTCGCTCATCGGGGCGTCCTCCGTGTGCAGACGCGCGGACTGTACCGCGACGCGTTGATAGGCCAACAGAAACGAGGAAGTTACCGAGCGGTGGGCTTGGACTTCGCGCGGGCTCTCCCCTCATAATCAGGCCGATGAGTTTCACTTCTCTGGTGGCAGCGATTGCGTTGGTGGCCGCGGCGCCGCCCAGGCCCCAGGACCGCGACGCGGTCAAGCGCGCCATCATGGGCTTGATTGAGAAGTCGCCCATCAAGGGGTCGCGTTTTTCACTCGAGGTCCGCAGCCTCGACGACGGCAGCCAGGTGTTCGCACAGAACGCCGATGAACTGCTGAACCCGGCGTCGAACGTGAAGTTGTTCACCGCGGCGGCGGCCCTGGCGCGGCTGGGCCCCGACTTCCGATTCGAGACCGAGTTTCACGTCGACGCCGAGGCGCGCGACGGCAAGGTGAAGAACCTGTGGGTGCGCGGCAAGGGCGACCCCACCATGACCACCGATCGCCTGTACGGCATCGTGTCGGAGTTGCTGCACGCCGGCCTGAAGGACATCGCGGGCGACATCATCATCGACGACTCCTATTTTGACGGTCAGCGCCTGGCGCCCGGGTTTGACCAAGAGCACGGCGACCGGGCCTACCTGGCGCCCACCGGGGCGGTGTCGATCAACTCGAACACCATCGGGCTGTACATTCGCCCGGGTGCCTCGATGGGCAGCACCGCGGCGGTCGAGGCTGAGCCCGCCTGCGACTACGTGTTCGTCGATGCGCACGTCTCGACCGGGACCCGCGCGCAGCACCGCGTTCACGTGGCGATGATTCCCGAGCCGGAAAAAGAGCGGGTGAAGGTCTCGGTGTCGGGCCGCATGGGGTTCGGCGCTCCGGTGGAGTCGTTCTGGAAGAAGATCGACGACCCCGCGCTCTACTTCGGCTCCGTGCTCAAGGCGCAGCTGCTCGCGCGCGGGGTGAAGCTCAAGGGCAAGGTGAAGCTGGGGTTGGTTCCCAAAGAGGGCACCCGACCGCTGTACGTGGCGCCCAGTGAGACGCTCGACATCGCGCTCAAGAAGCTCAACAAACACTCGTCCAACTTCGTGGCCGAGCAGCTGATCAAGGTTCTCGGCGCCGAGGCCCGGGGAGTGCCGGGCTCAACCGCCAAGGGGATCGACGCGGTCGAAGAGTTCCTCGAGAACGACGTGGGCATGCCCCGCGGGACGTACGTGATGCGCAACGGCTCGGGTCTCAACGACACCAACCGCTTCTCGGCGGCGCAGACCAACCGGCTCTTGCGGGTGATGTGGGAACGTTTCCCGCTGGCCCCCGAATACCTCTCCTCGCTGCCGATCGCCGGCAAGGACGGTTCGGTGCGTAACCGCTTCGAAGGTTCAGACGCGGTGCTTCGCCTGCGCGCCAAGACCGGCACCCTGGAGAACGTGCGAGCGCTCTCGGGCTACGTGCAGTCGGTGGGCGGCGAGCGGTTTGCGTTTTCGGCCTACGTGAACGACTTCAAGGGCCGCGGGGTGTTCGTGATTCAGCACATCGATGCGATGGGGGCTGCGCTGGCGGCGACGGGTTCGGCGCAGGGTCCGGGCGCGGCGGTGGCGTCGCTTACCACCCGGCCCTCGGTGGTCGGTCCACTGGACGAGCTGAAAGCCAAGCTCAAGTTGTACGCGGCCATCGCGCCCAAGGCTGACAAGAGCCAGGTCGCGTTTCTGCGAACGGCGTGGCGCAGCGAAAAAGACCCGGCCGTGCGGCTGGCGATTGCCGATTCGCTCTACCGCATTGACCGCGGCGCGCCGGAGACGGTGGCGCTCCTGCTGGAGAGCGTGAGTGCGCAGGAAGACGTGTACGGTCGCCTCCGCGTAGCGGCGAAGGAACTTGGCACGCCGGTGCCCGGCATCGAGTCACTCACCAACGTCGCGGTGAAGGGGCACACCGACGCCATCATCGCGCTGCTGGAGCTCATCAACGTCGCGCGTGAAGACGAGACGCAGGCGGACGTTCTGGCCGATTCTGCGGCGGCGGTGGCGGACGATGCGCCAGAAGAGCTCCTGTGGGTGCTGAAGAGTTCGAACGAACGCGTGCGTGAGGCCGCCATCGAAGCGCTGGCGCACGGGCTGATTCGCTCCACCGAGGAGCACGGCGCGTTCTGGGGCTCGTTGAAGCGCGCTCAGGGCGCCACGGACCCGGAGACGGTCGAGTTCGCGCGCGCCGTGGAAGTCACCTTGTCGCAGAAAGTCGCGCAGGCCCGAGCGCCTCGCGCACAGCCCGGAAGCGCCGGGGCCGACACGCCGCCCGGTGGGTGACGACGCCGGGGGCGTTTTCTTGTGGCGCTCACGAGCAGCGGGCGCCAGTTGTCGTAGACTCAGGGGCCGTGACTGTGAAGCGCCTGGCCCCCGCCGCGGCGGCACCAAAACTGCGGTTGGACGACATTCTCGATTCGCTCCAGGGGCCAAAGGGCACCCAGGTGGTGCGCTCGCTCAAGGCCACGCTGGAGAAGCAAGGCGCGAAGTTCGGCGAGGTGATGGGGCCGGGGCTGGGGCCTGATCATTTCGAGACGCCGCTGGACGCGACCGTGGCGAATCTTCTCTACGGGAGCTTTCTCACCGGGGCCCAGACCGTGGCCGCGCTCCCGGAAGCCGTCACCTACGCCTTCGCCCAGGTGGCCGACGATTCGGGCCTGGTGGACAAGGCGGCGGTGCAGAAGGTGTTTGGAGCCGAGGGCGCCCGGCTCTTCGACGAGCTCGTCCGCCAGATTGGCGACGCTCCGGTTCCCACCGCCCGTCGAAACGAGAAGTACGATCACCTCCCCGAAGACGTCATCCTCACCGTGGCGAAGAGCGCGAAGAACGTCGACCTCGCCACGCGAATGCCCGCGCTGGGCGCGGTGACGAAGGCACTGGGCGGTCCAGCGGCGCTGGCGGGCGTGAAGATGGTGGCGGTGCAGCACTTGTTCCCCACCACCGAGACGTTGTTTCACGAGTTTCAGAAGAACGGGGTGAAGCCGGCGGACACGTTGGTGCTGGGGAAGAACTACTCGGCCAACCCCGACGTGCTCTACAGCCTGAAGGCCGACGGCTGGAATGTGCCCACGCTCCCGCTGGTGAAGCTCTTGAGCTCAAACCCAGACGGCACTTCGCGCGAAGTGAGCCCCATTGCGGGGTACCTGGGTGGTCTCTTCGACGGGGTCGACCCCGCGACGGCGAAGAAGCCCTCGTTCCTGCTCCTCGACGAAGGCGGCCGCCTGGTGAAGGCGCTGTGTGAGCAATTCCCCCAGTTCGCGCCGCTCTGCGTGGCCGTGGAGCAGACGGACCACGGCATTCAGGTGCTGGAGCAGATGCAGCGCGACGGACAGCCGTTGCTGTGCCCGGTGGTGAGCGTGGCGCGCTCGAAGACCAAGAAGCAGCTCGAAGCGCCGATGATCGGCGAGGCCGTGGTGCACGCCACCTTCGAGGCGCTCGAAAACGCGCACGCGCCCGACACCAACCCGAAGAAGGAGGCCTGCATCGTCGGGTACGGGGCCGTGGGCAAGGCGACGGCCGATGCGCTCCGCCGCCGCGGCTATACCGTCTACGTGAACGACATCGTCGACGCGAAGATGGACCAGGCCAAAGCGGACGGCTGCATTCCGCTGCCGCGAGACGAGGCGCTCGCGCACGGCCAGCTGCTGATTTCATGCACCGGGCGCACCACCATCACCCCCGACGAGTTCGACGCCCTGCTGCCTGATCACGCGGTGCTGGTGAACGCGGGGTCCGGCAACCACGAGCTGGGAATGGACAGGGTTGATCAAGGCTCGGGTTTCATCACCGACGACTCGAAAGAGCACATCGATGAGCTGGGGTTCCGCTTGTCCGAGTTCGGTGGGCGAGAGGTCGTCCTGGGTGACATCGCAGGGCAGGAAGAAGGGTTCACCCGGGTGTTGCGCACCCAGTCCGGGCATGAGCGCCTGGTGATCCGCTCCGGCTACGTGGTGAACATGATTCGAGACATCCCGCCCGAGTTCATCGGGCTGACGCGCGGCATGCTGCTGGGCGCGTGCCTTCAGGCCGTGGGGGAAAAGGCGCCGGGCGTGCTGGACTTGAGCCCCGTGGTGCAGGACACGGTGGTCGCCGCGACGCGCGCGGAGCTTGGGCGCCATCAACAGACGCTCGAAGCACCCGATTTCAGAACGTTGAAGCCCGCGGAGTCGTGAAGTCGCCTCGCGGAAGTTGATCTCCCACCTTGGCGGCATGCTGAACTTTCCATAGCCTCAAGGTCTCCCATGGCCGTTCCCTTCCACGTCCAGTACGCCTCTCGCCGCGAAGCGTTCTCGCACTGCCGGGCGGAGAGCGGCGCGGTGGACCTGTTCGTGCCGACCAGCGCGCCGTACGCGCTGGGGAGTGAGCTGGCCCTGATTGTGACCTTTGCCGACACGCCCGAGCGCTTCTATCTGACAGGCCGCGTGGTGTTCCGGCGCGCGGCGGGACGAACGGTCGCCCAACTCTCGGGCCTCGGGCTGCGATTTTTCGGCGAGCAGAAGCAGGCCGCCGAGGAGTTGATGGAGTTCTGCTCCGTTCGCGTCGACAACGCGGGTCGCATCATCGCCCCGCGGTACAAGATTCTCCTGCCGTGCGTGGTGCACACCGAGAAGGCCCTTCGGGCCCAGGTGTTTGATCTCTCGCGCAGCGGCACGTTCGTGACGGTGCCCACCGGCCTCCCACCCGCGAAAGACGCCAGCGTGTTGCTGCGGTTGAACCCGCTGCTTGGCACCCTCGGTGGCAAGACGCTGGATGCGCAGGTGGTCTGGGTCGGGGAGAAGCAGGGCGCGAATGGTTTCGGCGCCCGGTTTACGAGTGACACCGAGCGCGTGCACGCCGTGGTGGACGCGCTCATCGCCGCCAAGACGCGCTGAGCTCAGGTCACGTCCAGACGCGGCCCAGCGCCATCGCGACGAGCTTGCCGTCGGCCGACTTGCCCGCGACCACGTCGACGTAGAGGCCATCGGAGTCGGTCAATTGACCGTTCTGGTCCCCCGGGCCGTAGCTCAACACGGTGATGTCGGTCAGGTTCTTCTTCATCACGTCGATGATCTTCCCGAAGGCGCGCGCGCTCTCGCGGTATGACTCGTCGACGTTCGGGTCGTTGTCGACCTTCACCAGGTCGGCGATGAACTTGTCGGTGTTCGACTTGGTGCCGCCATTCATCACGAACGTAGCTTTCTCGGCGTCTGACCAGTCGCCGTAGAACGACTTGTCGATTTTGCCCTGAATCGCGTTGAAGATGTTCTTCGCGGTCATCGGCCTGGTCATCGGGGTGATGATGTACTCGGGGTAGTAATCGGCTTCCGACGTGTAGTCGGCCTTGGCGGAGAGCGGCTTCAACGCCTTGACCAACTCAGCCGCGGTGAGCCCGGTAGGCGTGCCGCCGTCGATCAGGTCGGAGAGCGCCTGGAACGTCTTCAGCCGCTTCGCCGCGTTGAACTCTTTGCCCGCGTCGATCTTGCCGTTGCGGTTGGTGTCCTTCGCTTTGATCACAAAAATCGCTTCATCGGCTTTTCCCTGCACGGCCGAAACCGACGCTGTGTAACCGCGCTCGTTGTCTCGCATCGCCCAGCTCTGCAGCGTGAGGAGCGCCTTGCCGGTCGCGAACCCGTCTTTCTTCGACGCGCCGTACCTTCGAACCTCGGTCGCGCTGAGGCGCCCGTCAGCGTTCAAGTCAGCCTTCTCCGCCTCTTTCTTGAGTTGCGCGGCGACCTTGCGCAGCGAGGACATCTTGGTGACGGCGGGCGCGGTCGGCATGGCGAACTCCGGGAGGGTGAGGTGAGGCTGCGCACGCATTTTCGGCCTGCCGCCCCCAGAGTTGCTTTGTAGAGACGAGCGATTCTCGAATCTTGAGAGTGAGCGTCATCGGCGGGGGAGGCGCCAGGCTGGACGGGCAAAGGTGACGGATCAGCCGTCGATGGGCGTATTCGTCAGACCCCTCTGCTATAGCCAGTTTCGTACTCTCCAGTGGTGGAGAGTCTCGAGCGAAAGGGTGATCCGATGGCTGGTGGCGTGAACAAGGTGATTCTGATTGGCAATCTGGGAGCTGACCCCGAAGTGCGATTCACTCCGGGTGGGCAGGCGGTCGCGAACTTTCGCGTCGCCACCAGCGAGAGTTGGAACGACAAGAACGGTCAAAAGCAGGAGAAGACCGAGTGGCACCGCATCGTCGCGTGGGGCAAGTTGGCCGAGCTCTGCGGCGAGTACCTGAAGAAGGGCCGCCAGGCGTACATCGAAGGCCGCCTGCAGACGCGCGAGTGGACCGATAAAGAAGGAAAGAAGAACTGGTCGACGGAGATCGTGGCCAACCAGGTCACGTTCCTTGGTCAGAAGGGCGATGGCGCGGGTTCAGGTGCTGGTCGCGGCCGCGACGACTATGGCCCGCCCATGGGTGAAGACCCGGGCCCGATGCCGCCTGCGGGCGCGGACGACATCCCGTTCTAACGCTCCGCGTCGTCAGTTGAGTCGACCAAGGCCGATGACCCGAAACCCGGGTGATCGGCCTTTCTCGTTTCGGGCGTTGACATAAACCCCGAGCTTGGCCATATGTCCGCGGCCGTTTGGAAACGCGTCCACCGAGCCGAGTGGCGCTCATCAATATCTTGGAGAACGACACGATGAACTTTAGAGCGCTCACGCTGGGAGCCATGGTTGGCTTCATGGCGGCGATGGTCCCGTCCTGTGGTGGTACCACCAACAACAACAAAGACGGCGGCGGTGGCAGTGGTGGTGGCAGCGGCGGCAGCGGTGGCAGCGCCGGGAACTCGGGTGGCAGCGGCGGTTCGTCCGGCTGTAACGCGACCAACTGCGCCAGCGGCTGCTGCTCCGGCGGCACCTGCTTGAACCTCACCTCTCAGACCGCGCAGGCCTGCGGCAACGGCGGCGCCGCGTGTGCGGTGTGCGGTGTTGGCCAGACCTGCAACAAGACGGTCGGTGCCTGCCAGACCCCGGACTCCGGCGTTCAGACGGATGTCGGCAAGGCCTGCAGCGCGGACACGGACTGCGGCGGCAACGGCTTGACCTGCCGCAAGACCACGGTGGCGCTCAACGGCGTGTACCAGGGCGGGTACTGCACCAAGGCCTGCACGACCTCGAGCCCGTGTCCGATGGGTTCTTCGTGCGTGTCGTTCGGTGGCGGTGCCGAAACGTCCTCGCTCTGCGTGAACGACTGCTCGCAGCCCCAGACCCTGACGGCGCCTGAGTGCCGCACCCCGGGCTACGCGTGCTACGGCCTGTCCGGCGGTGGCGCGACGGGCGTGTGCTGGATTTACCCGACCCCGTACGGTCCTCCGGCGGACAAGGTCGGCAACGCCTGCACCACCCACGCGGCCTGCCAGAATCCTCCCGCGGGCACCAAGGGCGTGTGCTTCGGCTACGGCGCCGACGGTGGCCAGACGCTCACCGCTGACGGTGGCAACCTGTTCCCGGGCGGGTACTGCACCGCCAGCTGCGGCTCTGACAGCAACTGCTCGCCCGACGGCGGCGACGCGTTCTGCCTCGACATCAGCTCGACCGCGTCGGCCTGCTTCAAGGGCTGCACGCCGGACGGCGGCCAGGGCGGCTGCCGTGCGAACTACGCGTGCGAGACGCTGACCGACCAGAACAACAACCCGGTGGGCGGCGCCTGCTTCCCGGCGTGCAACATCCCCGGCGGGAGCTGCACGGCCGGCATGACGTGCACCGCTGGCGGGTTGTGCCAGTAACCGGTTCGTAAGCCGAAAATCGATGGGCGGTCTCTGTGATGGAGACCGCCCATTTTTTTTATGACCACCACGCCGCTCAAAGACTCTCTGACTCGCGGGCTGCTCGCCGAGCCCAACATCGGCTTCTACGTGGCCGACGTTTCAGGTGCCGCGGCGGAAGCGCGTTCGCTGCACGGGCTCGGTCGGGTCTCCGCGATGCTCCTGGGGGAAGCGCTGTGCGGCGGGGCCATGTTGGCCGGACTGCAGAAGGACAGCACCCGCATCAACCTTCAGTTGGAGTGCGACGGTCCCCTGCGCGGGCTCTTCGTCGACGCCACGGCCAGCGGCGACGTGCGCGGCTACGTGAAGAACCAATTGGTGAGCGTGGAAGGCGCCGAGGGGCCGTTTCGATGGCGGCCGGCCCTGGGCAACTCCGGGTTCCTGTCGGTGCTGAAGAACATCGGTGGTGATGAGTACTACCGCTCGCAGGTGGCGCTGGAGGCGATGGAGCTGTCGGCGGATCTGACCCGCTACTTTCACATCTCTGATCAGGTCCCCACCCGCGTGGTGATTGACGTCCTGGCGACGGACGACTCGATTTCAGCGGCGGGTGTTCTGGTGCAGACCCTGCCCGGCGGCGACGCGCGGGTGCTGGAAGCGGTGGGTGACGCTCTGGCGCAGCGCTTTCGCGAGGTGTTGGTGGCCCGGCACGAGCGGCAGACTCCGATCTCCGCCGACGCGCTGCTAGGCCCGTGGTCTCCCGCCGTCATGTCCACGCGCGAGGTGCACTATCGCTGCACCTGCTCCCTCGAACGCGTGCTCGATGCGCTCTCCGCGCTGGGTGTTGACGAGATTCAGGACATTCTCAAGACCCAGGGCCAGGTGTCGGTGCAGTGCCAATTCTGCGGGCGCACGCAGGTGGCCACGCGTGAGCACCTCACCGCGATCGCCCAGCGTCTGGCGCAGCTGCCGAGCTGAACTCCCGGCTGCAGCGGCTCAGCCGTTGTTCTTCTCGAGGCGCTTCAGCTCTTCAAACCCGGGGAGCGCCGAGAGGTCGGGCACGATGGTGATTTCAATGCGGCGGTTCTGCGCCCGACCTTCCTTGGTCGAGTTCGAGCCGGTGGGGTGCCCTTCACCGAAGCTCGCGGCGGAGACCTTGTTGGAGGGCAGCCCCGCTTCAATCATCGCCTTCACCACGTTGATGGCGCGCGCCGAGGCCAGCTCCCAGTTGGAAGGGAACTGAGCGGTCGCGATGGGCTGGTTGTCCGTGTGGCCTTCCACCTGGAAAGAGCGGTCGGAGATGCCCGCCAGCACCTGCGCCACCTCGGCGATGGCGGCCTTGCCGTCCTTCGACAGGGTGGCCGAGCCCGAGGCGAACAAGATGTCGGTGTTGAGCACCACCACCATGCGTCCTTCGATGATCCGAACCTTCAGCTTGCCGGCGTCGATGAGCGCCTGAAACCGCCGCAGGAGCGAGCGATACTCCTCGACCCGCGCTTCCGCCGCGGCGCGACGCTTCTCGAGCTCCGCCAGCGCCGCGGTCATTTCCTGCACCGAAGACTCGAGGCGGCTCTTGTCTTTGCTGGTGGAGGACATCTCCGCGTTCAAGCGCGCGATGCGAACGGTCAGCTCCTGCACGCGCTCCTGTTGTTCTTTGAGCGAGGTGGACAGGCTCGTCTTGTCCGTCTCCAGACCTGCGATCTTGGAGTTGGCCGACTTGAGCGCCTTGTTGCGATCTTCAAGCGCGCCCTGGGTCGACTCGTGTTCAGCCTTGAGAGAATCGTAGGTGCCCTGGGTGACGCACGCGGACACCAACAGCAGAGGAAGCGTCCTGATCAGTCTCATGGGCCAGACCTAGCACAAGCACGAGCGCCGGGGGCCTTCCAACCCGCGGGATTTCGGCGGGGCCTGGCGACATCTCCTCGTCCCCCCTGTGCGGCGGGTGCGCTAGGTTGCGCGCACCATGGACGTGATGAAGACGATTGCGGCGATGCTCGATGACGCCAGCCCGCGGAAGAAGATCGCGGCCGCCGTTGTGATGGGGGAGCTGGGCGTCAAAGACGCCGCGGTGGTGGCGCGGCTCATCCAGATGGCCAAGGACCCTCTCGAGGCCTACGCCGAGGCGGCGGTCGAGGCCCTGGGCGACATGCAGGCCGTCAAGGCGCTCCCGGTGTTGATTGAAGCGCTTGGCCGCGGCCGTACGCTGCGGGACCTCGCATCGAAGGCCATTGGGAAGCTGGGAGAAGGCGCGCTCCCGGAAATCAAGGCGCACCTCGCCACGGCCACCCCTGAAATCCGGGCCGCGCTCTCGGCCTTGCTCCCGTCGGTGGGCGGGCGCCAGAGCCTGGACCTCGCTTTGGAAGGGCTCCTGGGTCAGCCGTTCGACGCGGTGAATCGCGTCGCGCTGTCGCTGCGGCAAGAAGCCAAGACGCTCTCGCCGGCTGAAAAGAAGACCATGCGAGGGCAGATCGAGAAGTTTCTGGAGAAGAAGAAGACCCAGGCCGACGAGCCCGCCACCCGAGGCGCGCTGAAGATGCTGGGGTTCCTCGAACTCCCCGAGGCCGAGGACGTGTTGCTCGGGTATCTGGGCAAGCGCGAATCGACGATGGTGAAGATTGAAGCCATCACCGCGCTGCGGTTCGCGCTCTCACAGGGCGCGTCGAAGAAGACGCTCCGCAAGCTGATGGAGCTGCTCGAGGACCCAGACGTGCTCCTGGCCCGCGCCGCGCGAGACACCCTCACCGTGCTCAACATCGGCCCGCAGTTCTCGGAGGAGCTGTCGGAGCTCTGCTCCAGCCCGGTGATGGAGGTGGCCTTGTGGGCCATCGGGCGCCTGGGGATCCTCGCGACCGAACACAAGCTGCTCACCAGGACGCTGCTCCCCATTGCGCGGGGTGCCGACCGCGTGCGGGCCGAGGCCGCGTCGAAGGTCATCGCCTCACTCAAGGGCGCCGAGTCGCTGCTCGCCGAGGCGCTCTGTGACGCCGAGGAAGAAGCCGGCGCTCAGGTGCTCTGCGACGCCTTGATGCCGCTGGCGCACCACCTGGCCAGAAAGGACGTGCAGGCACTGCTCAAGGCGGGGGCGGCGCAATTGGCGAAGCACCTCGCCGTGGCAAGGCGCCAGCTCGAGCCCGTGCGGGTGGCCGACCCCGAGGCCTGGGCCGACGCGTTGCGCGGCGCTGAAAAGAAACTGCTCAAGAAGGACGAGGCTCGGGCCGATGCAATCGGCGAGATGTTGGTGCGCTCGAACCTGGCCACGCCGGACGACCGGTACCAGTTCGCGGTGGCTCGGTTGATGCGCAGCTCGCTCGACCCGCACCCCAAGTCGCGCGCGCGCGATGTGGGGTTGGTGGAACTCTCACGGCTGGTCGACGCGGGGGCAGTGACGTCGGCGCAGGTGACGAAAGAGAAGCGACTCGGCTTCGACGTGAAGTTGTACGTCGGGTTCCATTTCGCCGAGGGCCAGGACGCGCACCAGAAGGCGTTCGGTGGAGACCTGCTCGAGTTCGTGGCCAAGAACGGCAAAGGCAAAATCGCCAAGGCCGCAAAGAACAAGCTGAAGCTGCTCGCGCTCTGACGAAGCGACGCGACTACTTCGCCTTTTCGAGGCGAACCAACGCGTCGTTCGCTTCTCGAGAGCCCTTCATGGCTGCGGCCTTGTAGTTCAGCTTCGCTTCCTCGAGCCTGCCCTGCTTTTCGTACAGCTCGCCCAGGGAGAAGAACGGCAGCGGTGACGTGCCGTCACTTTCGCTGGAGGCGATGAGTGATTTTTCGGCGTTGGCCGTCTGGCCTTTTCGGTACTGGGTGACGCCCATGTAATAGAGGCCCAGGGCGTGCCGCGGGTCGATCTGGAGCAGGTCCTTGAGCACCCGCATCGCCTTGTCGGTCTCGTCGGCGTGAAAATACAGGTACCCAAGGGTGGCTTTGGCGTCGAGCTGCAGCGGGTCCAACTCGACCACGCGCTCAAGCAGGGGGAGCGCGATGTCTTGCCGCCCGGTGTGGGCGTGCATGGTGCCGAGGCGCCCGAGCGCGCGAAGATCATTCGGGTTCTCCGCCAGAATGGCCTTCAGCGCGTCCTCCGCCAGCGCATATTCAGCACGGGCGAGGTACAGATCGGCGAGGCCGAGTCGAGCAGTGAGGTTCTTCGCGTCTGAGAGGAGCACGTCCTTGTACTGGGCCTCGGCTTTGGCCCCCACGCGGGCCTGGGCGTACGCGCGGGCCAGGTCGAGCTTGGCTTCATTGGTGTTCTGCAGCTTGAGGCGATCGACGAACGCGGCGATGGCGGCTTGCCCATCGCCGATCTGGAGGAGCGCTTCACCCAGCGCGGCCTTGGCGGAGGGGTCGTCCGGGAGCATGGAGACTGCCTGGCGGAGCGCGTCGACCGCGTTCGCGGGCTGCCCGGCCGCGAGGTACGCCGCGGCGAGGCCCCGGTACGCCTCGGTGTTCTTCTTGCGGTCGTCTTTGGAGGCCTCGATGGCCTTCTTGAAGGCCTCAATCGCGCGGTCCTTCTTTCCCTGCTGCAGGTAGAGCGAGCCCAGCTGCGTGTAGGGGCCCGAGGCGCGCGGCTCCAGCGCGAGGGCGCGTTCAAACGCCCGGGTCGACGCGCGCTGGTCGCCTGCCTTGAGGTACGAGAGCCCGAGGTTGAAGTACGCCTCGGTGTACGTCGGGTCGGCCTGGGTGGCCTTGAGGAAGTACTCCAGCGCTTCCTTGGGTTTCTGCATGGCGTCGTACGCCACGCCAAGGTTGTTCAAGGTGGGGGCGTGTTTGGGGTCGATGTTGTGCGCGCGCTCGAACGCAGGCAGGGCCTGGGCTGGTGCGTTCTCCCGCAGGTACAACACGCCCAGGTTGTAGGACGGGTCTGGGTCGGCCAGCGCATCGCGGGCAGCGGCGCTGAACACCTCTTTGGCCTCGGCGTAGCGGCGCCGGTCGGCCAGCGCTTTGCCGAGGTTGACCCGCGCGGCCATCAGGTTGGGGTCGAGCTCGATGGCTTTCTTGTACGCGGCGATGGCGCCGTCGGTGTCGCGCATGCCGTTCTGGAGCAACTCGCCCAGGTTGAAGACCAGGGCGGCGTCGCCCGGGGAAAGCTCGACCGCCTTGCGGTGCATGGTGACCGCCAGGTCGTTCTCGCCCATCTGGCGGGCCAACTGCGAGCGCTCCAGACGAAGCGAAGCGTCGTCGGGGAGCGCCTTGATGGCGTTGTCGAGCAGCACGCGGGACTCCTGCACATCGCCGGTCAAGCGCAGCGCGCGGGCGAGCAGCAGCTTGCCCTCCACCGAGTCTTTGTCCTGGTCGCACAGCTTCTGTAGCGGAGCCACCGCGTTCTTCGGCTCGCCCAGAGAGAGCCACGCCAGACCCAGACGGTAGAGCGAGTCGGTGTCCGAGGGCGCCGACTCGATGTGTTTGGTCTCGGCGTCCACGACCCGCTTCAGCGCCGCTTTCTGGGCGGGCGAGGAGGGCGGTGTCCCCGTGGGCGGGGCGGCAACCGTGAGCGCGACGAAGACGAGCAGGGGCGGCAGCGTCATCGGTGACTCCTATTCCACGTAGGGGCTGGCGCGAGCGTCGAAGGTCTTTTTGGCGAGCGTGGCTTTCGAGGTGTCCCACGCCATGCGAGCGGTCTCGGCCTGTTGTTCCACGGCCTTCATCGCCTTGCGTTTCTCGTCGTACTCGGCGTCACAGCGCTTGGACTGGGCCTGAAACTCCTTGGGGTCCAGCTGCTCGCTGCCCTCGAGCTTGGCTTTGCGCGCCGCCGTCAGACGCGCCTCTTCGTACCTGGACTTGGCGCAGGTGAGTCCGTGCTCTGCCAGGCCTTCGGCCTCGACGTTGACGTCTTGCTTGTGACGCAGCCACTCCAGGCGCTTCTCGCTCTCGTCCACCGCCAGCCGCGCGACTTCACGAGACAGGTCATTGGTGGCGCGGCCGACTTCACTCTCGGCGGCGGAGAGGCGGTCCTTGGCGCGGCGAATCTGATCCCGCGCCCGGAGGATTTCGGAATGGGCTTCGTCGAGGCGGTCGACGGCGATGGCCAGGTCGTTCTCGGCCTCGAGGAGCTCAATCTTCGCCTCGTAGGGGAGCCGGGACAGAATGTCGCCGCCCACGTGCTTGATGCCGCAGCCGAGCGACCCGAGGGCCAGCCAACCAATTCCAATCAACGAGCGAGCGCGCGCATTCATCAGGGCACCTTGGCGGAGAAGTTCGCGAATACGGTGCGGCCAGAGGCCACATCCACACCGTCTTCGAACGTGATGTTGAACTTGCCGGAGACGGTCTTGCCTGAGACCGGCATCTGAAACAGGGTCAATTTGCCCCGCGAGATTCTTGGGAACGTGCTCTTGGTGTCTTTCTGGCTGGTGCGCGAGAGCGCGCCCCGTTGGCCCGACGCCGTGGGCTCAGCGAGGTCGATGCTGGCGTTGGGGGCGAGCACCAGGTCTGCCGTCCAGGCCGACACCTTGAACGGCATGTCCTCGCCGGCATCACGCACCCGCACGAAGCGCACCGAGACGTCGGTCGCGGTCGTCTCCACGAAGGCCTGGTCGTACGTCATGTCCAGCACCGCGCTGAGGCTGCCTTCGAGCGAGGCTCGAGCGCCGTTGGGTTGTCCGCACGCGGCGAGGAGCGCGGCGGCGGCCAGCATGGGAAGCGTCACTTGCACGCTCGGAAGTCTCCGTCCACGTCGGGCGCGTTCAAGCTGGCGGGGTCTTTGAGCACCGACAGCTCCTGCTTGGCGCCGGCCGCGTCCCCGAAGCGGCACTTCAAGGCGGCCAGGTTGGCGCGCGCCTTCTCGAAGGTAGGGTCTGCCTCGAGCGCCTTGCCGTACTCGGCCCGCGCGCCCATGGCGTCGCCTTCGAGGAGCAGCGAGTACCCGAGCGCGCTGTGCACCCCGGCGCGGCCGTTGTCGATTTCCGCCGCGCGACCGAGCGACAGCTGGGCTTCGTTGATCTTGCCGGACGCCAGCTGGGCCTGGCCCAGGGCCTCGAAGGAGGCCGCGTCTTGCTGTTGCTCGGCCTTCTTCTGGAGTTCGTCGAGATTGCCCACCGCGCGTGGCGTGAGCGTAGGCCAGCGCACCAGCGAGGCCGCGTCGTCGACCTTCTGTCGGCAGCCGGCCACGGCGGCAGAGAACACCTCGAGCTGCTCGGCGCGGGTGAGGCAGGCGGCGAAGAGGTTGTCCGCCTGGCCCTTCAGTTCATCAGCTTTGCCCTTGATGGCGTTGCGGAACTGGGTCACTTCGTTGGCGTTGAGCCCGGCGGGCATGGGCGTGGCGTCGACCAACTCGCCGATGTGCTTCAAGCCGGACGCCAGCCGCCACAGCGAAGCGACCGACCATTCCGCGGAGCCGAGTGAGGCGGCCTGGTTGTACATGGCCTGGAGCTTCTGGAACTCGGCCACCTTCTCTTCCATCTTGTCGGCGGGGAGGGCTTTGAAGTTCCGGTAGAGCAGCTCGGCGGCATGCCAGAGGGCCTTGGACGCCTCCTCTCCATCGGCGCGCGGGCCGGACGCGACCTGGGTCACCATGGCGACGATGGCGTCGGGCTTGTCGGAGCCTCCCGAGACGGCGGCTTCCGCGATGATGGCCGCGGCAGCGGAATTCTCGCGGTCGAGCTTCAACGCCTGCTCGGCCACTGCGCGGGCCTTGGCCATGTTCTTCGCCTTGGCGTGGGCCTGCGCGATCAACGTGAGCACCTCGGACTTCCGCGCCCCGGCGGTCTCCACCGCGCTCTCCAGTGACTTGATGGCGGCGGCGGTGTCACCCACGGCCAGCTTCAAGCGGGCGGAGGCGAGGAACCCTTCAAGGCCGGTGGTGTCGCTGTAGCGCATGCCCACCTGGTCGAACCACTGTGCGGCTTCGCCGTAGCGCCCGCCCTCGGTGGCGTGACGGGCCAGGGTCAACATCACGTCGGAGAGGTAGCTGGAGCGCGGGTATTCGGTGACGAAGCGCGAACCGAGCTCTCGCTCTTTGCGCAGGTCGCGCTTGTCGCGGGCCGCGCCGAACGCGCCGTAGAGGGCCTTCTCGCCCAGCTCTTGCCCCTTGTTCTCGTCGGCGACCTTGAGGAGGCCTTCGATGACATCGCCCGTCTCTTCGGTGCTCTTCAAGGCGAGCTCGCCCAGCGCTTCGCTCTTGCTGTCGACGAGAATCTTCTTCACCTCGGCGATGTAGGCGGCCGGGAGCTTTGACGCGACCAGGGCCTTGCCCACTTCTTCAATGCCCTTGAAGTCGTTGATCTGTCGGAGGCCGTCGAGCGCCAGATTGGCGGCGACGGTGGCGTCTTTCGCTTCCGGGTACTCCAGCGCGTAGCGTTTGAAGAGGTCGGCGGCTTTGGCGTACTCGCCGTCTTCGAAGTAGGCGCGCGCGATGTTGAACTTCACCTCGGCCACGTGCTCGGAGCGGGCGTAGCGGTTGACGTACTGCGCCCCGAGCAACTTGAGCGCCTGGCGGGCGTCAGCGACTTCGAAGGCATTCAACCGTTCCACCTCACCGGGCTTGAGCGCGGAGTGGTGCGACACCAGCGCTCCGTAGAGCGCCTCTTCGTGGTTCTTGATGTCCGCCACGGTCGCTGAGGCGGCCTGCTTGGACAAGAGCGCCACGGCGCCGAGCTTGTCTTTGTCCTTCTCCTTGCCCTTCTTCTCAGTGGCCGACTTGGCGTCGGCCGGCCTGGCCTCGGCGGCTTTGGTGTCGGCCTTGGTGTCCTGCACGGCATTGGCGCTGGCTTCGGCGCGCTTGTCGGCGGCCGCGGCGTTGCTGGAGTCGAGGTAGGTGGCCAGCTCTTCGAACTGTCGCGCGGCGGCGGGGTAGCGGCGCGCGGTGAAGAGCGCGTCGGCGCGGTTCTGCATCATCTGGGTGGCGTACTGTTTGGGGCGGAAGAGTGAGAGGTACTTCTCGTAGGCGTCGGCGGCGTCGACGAGCAGCGTCTTGTCCTCGCGCTTCTGCGCGGCCACGTGAATGGAGGTGGCGAGATCTCGCCCCATCTCCTCCAGCTCGGCCAATTGGCGCTTTCGGGTGGCGTCGTCCTTGCCCGGGTCGGTCTTCACCTGCACCGCCGCGCGAACGATGAACGCGAGGTCGTCGGGCTTGGCGAGCACCTTGCCCTTGGAGGCTTTGATGGAGTCGTAGAGCTTGCCCACGCGCTCGGCGTCGAGCTCGGGGTCGGGCTGAATCTCCATCAGCTTGCGCAGGGCCGGAATGGCGAACTCGAACTGCTGCTTGATGAAGTAGCGGTTGCCGAGCTTGTCGAGCGCCAGCGCGTAGGTGGCGCGCGATTCGGAGAGCTTCTCGAAGTACTGCAGCGCGCCTTTGGCCGGACGGGCCTCGGTGTAGCTGTAGACGAGGTCGAGCAGCGCCTCGCGCTTCACGTTGAGGGCTTTCTTCGCGTCCACGCCGGGCATGGGCGCGCTGGCCGCGGCGGCCTCGAAGAACTGCACGGCCTCCGCGTGGTTGCTCTGGTTGATGCGAACCCAACCCATCTTGTAGCGGGCGAGGTCGTGCACCGGCGAGGGCGGGGCGTCGAGGACGGCCTTGTAGTGCTCCTCGGCGGTCTTCAGGTCGGCCTTGTCGAAGAAGTAGTCGCCCAGAATCTGCTCCGCGTCCAGGCGGAGCGGACTCGAGGGGTACTTGCGCACCAGCTCGCCCAGGGTCTTCAGCATGGCGTCGAACTCGCCCAACTCGCGGTTTTCGTGCGCGAGGTAGAACATCACCTTGTCGCCGTCCTTGAAGTC
>CAZFXD010000088.1:0-11670 GCA_964522795.1 uncultured Myxococcaceae bacterium
CGACGAAGAACAGGTACTCGTAGGTGCCGCCGTCGCCCCAGCGCGGAATCTTGAGGTCGCCTTCCCATTCGTCGCGCTTGTCCTGACCGATGCCCCAGGGGTTCCCCTGGCGCTCCATGCCTTCGAACACGCGCTGCAGTTCGGGCGGGAAGTCCGCCTCCACCTGCACCTTGTAGCGGCGCATGTCGATGAGACGCGGAACGTTCTCAATGAATACCGGGCAGGCGGTCTCGCACCATCCGCACGTGGTGCAGGCCCACACCGTCTCGGGCTTCACGATGTCGCCGACCAGCGCGGCGAGCGGGGTCTCCCCTTCTTTGGGCGCAGGCTGGGCGAGGAGCTTCTCGTTGTCCCACATCCAGTGCTTGAGGGTCTGGTTCACCGCCTTGTGGGTGAGCGGTTTGCCCGTGATGTACGTCGGACAATGGGTCTGGCAGCGACCACACTCCGTACAAGTATCGACGTCGAGCCCCTGCTTCCAGGTGAGGTCCTTGAACGTCCTGGCGCCGAACTCTTCCTTCTCCAGGTTGGGCGTGGGGAGCGCGGCGCTGGACGACACGCCCTCCAGCTTCGCGAACCGGCGGAGAAAGATGTTGGGGAGCCCCACGATGACGTGGAAGTGCTTTCCGTGGGGGAGGAAGTTCAAGAACGTGACGATGATGGTGACGTGAATCAGCCACGCCACGAAGCCGATGGTTCCCAGGGCCGAGTTGGGCACGTGCAGGGCCTCGAGCAGCTCCACCGTCAACGCCGTGACGGGCTCGACGCCGCTCTTTGCGCCGCGGCCGATGTCGAGGGACGCACCGAAGACGAACTCGGAAATCATCAAACCGCCGATGAACCCAAGAATCAGGTACGCCTCTTTCGACTTGGTGAGGCGCTTGGGTTCAACCACCGCGCGCACGACGGCGAAGTAGGTGACGCCGACCAGCGCCGCCGCGGCGAACACGTCTTTGAGAAACAGATAGCCCGAGTAGACCGGGGCGAGGGCGTTGCCCTGCCAGAACGCGTGGTGCACGTCGGTCAAGACGTCGCGCAGGCCCTCGGAGAAGCCCATGGCGAACAGCGAGACGGTGCGAAAGGCCAACACCAGGAAGGAGAAGAAGACGAACACGTGCATCAGGCCGGGAGTGAACTCTTCCCGGTCCACCATGCGCTTCTGGCCAAGCCCGAACACGAGCAACGCCTTCAAGCGGGCCAGCGGTTGATCAAGGCGGTTGAACGGTTCCGCCTTCAAGCCGGCGAGCGAGCGAAGTCGGCCGAACATGGTGAAGGCGAAGACACCGAGACCCGCAGCCAACAGGAGGGACGTGATGACAGGACTCATGTGGCCGTCACCTAGCAGAGAACACCGGCCATTTCGCCCCTGCCAGACAGACGTTTCACAGTGGCGGTTCTCGGTGTGATGAGCCGTGCTACGAACGCCGGGTGAGCCACACGAAGTCGCGCTGGCAACGAGTTCGGGAAGAGCCCTGGCGTGCTGTCACCGTGCTGGCCGTGCTCACCACCGCCAGCCTGGTGGGGGTGGTGTACTTCGCGGCCTCATCGCTCTCGGTGGTGGCGGACGTCGCCGCGGGCAACGGCCCGTTGGGTGGGCTGGTGGCATGCGCCTCGAAGACTCTGGGACCCGCTCCGTTGGGAACGGCGGTCGGTTTCGAAGCGCGCGAGCTGGCCGCGTTCGACGCCACCCAGCTCGTGCTGTGCGAACAGGGTGATGCGGGCATCACCGCGTCGCGTTGGGACCTGACTGCGATCTCGCACGTCGCCATCGACCACACCGGGCAGTTGTACGCGTGCGTGGGCCACACGCCCGGCTCGGTGACGGCGATTTCGCGCGACGGCGGCACGCAGGCCCTCGCTCCGTTGGCGTGCGACGACCTGGTGGGAACGCGTGGTGGCGTGGTGGTCATGGAGGCTGACGGAACGCTGTCGAACGTCGAGCGCGACGGTCGCCTCATCGCCACCCGGGCCTGGCCCCGGAGCGCCGGGCGGACCGCTGGGTTGAGCGTCAATTCCGACGGCTCGCTCCTGCTCCTGGTTCACCCACCCTCGGTCTCGGTGTTCAGGACGGCCGACCTCACCCCCGTCGTCTTCGCCACGCCGTGTGAGGTGGAGCACGCGGGCTGGTCGGCCGCCCCCAACGAGCTGCGCGTGAAATGCGCCAGCGAGGACCGCGGCGTTCTCCGACTGAACGTGGTGACGGGGTCCCACGAACTGCAGGCCGTCGACGACGCGCGCGCCCGAACGCTGGTGCCGGGCCGGGCGCTCTTCATCGAGCCGTGCGGGCGTTGGCCCTGCGCGGCGCCCCCGTGGTGAACAATTCTTCCCACTGTTTTCGAAACCAGCGAGACTCGACGAGCCCATGAACAATTCGCGCTTCAGCCCCTTTCTGGGTGTGGTCATCATTGCGACCGTCATCGCCGGCGCCATCTCGGTCTGGTTCGAAAAGCGGGTGGCCCGCCTCTCGTCCGAATGGCGTGACGCGGCGGAGGCGCTCTCCAAACCGCTCTCCCGGAACTCCCACGTTGAACCGCCCCCCGTGGGCGAGGTGTGGGCGCTGGCACGCCGCGCCCTCAACGATGCGGCGCAGGCGACTCTGGATAACTGCGACTCAGACATGTTTGTTTCATTCGGCTCGTTCGAAGCCGACGCCGGCACGCTGACGCAGGAATGTCGCAGCGAAATCGCCCATGCCACCACGCCCGTGCTCAGCGTGCTCGCCGCCAGCCGCGCCGCCAAGTTGGACGTCACGCCCGTCCTGCTCAACGAGGCCCTGGCCGGCCAGGTTGAGAACGTGGCGCCGGTGGCCAGCGTCATGCTGCGGTTAGCGGTTGAAGCCGGCGACGTGGGGCGAGGCTCTGACATCTGCCTCGACACCCTGGCGCTGGCGAGAGACATCGCCAGCTCGGACGCCTTTGAAGGTCAATTGCGGGCGCTGCACATGACCCAGGCGGTGTTTCGGGGCTGCTGGGCGCTGATTGATCAGTCCAACACCACCTACAAGACCCGCTTCATCGATCGGCTCGACACCATCGATGGCAGCGCACCGTTCCTCAGCCAGTTGACCAAACAAGAAATCGCCCGTCGGGAGTTCTTCGCCTTTCCCAAAGCCATCCGGGCGCCGGACCTGGCCAGCGTCTCCTCTCCCCTGTGGGCGTCGCTGGTCCCCACCGCCGCGTCGCTGGGTGCCTCGAACAAAGAAGGACCCTTCCTCAGCGCTTCAGACTGGGAGACGGTGCACACCGCCCTCACCACGCTTCGACACGCCCTGGAGTCGGCGCCCGAGCAGGCCATCGAAGCGGGGCGCGGGGCCGACACGGCCCTCAAACCGGTGGCCGCGCGGCTGATGCTGCAGCCGGGCTATTTCGAGCAGGCGATTGCGGCGGCTGAAGATCGCGCCTCGCTCCTGCGCATGCTGCGCCGCGCCGCCCGCGCCGACCTGATGCACCTGCAGACGAACCACTGGCCCCCCGAGACCGCCAACGCCGGAACCGACGTGGTGCTGTCAGTGGGTCAGAATGATCAGGCGGCCATCACCAGCACCAACCCGCGCCTATCCGCGACGGTCATTCTGCTCACGCCCGACGTCGAGCCCACGCCGCCGCCTGTTCCGCAGCCCAAGAACAAGAAGGCCGGGAAGCAGTAGCGACGCGCTCGACGCCGCGGCGCACCCGCGCGGCCGGGCCGGTGTCATCGGTTTCGGCTCCACCACGCCGCACAGCGCCGGCGCAACGTTGATCAATTCCGGGGCAAACGTGTCTTCGGAGTCGTGCGGGACGACGCGAAAGGTGTGGGGGACTGACGCGTCCAGCGGCGGACTCAAGGCAAACTCAAACGCCGCGTCACAGCGCGACGAGGCGGGGCACAAGGCGGGCCGATTCTCGGCCGTGGTGCTCGCGCGCGGGCTCGCCTCGTTGTCCAGGTACAGGTCGACCGGGGTGGGTTTGCTGGGGGCGTCAGGGTCGGTCGCCCACCCCACCACGCGATCGCACGCCGCCAGCTCGACCTGTCCTTCGACGAAGCGGGAGTACAGCAATTGGCCGTTCTTGCTGTCGAAGCGGCGCGCCACCCCGAAGGTCTGAACGGTCCCACGCTCCGGAAACGACTCTGGCTGAATGTCGGTGGTGTTCTCGGGCGGGCAGGTGGACTGCGCGATGCTCTTGGAGATGCGGAAGTTGGTGAGGCGGCCCGAGCCCTGACTCTTCACCGCCGGGTTTCGCCAGTGCGCCGTGAGGACATCGGTGCACGTCACGCCGTACCCCGTTTCGGTCCAGTAGGTGAGCGACTTGATGGTGGGGTCCTGGGTGTGGAGGAACGCGCTGAAGACCACCGCGCCCGATTCAATGTCGGTGATGGTGAAATCCCACCGCCACATCACGCGGGTGGTGGTCACCTGGACCGGGGCCTCGTCGAGGACCGAATAGGGCCCGGGGGGCAACGTCTCCTGCGGGCCGCGCGTCACCACGTAGCGGTACCACCGGCCCTCGGTCCACGCGGTGGGGAGAATTCGGGTCGGCTCGTGATTCTGAATCCACTCCAGCGTCTTCTGCTCGTTGCCCGCGACGGCGTAGTCGTACACCTTGTGGAGGCCGCCCCAGTTCGACTGGCGTTTGCCGCCGATGTGCTGCAGGCCGCCATGGGCCCACACGTGCTCGTAGTTGACCTGGAGCGCCCAGAACTTCAGCCCGGCGTCCTGTGACTTCTCCACCATCAGCTCGACGCTGGCCTCGACCATGTCGTCGACAGGAATGCTCACGAACTGGTGCGCCGAGTGGGGCTCGGGGGCAGGCGGCGTCTGTCCGTTCGCGGCGGGGCCGAGGACCGCCACCGCCAGGACCAGAGCTCGGGCATCGATGGCGGGAAAACGCAGGGGGCGCATGGGCGCGCCCGGTGTAGCGCACGCCGTCGGGGGGGCACCAGCGACCTCGGCATCGGTTCTATTGCGAGGGAACGCTGGCGATCGGCGCCCCGGTGCCGATAGAAGGGCGTGTTCGAGGAGCTCCCGATGGACTTGGCAACGCTGAACAAGCTGCTGCAGGTGGGCGTGCAAAACGGCGCGTCTGACATTCACTTCCGTCCGGGTGACCCTCCGATTTATCGCGTCAACGGCAGCCTGCGCGCCCTCAAGGGCGAGAAGCTGGACCCTGCCCACACCAAACAACTGGTGCAGCACCTCGTCACCGACCGCGAAGTGCTGGCGAACCTCGACGACATTCAAGAGTACGACGGCGCGTATGCGCTCCCGGGCGTCTCTCGCTTTCGCCTCAACATCTACCGACAGCGCGGGTCGCTGGCGATTATCTGCCGGGTGATTCCGGCCGACATTCCGACGCTGGAATCGCTGCAGTTGCCCGAAGTGCTGAAGACGATGGCGCTGCAGGAGCGCGGGCTGGTGGTGGTCACGGGCGCGACGGGGTCTGGAAAGTCGACCACCCTGGCGGCGTTGATTGACCACATCAACCGCACAGAGAACGTGCACATCATCACCATCGAAGACCCCATCGAGTTCATTCACAAGAACCAGCGGGCTTCGATTTCACAGCGGGAAATCGGCGTGGACACGGCAGACTTCGCGGTCGCGCTTCGCGCCGCGCTCCGCCAGGACCCAGACGTGATTCTGGTCGGCGAGATGCGCGACCTGGAGACCATCGACATCGCGCTCAAAGCGGCGGAGACGGGCCACATGGTGCTCGCCACGGCGCACACCACTGACGCCATCAGCACGGTCGGCCGTCTGGCCTCGGTCTTCCCCGCCAGTGAGCAGCCGATGGTGCGCATGCGGCTGGCCGATTCGCTCAAGGGCGTGGTGTGTCAGCGCCTGCTCCCCAAGGCCGACGGCAAAGGCCGCGCGCTGGGGCTTGAAATCATGGTGCAGACCAAGACCGTGCAGGAGCACATCATGCACGCCGAGAAGACGTCGGCCCTCAAAGACGTGATTGAGAAGGGCCGCTCACAGTACGGCATGCAGTCGTTTGATCAGCACCTCACCGAGTTGTTCAAGAAGGGCGTGATTACGCTCGAAACGGCTCGGGCCGCGGCGAGCAACCCGGCCGACTTCGAACGCGCGCTCAATTTCGAGTAGCGGCTACAAGGCGGCGATTCGGTCGGCCACGTCGGCTTGCAGGCTCTGGTCGCGTCGCCCCAATGGGGTCTCGAGTGCCCGCGCATACGCCGCCCGTGCCTTGTCGGCGTCGTTGATCAACCCCAGGGCATCACCCAGCGCCACCCAGGCGGCGGCGTACCCCGGGTCGCGATCGACCGCGCGCTCCAACGACGCCACCGCCAGCGCCGCGCGGTTGGTGTCGAGGTAGTGCTTCCCCAGCGAAAAGTGCCCCAGGGGCGACTCGGGAAACTCCTCGGCCAGTTTGCGGAACTGTTCCTCGCGCTCGTCCATGGCCGCTCCATAGACCGAATCGCCCGGTTCTGATCAATCGCCAAAGTGGAGCCCGCGCCCACTTCTCGATACAAGGCGCCATGGTGAAAAAAGGCCCCCCCACGAAGCGCGCCGCCAAACCCTCTGGCAAGCATGCGGCCAAGCGCCCGGCGAAGAGCTCGGGCAAGAAGCCGCTGAAGAAGTTTCCGCCGCTGAAGAAGGCCGCGGGGAGCAAGCGCGCCGCCAGGCACCTGGCCGCGGTGCGCACCCCGGCCCGCGTGCCGGAGAACGCTGCCGCGCGGGACCTCGCGCGTTCTATGGCCGACGCGGTGCTGGAGAAGAAGGGCTCGGACGTCGTCATCTACGACGTGCGCGGCCGCACCTCGTACGCCGACTACCTCGTGGTGGCGACCGGCGAGAGCGACCGCCAGCTCGACGCCATGGCCGAAGGCATCGAGGGCAAGCTCAAGCCCGACGGTCACCTGCCGCTCGGCCGTGAAGGTGAGAACGGCGGCAACTGGCTGCTGCTCGACTACGGCGACGTGGTGGCGCACCTGTTCGAGACCAACGCGCGCGAATTCTACGACCTCGATTCCCTCTGGGCCGGAGCCCCGAAGGAACGGGTGCATTCCTGAAGATCCGGCTGCTCTCCATTGGGAAGGACCGCGGCGGGCTCTTCTCCGCTGGTGTGACCGAATACGCCCAGCGCATTTCGCGGGCGGTGAAGTTCGAGCTGGTGGAGCTGCCAGAGTCGAAGAACTCCGGCGACCGCGCCAAGGCCGACGAGGCCGAGGCCATCTTCAAGAAACTGACGGACAAAGACACGCTGGTGGCGCTCGATGAGCGGGGCCAGGCCTTGAGTTCCGTAGCCTTCGCCGCGTGGGTGCAGAAGGCTCAGGCGTCGGCCCGCGACGTGGCGTTTGTCATCGGAGGAGACGACGGCCTCGACGAGCGGGTCCGTGCCCGGGCGGCCCTCACCCTCTCGCTCTCCGCCATGACGCTCCCGCACCGGCTGGCGAGGTTGGTCTTCCTCGAGCAGCTCTACCGGGCCTTCAGCATCATTCGCAAAGAGCCGTACCACCGCTGAAGTGGGTGTAGGTGTGGCGCCGACAGGCCGGCGACAGCCGGGAGTAAGGTGTCGCGATCTTCGTCAAGGACACTGATCCCACGTAAGATTTCGCTACCTCGACGGCCGATAGCCCCCGGTGCCCGGATGAACACAAAACTCCCGCTTTCCCGCCACGCGGTCCTCGCGCTGTGCTCGCTGCTCGTCCTCGGAACCTCGTGCTCCAAGACGCTCCCCTACTTCTGCGGCGCGGCCGATGACCCGCCCTGTCCCGAAGGCTTCGCCTGTGTGGCCCAGCGCTGCGTGCAGGACCCGGGTCCGGCCTGTTCCTCCGACACCACCAAGTGCGGCACCGACTGCGTGGACCTCGCCTCGAGCCCGAAGAACTGCGGCGCGTGCGGCACCGCCTGCGACCCCGGCGCGGTCTGTCAGAGCGGGACGTGCGTCGCCAGCTGCAGCGCGGGTTTCACCAACTGCAAGAGCGCCTGCGTCGACACGCTCAAAGACAAGAGCAACTGTGGCGCCTGCGGGACGGCCTGCGGGGGCCTGGCCACGTGTAACAACGGGGCCTGCGGCTGCAACGCGCCCCTGACCGTCTGCAACGGCGTCTGCACTTCCACCGACACCGACGCCGCCAACTGCGGCGCCTGCGGCGCTGCCTGCGGAGCGGGAAGCCTCTGTCAGGCCGGGGTGTGCGTCAACGCGTGCTCCACGGGCCAGCTCCAGTGCGGGACCAGCTGCGTCGACGCAAGGAATGACCGAAACAACTGTGGCGGGTGCGGAAAGACCTGCGCCAACAACGAAGTCTGCAACAGCGGCGCGTGCGCCGTGCAGTGCGGCCTCGGGCAGATCAGCTGCAGCGGCATCTGCACCGACACGCGCAACGACGCCCTCAACTGCGGGGCCTGCGGCACCGCCTGCGCGGTGGGCGTGAAGTGCGACCAGAGCGCCTGTCAGTGCCCCACGGGCCAACAGCGCTGCAACGGCACGTGCATCGACGTCTCGGCCGACTCGAAGAACTGCGGCGCGTGCGGCATCACCTGTTCAGCCGGGGAGTCGTGCAACGCGGGCGTGTGCAAGTCGAACTGCGGGGTGGGAGAGACGAGCTGCAACGGCGCGTGCGTCGTCACCACCAATGATCCCAAAAACTGCGGCGGGTGCGGCAAAGCCTGCCCCAACAACCAGGTGTGCTCGGACAGCGTGTGCACCACCGCCTGCGACCCGGGCACCTTCAACTGCGGCGGCGCCTGCATCGACACCTCCACGGACCCCAAAAACTGTGGCGGGTGCGGCGTCGCCTGTGGCGCGGGCGAGGTCTGCAACAAGGCGAAGTGCGAGTCGTCCTGCTCCGCGGGCTCCACCAACTGCGGCGGCGCGTGCGTGGACACGGCGAGCGACTTCGCCAACTGCGGTGCCTGCGGCAAGGCCTGCGTCGCGGGCGAGCTGTGCTCGGGCGGCCTGTGCAAGTGCCCCACCGGTCAGTCCAACTGCAACGGCGTCTGCGTCGACCTGCCCAGCGACCCCAAGAACTGCGGCACCTGCGGCAAGACCTGCGCTTCGACGGAGGTGTGCAGCGCCGGAACGTGCGCGCTCAACTGCAAGACAGGCACCACCAACTGCAGCGGGGCCTGCGTCGACACCGCCACCGACTCCGACAACTGCGGGGCGTGTGGCACGGCCTGCGCCGGTGGCACCTCGTGCGTGGGCGGTGCGTGCGTCTGTCCGTCGGGCCAGGCCCTGTGCGCCGGCACCTGCACCGACGTCTCCAAGGACAACAACAACTGCTCCGTCTGCGGCAAACAGTGCACGGGCGGGACGACGTGCGCCAACGGCGCGTGCGTCTGCGGCGCCAACGAACTGCTCTGCTCCGGAAAGTGCATCGACGCGCAGACCGACGGCGCCAACTGCGGCTTCTGCGGCAACGCCTGCGGCGGCGGCCAGGTGTGCTCCGCTGGAAAATGCGCGTGTCCCATGGGCCAGGCGCTCTGTGGAGGCGCGTGCATTCCAGTCACCGACGACAACAACAACTGCGGCGGCTGCGGCGTCACCTGCGGCAACGGCACCACCTGTCAGGCGGGCCAATGTGCCTGCCCGTCCGGTCAAACCACCTGCGGCGGCGCCTGCACGGACACCCAGAAGGACGCGGCCAACTGCGGCAGCTGCGGCAACGCCTGTGTCGCCGGGTTTACCTGCGTCGCCGGGAAGTGCGCCCTCAATTGCCCCCCGGGGTACGTGCGCTGCGGCAACCAGTGCGTCAACCTCGTCGACGACCCGCAGAACTGTTCGGCGTGCGGCAAGACGTGCGGCACCGGGAGCTGCGTCAACGGGGCGTGCGTCTGCGGCGCGGGCCTGACCAACTGCAACGGCACCTGCACCAACACCCGCACCGACACGGCCAACTGCGGCACTTGCGGCAAGGCGTGCGCCGCGGGTCAGGCCTGCAGCTTCGGAAACTGCGTCACCAACTGCACCTTCCCCCTCAACACCAACTGCAACGGCACCTGCACCAACACCGGGTTTGACGCCAACAACTGCGGTGCATGTGGCAACAGCTGTGGCACCAACGGCTTCTGCAACAACGGCCAGTGCCAATGTAACGGCGCCTTCCGCCGCTGTGGAAATACCTGCGTGGACCCGCGGTCCGATGCCGACAACTGCGGGAGCTGCGGGAAGAAATGCGCCACGGGCCAGCTGTGTGAGAACAGCGTGTGCATCGCCAACTGCCCCGCGCCCCAGTCAGCCTGCGGCGAGACGTGCGAGAACCTGGACAGCGACATCAACAACTGCGGCACGTGCGGCCACCGCTGCGCCAACGGTGAAGTGTGCGTGAGCGGCATCTGCTACTGCACGGGCGGCAAGGGCGTCTGCAACGGCATCTGTCGCGACCTGCAGAGCGACCGCAACAACTGCGGGAGCTGCGGGAAGACCTGCAGCGGCACCACGCTGTGCATCGCGGGCGCATGCACCTGCTCCGCCGGGCTCACCGCGTGCGGCAACATCTGCCGCGACCTGAGCAACGACCGCAACGCCTGCGGTTCGTGCAACACCCAGTGCGTGGGCCCCTTCACCGACATCAACTGCGTGAACGGCTCGTGCGTGTGCAGCCCGGGTCTGACCAAGTGCGGGAACTCCTGCTACAACCTGCCCTTCAGCAACACCAACTGTGGAGCCTGCGGCGTCGTCTGCGGGCCGGGCACGGTCTGCAAGAACAGCGTCTGCGGCCCTCCGTAATTTCCGGGTCCACCCGGCGAAGTCGCAAAACGTCCGGGCCGGGGTTGGTCTAATCTCCCGGGGCCATGGCTGGGCCCAAACACCGGTGTCTTTTGGTCGTGCTCGATGGCTGGGGCCTGCGCAGTGAGCGTGAGGCCAACGCCATTCTGCTCGCCGGCACTCCCAACATGGACCGGCTGACGGCGACTTTTCCCACCACCCAGCTGGAGACCAGCGGGCTGGCGGTGGGGCTGCCTGAGGGGCAGATGGGCAACTCCGAAGTCGGTCACACCAACATCGGCGCCGGCCGCATCGTGTACCAGGACCTCGTTCGCCTGAACCGCGCCTGTGAGCAGGAGCGGGGGCTCCTCGACAACCCGGTGATTCGCGCGGCGATGGAGAAGGCCAAAGCTGACGGTGTGGCGTTTCATCTCCTCGGCCTGGTCTCCAACGGCGGCGTGCACTCGTCGATGGGACACCTCTACGCGCTCGTCCGCGCCGCCAGGGCGGTCGGGCTGAAGTCGGTCTACATCCACGCCTTTCTCGACGGGCGCGACACGCCACCGAAGAGCGCGCTCACCTTCATCAACGAGCTGGAGCGCTTCCTCAAGGAACAGGGCACCGGTCGCATCGCCACCGTGGGAGGCCGCTACTACGGCATGGACCGCGACAAGCGCTGGGACCGGGTGGCGCTGGCTTATCAGGCCGTGGTGCGGGGGAAGGGCCCGCGCTTTCCTTCGGCCGAGGCCGCCATCACTGCGAGCTACGCTGAAAACGTCACCGACGAGTTCGTCAAACCCAGCGTCATCACCTCGGGCAACGCCGAGCCGGTGGGCGTGATGCGCGATGGCGACGTGGCGATGTTCTTCAACTTCCGCGCCGACCGGGCGCGAGAGCTCACCCGCGCACTCGCCTTCCCCGACTTTCGGGAGTTCGACCGCGACGGTCTGTCGCTCGGCCGCTACGTCTGCCTCACGCAGTACGACGAGACCTTCACCCAGCTCCCCGTGGCCTTCGGGCC
>CAZFXD010000088.1:11770-17495 GCA_964522795.1 uncultured Myxococcaceae bacterium
AAGCTTGGGTCGGGCACGCTTGAGTTCGCGCTCGTCAATCTCGCCAACGCCGACATGGTAGGCCACACCGGGGTGCTCCCCGCGGCGCTCCAGGCCGTGCGGGTGGTGGACGAGTGCGTGGGGGAGATGTGGAAGGCCTGCGAGAAGGCCGGCTGGGCGATGGTGGTGACAGCGGACCACGGAAACATCGAGCTGATGGTGGACCCGGTGACGGGCGAGCCGCACACCGCGCACACCTTGAACCCGGTTCCCTTCATTCTGGCGCACCCCGACTACCGCGGGATGCGGCTCAAGCGCGGGGTGCTGGCCGACATCGCGCCCACCCTCTGCACCGTGATGGGTCTGCAGAAACCGCCGGAGATGAACCGGCTCGGGTTATTCGAATGAAGTCGCTGGTCGACGTGCTGCTGCCGCCCCAGTGT
This sequence comes from uncultured Myxococcaceae bacterium, assembly GCA_964522795.1. Taxonomy (GTDB): domain Bacteria; phylum Myxococcota; class Myxococcia; order Myxococcales; family Myxococcaceae; genus CAZFXD01. The sequence continues at coordinate 12,193 of CAZFXD010000088.1, forward strand.
CCGGGCTGCGGCGCACTGGTCGACGCTGAGCCGCAGTTTTGTGAGGAGTGCGAAGCGCTCGTCGAGGCCATTCCCTCGGCGGCCTGCGCTCAGTGTGGGGAGCCGGGGCGCTACGAGGGCGCGTGCCCCGCCTGTCGTTCAGCGCCTCCGCCGTTCGAGCGCGCGTACGCGCCGTTCGAGCACGACGGCGCGATTGCCCGCGCGGTGCATCGCTTCAAGTACGAAGATCACCCGGAATTGGCGCGGGCCCTGGCCACCATTCTCGCCTGGCGCGCCGAAGCATTTCTGGCCGACGCCCCACGCGACATTGTTCCGGTGCCGCTCCACGATGAACGTTACCGCTCGCGCAAGTATGACCAGGCCGCGCTGCTCGGTGGGGAGCTGGCACGCCTCTCGCGGCGAACCCTGGTCGACGACGTCTTGTGGCGCTCGCGAGCCACGCAGCGGCAGGTGGGGCTCTCGGAGCCGCAGCGGCACCAGAATGTCTCGGGCGCGTTCTCGACCCGAAAGCGCCTCGATGGCCGCGCCGTGCTTCTCCTCGACGATGTGTACACCACGGGCTCAACCGCGCGAGCAGCCACACAGGCCCTGCTCCAGGCCGGCGCCTCGAAAGTATGGGTGTTGACGTTTGCTCGCGCGAACCGCGACTCGGGATCGACGCCAGAACGCTAGGGCTGGGCGGCCGGCCGCTTGAGGCGCTTCTTCCGCTTCTCCAGGTTTCGGAACAACTGTTCGAGCGCGAACGGCACTTCTTGAAACTCGATGCCCACGCGGCTGGAGAACATCAGCTGTGGGTGGCCCAACACCGCCCACTGCACGCGGCCCTGAAAGGGAACTTCGTCGTCACCCATGAGGAAGAAGCCGTCCACCGGTGCACCCACGGGGAGTGGCTGCTGGAGCTCGGCCTGAAAACCTCCGCGAGAGACATCGGCCGTCAGCGCGGCCATGTTGCGACCGAAGGACAGCGGGAGGCGCACAACCTGTCGAAGCGTGGCTCGTCGTTTCATGCCGTCGACGATGTCACGGCATGTAGCACCCGCAATTTTTCGCCCGGGTTTTTCAGTGGCGCGCCGCGTTCAGGCGTTCTTCAGCGCGGTCCAGTCGGTTTCGCTCTGAGCGGCGTAGTTGAGCGAGAACTTCGCCAGCGCGCGGCCGAGCGCTTTGGTGTCGCCGGCCACCCAGCCGTCGATGGCCGGCGCCGCACGGGAGGCCGCGTGGGCTCGTGCCAACACCACCGCCGCCTGCTCACCGGTACTCTTCAAGTCTTCGAGCGTCTTCAGCTCTTCGACGCGAATCGCGCCACGCTCCGGCTCGCGCTCGCGAACGAGGAAGGAGCGGTGGTTGAGCGTGGTGTAGCCGGTGAGTGGGTTCTTCAGCCCGCCGAGGGCCGCACAGTTGGAGACGATGCGCGGCGCGCTGTTGGCGTCGAGTTGCGACGGCGTGCCCCCGGTAGGCTGGGGGGGACACGACTTGAGCTCGAGCACCACCGGCAGCCCGCCGAGGCGCTCCACCAGCACGTTGTAGCGAGGCAGGCCAAAGCTCGAGCCTCCGCTCCCCAGCTTCTCCGCCACGTCGAGCACGACCAGCGGCACCTTGACCTTCATGCCCGCAGGCAGGCGCTGGGCGTAGGACTCCAGGGCTTTTTCGACCTGGGCGCGAACCTCGGGCGTCACCCGGCCGAGCGTGGGGTCATCTTTCTTGAAGCGGTCGCCGTGCACGCCCAGCGCTTCCACGCGGGCTTTTCGCCCCGTGTCCACGATGAGTTCGACCAGGTGCTTCACCGGACCCGCGGCATCTGCCCTCTTGATGTACGGGTCGGTGTCGCCTTTGCCCGCGGCGAGGCGGTGAATCTCCTTCGCGTAGGCTTCGGCGGCCGCGTGCACCACGCGACGCAGCTGCGGCCCCGAGAGCTGGTCACCCTTCCCTACCAACACCAGGCTGGCGCCCAGGCGTTCCAGGTCGGCTTCGCAAGACGCCACCACGGCCTGATCAAAGTCGTTCAAGCCCCAGGCCGGATTTCCGTCGTCGCCGCGCACGGTGCCGAAATTGAAGACGTGTGGGTCGCCAGCAATCGTCAGTCGCGGCGCCGCGCGCGGGAGCAATTGGGCCAGGCCGGCGTATTCGTGCTGGAGGTCGTAGTGAAACAGCGCCGGGTTCGCGCGGAAGAACTCCTGCGCTCCCTTGAGCATGAAGTCGCGGCGGCCCTTCGCCAGCTCGGGCGTGAGGTGAAGGCCCCGATCGACCCCTTCGACGAAGTTGACCGCCACCGCCGACGCGCGATGGACCTTGCCCCGTCGTTCCGCTGGAGCGTCCACCGACAACGCCGCGCGCTCCCCCCGCCGCTCGGGCTTCTCCTCTGCCCGTGGCCGACGAGGTTTGTCGGAGCGGACCGCGGATGCGGCGTGGTGGTGGCGATGGACCCCAGCGTGACGAGAGACGCGCACGGGCCCATCGTTCACCGTCTTCAGTCGCATGGGAAGTCCCACTGCGTGGTTGTCACGCGGTGGCGGGAGGTCCGTCAGCGGCCCTCTCGAGACGCGCGGTGCAGGCCTCCGCTCGCCGCCGACCAGCCGTCGGTCGAAATCTCAACCCCGGGCAGCGCGAAGCCCTGCATTCGAGGCGCGACCCCGTGCAGGCAGTAGGGGCAGTCCTGGTTGACCTGCAGGGTGAGGACGCCCTTCTTCACCGTGAAGAACGAGCCGACGCCGAGCCAGGGCTCCAGTGAGTCATGGGGGAACGGGAGTTGGCAGCGAAAACGGGTTCCGCCGTCGGTCCGGGTGGCGACCACTTCCCAAGGGCCAGGGTTCATCGCGCCCGGGCCGCCGTCGCGCGTCACCACCAGCGCGTCCCCCTGCCGCGTGAGCAGGGCTTCGGTGGTGTGAGCGCCGTAGCTCGCCAGCGTGGTGCTGCCGTTTCCCGAGAACAGCGACCATGTCGTCGGCCATGGCCACACGTCGGCGACGGCCAGGGGCGTGAGGTCTCGAGACTGAAGCCAGGTTGACGTGCCATTTCCCAGGACCGACACACCACCGTCGAGGACGGACGCCCACGGCTGTCCGTCGGTGGCTGAAAACCACCCGGTCCGGGTGAAGGCTCTCGCGCCGATGGGCGCCACGGGGGCGGCCGCCCGGCAGTGCTCCGAGCGCCACAGGCGGTCTCCACTCGAGGTGAACGCCGACGTGGCGGAGTGCGTCTGACACGGCGCCGCCGTTCCCAGCCCGGGTTGGTCGGCCTCGCCCTGTGAGAGGCAACCGCCCGGCGAGGCTTTGTCGCTGGCCGCCTCGAGCGACGCCTCGGCCAGGAGCGAACCGTCGGCCCGGAAGGCGAGGTACTCCCACTCGTTCGCCGCGTCGGCCGGCATCAGGCGAATCAGCGCGCCGGCGCCTGTCGATACGAGGACCAGCGCCGAGACCCGCGCCGCGCCAGCGTCGACGGCGTTCGCGCTCGTCGTGCCACCGTGGTCGCGCATGACCACCAGCCCCAGCACCCGCTGAGCGTTGAGCGCGGCGTCCCGAACGCGAACGATGCTGCCCGCACCGGGGACCCAGGCTCGAACGTCCTGCTTCCAGGCGATGGCGCCGGTCGATGCGTCCACGGCCACGACGGTGCCCTCGTCGCTGACGCCGATGATTCGGTCCTTCCCCCACATGATTCGCGTCGACGCGGACACCCACTCAGAGCACGCCCCCCCCACGGCCTGCTGACACAGGGTCGTTCGGTACCGCGGAAGCCCGGCCCGGGTGACGGAGACCAACTGGGCGGTTCGAACCGGGTCGCACTCAAAGGTCATGCACGGGCCCGCGCCACCATCCACCAGCGGCGGGCAGATGAGGTCCGGGCACTGCGGCACCGTGATTTCTGTCCAGTACACGTTGCCGTCTTCATCGGTCAGGCCGGGGTTTCTCGACTCGTACGCGGCGGTCAGTGAGAACTCCGTCGACAACGGCGCCGGCGACGGCGCGACGCAGGTCTTGTTCATGCAATGCCCGGCCCCCTGGCACGGCGACGCTTCGGAGCACTCGAACCCGTCAGGGGGGACGACCGCCTGGCAGGCGCCGTTGAGGCAGATGTTGGCGGTCGCGCAATCCACCGACCCACAGGGCGTTCCGTCAGCCACGTTGGCGACGCCGCACCCCGTCGCCGGGTCGCAGGTGGGCGCCTTGCACGGGTCGTTCGTCGCCGGGCAGCTCGCGGTGGTGGCTTCATGCAGACACCCGAGCTGGGCGTTGCAGGAATCTGCGGTGCACACGCTGCCGTCGTCGCAGTTGGTGGGCACGCCCAGACACGCCCCCTTCACGCAGCGCGCGTTCGACAAGCACAGGTTCGCCACACCGCACGCTCCTCCTTCGTTCACCTCGGTGGTGACGCACTGGCCGGTGGCCCGGTCAAAGTGCGAGTCACGGCACTCGGAAGACGGGGCGCACGAGGGCACCTGCGCCGCGGTGGCTTCGATGCGGACCGCCGCCTGCCCCACCGGGGTGTCGAAGGTCATGGTCCCCGAGAAGACGCCCGCGCCCTGAGGGCGAAATCGAACGGTGACCGCGCGCTGCTCCCCCGCGGCCAGGGTCGCGACGTGCTCGTCGGTGGTGAAGCCCCCCTCGAGCGTCCAGGAGACCGTGAGGCTCGAGCGCGAGAGGTTCGAGGCCGTCACCACCGCCGTTCCTTCGTCTCCGACCCAGGTCGGCGGCACCAGAATCGTGTCGGGTGACGCGCGGAACTGTCGGTCGATTTCGCCCAGACGCCCGTCCCGGCATCCGCTCAGCAGCAACAACAAGGTGACCACGGGGAGGCATTTGGTGAACATGTCGCGCTCCCTTGAGCAAGAACGACGCCAGCCGCGATTGCGCGGAGTTGCCCTCGGAGCGCGGCCGGAATGGACCGCGAAGCCTCAAAAAACTGACGTTGGGGCTCCGGCCCGGCGCGGCGCTCTCACATTTTTGAAACCCGCGAAGGCGTCAGTTTTGACTCCACCTCGGGCGGGCGGGGCCATACCCTCCGGTCTTCCTCGCAGCACCAAAGGAGGCCTCATGGCCAAGAAACAGGAACCGCTCGTCATCGCCAGCAAAGCAAAAGCCATTCTGAAGAAGGCCGGCTGCAACACGGCCGGAGACGCGTTGGACTCGCTCAACGCCTACGTGTACTGGTTGCTTGATCAGGCGGCCAAGCGCGCCAAGGCAAACGGTCGCAAGACCGTGCGCGGTCACGACTTCAGCATCATGTAATTGCGGGTCTGCGACCTCGTTCGCGGTCAAGAGCCGCGAGCGAGCGTCGCGCCTTCGAGCGCTGATGACGCGCGCTCAGGC